>DASZYF010000215.1:0-13228 GCA_035545535.1 Mycobacteriales bacterium | reverse complement strand
CGATCGCGGCGAACCGGCGCTCGAGCTCGTCGCCGTGCGGGTTGCGGTGGCCGAGGTGCACCGGCACGACGGCCGTGCGGTCGTCGACCGCGCCGTCGCGCCGCAGCTCCGCGATCGAGCGCGCGAACGCCGTGAAGCCGTGGTGGCCGGGCAGGTCCGGGCCGTCGCCGCTCGTGCACTCGAGCAGCACGACCTCGCGGGCCGGTCCCGAGATCGCCGGCAGCGGAGGTGCCGTGTCCCACAGCACGAGCAACCGCTCGTCGATGTCGTACAGCAACGGCGGACCCATCGCGGGGTCGTGCTCGGCCGGCAGCGCCCGCACGCGGTGCCCGCTCGCGAGCACGACCTCGTCGCCGGCGTGCAGCGGCCGCCACGTCACGTCGGCCTCCGTCCAGCCGCGACAGACGTCCAGCGCCGCGGGCGGCCCCGCGACCTCGAGCGGGCTGCGGTCGACCCACGACCGCCACAGCAGAGGCTGCGGATCGGTGTGGTCCGGGTGCGCATGGGTGAGCAGCAGCGTGCGCACCGACGAGAGGTCGTCGTGCGCCCGCCGCACCGAGCCGCTGTCGATGAGCAGCGTGCGATCCACGAGCGCGGTGGTCTGCCCGCGGCGCGCGCCCGGTGTCGCCCGCGCCCACTGGCACGAGGCGCACGTGCACCACGGGTTGGGCCAGCCGTCGCTCGGACCGGTGCCGAGCAGGGTGACCTCGATCACGGCGCCTCCTCGAACCCCGCGTGCCGCGATGCCCGCCGCAGTGCGGCGAGCACCGGCCGCCCGGCCGCGATGACGAGCACGAACGTGCCGAACCCGCGCAGCAGGTCCCAGCCGACTCCGGTCGCCGAGTGGAAGGCCCAGAAGTGGTGCAGGTTCGTCGCGACCGATCCGCCGGGGACGTAGTCGAGCTGCGGCGTCGTGGTGCCGATGCGGAACGGCCAGAACGAGAAGTCGAGCAGGATGCCGTAGATCTCCGACGCCGCCACGGCGTAGACCGCCAGCATCAGCACCTCGGCGCGGCCGTGCACGCGTTGCGGCAGGCAGCCGGCGCCGAACGCGAACCACCCGGCACCCAGCATCTGGAACGGCAGCCACGGGCCGACGCCGACCGTGAGCAGCGCGGACGCGAACAGCGTCAGCGCGCCCAGCAGGAAACCGAAGCCGCGGCCCAGCGCGCGGCCGGCCGGCGCGAGGAGGAAGAAGACCATGCCTTCCGTCAGCGCGATGCGGGGGTCGAGCAGGCGCAGCAGCGAGCCGGCCGACGCGAGCACCCCGAGCATCGCCAGCGCCCGCGCGTCGATGCCGCCGTCGGCGAGCTCGGCCAGCACCGTCGCGAGCAGCAGGGCGAGCAGTCCGGCGACGATGAACGGCGCGTCCGCCTCGTGCCCGTCGATGCCTGCCCCGTGCCCGATGAACAACGGCCACAGGAACGCGGCGACGCCCAGCACCGACGTCGCGGCGAGGGCGAGGCCGCTGCGCCAGCGCACCTGGACCGCGCGCACGCTCGTCGGCGGCCGCAGCGGAGGGGCGAGCGTCGTCATGACGCCGCCTCCAGCGCGGCTTCGACGTCGGCCACGGTCAGCCACGGCCCGGGCGCGAGGATCTTCGCCACCTGCGGCGCGAACGCGGGCGACGCGGTGACGATCTCGCGGGACGGGCCGTCGGCCACGACCTCGCCGTCGGCCAGCACGACGGTGCGATGCGCGCACTCGGCGGCCAGCTCGACGTCGTGCGTAGCGAGGACGATGCCGTGCCCGTCGGCGGCGAGCTCGTCGAGCCACTGCGCGAGCCGCGCCTTCGCGGGATAGTCCAGCCCCCGTGTGGGTTCGTCGAGCAGCACCAGCGGCGGACGGCCGGCGAGCACGACGGCCAGCGCGAGCGCGAGCCGCTGGCCCTCGGACAGGTCGCGCGGATGCACGTCGGCGCGGGTCGTGAGCAGTCCGGGCAGCAGCCGGTCGAGCGCGGCCGCCGTCGCCCCGGCGTCGAGCCCGGTCTCGGTGTCGGCGGTCGCGCACTCGGCGGCGACGGTGGCGGCGTAGAGCAGGTCGCCCGGCTCCTGCGGCACGAGACCGACCGTGCGCACGAGGTTGCGCGACGTCAGCTTGTGCGGGGTCGCGCCGGCGACGGTGACCGAGCCACGCGTCGGCGTCAGCAGGCCCGCGAGCGTCTCGAGCAGTGTCGACTTGCCGGCGCCGTTGCGGCCCATCAGCGCCACCACCTCGCCGCGGCGCACGGTGAGCTCGACGTCGCGGAGCGCCGTCACGTCGTCGCGCACCACCGATGCGCGCCGCACGTGCGCCAGCACGTCGCCGAACGCGGACGGGGTGCGCGTGACCGCGGGCGATGTCGCGAGGCGTTCGCGCAACGGGCCGGCGATGCGCCGCGCGTCCCGCACCGAGAGAGGTGGGGGAGACCACCCGGCGATGCGGGCGAGCGACACCACGGGAGGGGCGACCGAGGCGTGCTCGAGCACGGTCGCAGGATCGCCCGCGGTGATGCGGCCGTCCTCGTCGAGGTGCGCGACGCGGTCGGCGTACTGCACGACCCGCTCGAGCCGGTGCTCGGCCATGAGGACCGTGAGGCCGAGGTCGTGCACCAGGCGCGTCAGCACGGCGAGGACCTCTTCGGCGGCCGGCGGGTCGAGCGCGCTCGTCGGCTCGTCGAGGACGAGCACCCGCGGGTGCGCGGTGAGCACAGCGCCGATCGCGACGCGCTGCTGCTGCCCGGCGGACAGGGACAGCAGCGCCCGGTCGCGCACGTCGGCGAGGCCGAGCAGGTCGAGCGTCTCCTCGACGCGCCGGCGCATCGTGTCGGGAGCGACGCCCAGCGACTCCATCGCGTAGGCGAGCTCGTCCTCCACCCGGTCGGTGACGAACGTCGCAACCGCGTCCTGCCCGACGACGCCCACGAGGTCGGCGAGCTCGCGCGGCGGGTGGTCGCGGGTGTCGCGGCCGCCGACGCTCACGTGCCCTGCGAGGACGCCACCTGTGATGTGCGGCATGTGCGCGCTGACACAGCGCAGCAGCGTCGTCTTGCCGGTGCCGGTGCGGCCGACCACGAGGCACAGCTCGCCTTCGGGCACGTGCAGGTCGATGTTGCGCAGCACCGGCTCGGCCCGGCCGGGCAGCGTCACGGTCACCGCATCGAGCCGGATCACGCGGCGGCTCGCAACGGCGCCGAGCCGACCGGGGGGTCGGCCGTCGGCTTCGCCCGGCGCGGCGCGGGATCGAGGAACGCCGCCAGCGCGGCGACGAGCACGGCCGCCGCGGGGAGCCACGGCAGGTTCGGAACCGCGAGCGGATCGCCGGGCGTGAGCAGCGGGTCGCCGTCGGACGCCGTCGTCGCGATGACGGCGAGCACGCCGAGCGCCGCGAGGGCGCTGGCGCGCACGTCCCAGCGGTCGGCGCGGTAGCGGGTGCGGGGGCTGCGCGCACCGCCGAGCAGCAGACCGGTGACGAGCAGGACGGCGCCGGCCGACAGCAGGGGCCAGCCGAACCACCGCGGCCCGCCGCCGGTGATGCCGTAGGTCCCGGCCCCGACGACGACGATGCCGCCCAGCGCGGCCGTGCTCGCGATGACGCGGCGGCCGCGGCGCACGGGCACGCGCCGCCCGTACCCGCGGGAGTCCATCGCCGCGGCCAGTGCGAGCGACGATGCGAGCGCACCCTCGAGCACCGGCACGCCGAGGCCCCGCACGCCCGCCAGCCCGCGGGTGGGCCGTCCGCGCAGCCGGCGCGCGGCCCGCACGCGGCGCAGCTGGGCGACGGTCTGCGGCGCTATCGACACGGCGACCGTGACGGCGAGGCCGGCCTCGTACAGCGCCGCCGGCATCGACTTCACGAGGCGGCTCGGGGTCGTCACCACGTTCGCCACCCCCACGCACGCCAGCATCGCGAGCAGGCGCACGCCCTCCTCGGCGGACAGCGCGAGCTCCTCCGCGGTGATCGGCCCGCCGATGCGGGTGCCGGCGAACACGTGCGGCAGGTGCGCCTGCGGCAACGTCACGAGCACGTGCGTCCCGATGGGCGCGCCGGCGAGGGCGGTCAGCGTCACGCGGAGCACGACCGCCGCGATGCCGATCTTGACGAACACGAGGTACGCGCTGCTCCACGGGCTCGGGCGGCGGCACGACAGCGCGACGAACGTCGTCATCGCGAGGATCAACGCGACGAGCAGCATGTTCGTCGTGCGGCTCGCGAGGAGCGCGAGCCCGAGCGACCACAGCCACCAGGCGGCCGGGTGGACCTCACGCACCTTCACCGCGGGTCGCTCATCGCCGGGTCATCCGCGAGCGCGCGAACGCTCCCGCGGCGAGCAGCAGCACCGCGATGCCCGCGACGATCGCGCCGACGGGTGGGCCGCCGCCCTTCTTGGTCGGCGTCGCGTCGGCGACCGCGGGCGCGACGACCGCGGGCGACGACGACCCGGCGGCGGGCGTCGTCGTCACGGGCGGGTGCGACGTGAACGACGGGTCGACGGACGGCGGCGGCGTGGTCGGACCCCTGCCGGTGATGAGCGCCGTGCTCGCGACGCTCGGTGCGGGCGACGATGTCGATGGCTTCGTCGCCGCCGGCGTCGGGGTCGCGCTCTTCGTGGGCGCCTTCGTCGCCGGCCGCGTCGCGGGCGTCGTCGCGGACGGCTTCTTCGACGACGGGGCTGACGACGCGCCGCTTGCGGCCGGTCGCGCGGTTGCGCACACCGACTCGGCACTCACGTCCGGAGGCACCCGGCCGCCTTCGGCGCCGCCCTCCTGGAACGCCCACCCCTCGAGGTCGCCCGGCACCGGGGAGTACTGGTCGGCGCCCGTGCCCGAGTAGACCCACTGGCTGGAGCCGCGCCGCTTGTGCCAGTAGGACCAGTAGTCGTAGCCGCCGCGCGCGGTGTCGTGCTCGCCGCAGCCGGTCGCCGGGTAGCCATCGATCGCGCAGAGCAGGCCGCCCTGGTAGCGCGGCTGCGGGCGGTTGAGCGCCTTCGCGCGCGCCGCCAGGACCTGCTGGCCGGTCGCGCCGTACGGCACCGTCGCGCAGTACGTGTCGGGTGCCCGTGGCGAGCCCGAGCCCGCCGGATCGACGACGACGCCGATGCACTCCAGCTGGGTCGCCGCGTGCGCCGGGCCGGACAGGGCGAGCGGCAGCACCGTCGCGCACAGCGCGACGGTGAGCGCAAGCCCCGTCCGGGCCCGGTTCAGCACGAGCCGTCGCTCAGGCGCAGTGGACGGAGCGCGTGTCCGCCTCGGTGTGCCCGAGCGGGAACGCCTTGCCGGCCGCGGCGACGACCGCCTGCTCCGTCGCGAGCAGGTTCGGCTTCTTGATGCCGCCCGGGTAGAAGTAGGCGCCCCGCTGCTTGGCCGGCGCGAGGCAGCCGAGCTCGAAGGAGTCGAGCGCGGTGAACGCCGTGCCGCCCTTCTTGCGCCACGCCGAGGACGTGAGGTCCTTGCCCGCGGCGATGAGGCCCTGGATCACGACGGCCGTCGAGTCCGGGTCCGCGCTCGTCGGGTACTGCGGCGTCGAGACGCCGTAGCCCCAGCCACCGTCGGCGAGCTGCTGCCCGTGCAGCCACCGCACGCCGCGGCCGACGGCGCGACCGAGGGTCGCGAGCGACTCGACGGCGAGCGCGGTCGAGTTGGTGTCCTCGAACGCGCAGGCCGCACCCGGGTCCTTGTGCGCGGACCAACCACCGTCGGCGCACTCCTGCTTGACGAGCCAGCCGACGCCGAGCTTGTTGTTCGCCTTGGCCGTCGACAGCGCGAGCAGCGCGAGGCCCTGGCGGTATGCACCGTCGTACGTCGGGTCCTGCGAGCCGTACAGCCCCGCGTCCGCGCCGGTCTTGTGCTGCGTCTTCTGCAGCCGCTTGACCAGGTTGGTGCCGCCGAACCTCGTCGGGTCGGTGCCCTGGCTGTCGGCGACGAGGATGAGCGTCGCGAGCTCGCCCGCCTTGTCCTTGCCGGTCTTGTCGCGCACGTAGAGGTTCACGTGCTTCGCGAGCCACGCGGTCGCGTGCTGCTGGGCGACCGGGCCGAGGCCCGCCGCGGCGAGCGCGAGCACGACGCCCGCGGTGTCGCTGGGGCTCGGCTTGCCCTTGGCGTCGCGCGCGTAGCCGGCGGGCGTGAGCTGGTGGGCGAGCCACGAGCCGCCGAGCCGCGCGTCGTCGGTCGAGAACTTCGGTGGGGCGGCGGCGGCCGGGATGGCCGCGGCGGGCAGGGCGAGCGCCGCAGCACTGGCTGCGGCGATGAGGGCGGTGCGTCTCACAGGGGCCTCCTTGGGTCGCTGGGAGAGAGGACCCGGAGGCGCCCTGTGGATCGACGGGCGGCCGGACCCGATCCCGCAGACCACGACGGGTGGGTGGTTCCGCATGGTGTGGGTGCCCCGGCTCACCCGTCCGCTCGGGGGAGCGGGCGGGCACACGGTTGCGGGTCAGCGCCGGAGTCGCACCGGACTTCCCCCACGGCCACGCGGTCGTGCTGGCAGTTCGTGTAGCGGTGCGACGATAGCGCGGTGACCTGGACCTGGCGCTACGACGAGCGGCCCACCACCGACGACGCCCCGGTGGCGCCCGCCTTCGGGAGCCAGTCCGACGCGGAGACCTGGATCGGTGAGAACTTCCGCGAGCTGCTCGAGGCGGGCGTGCACGGCGTCGCGCTCCTGCAGGACGGCGCGGTCGTCTACCCGATGTCGCTCGACCCCGCGGAGTGAGCTGACCGGCAGCTAACCGACGAAGTCGGGGTTGTCGATCACGGCGCCTTCGAGGGCCGCGTCGATCGCCTTCATCACGTCGTCGGTCAGCTTCACGCCCGCGGCGGTGCAGTTGTCGGCGACCTGCTCGGGACGGGACGCGCCGATGATGGCCGCGGAGACGTTGTCGTTCTGCAGCACCCACGCCACCGCGAGCGCGGCCATCGACAGGCCGACCTGCTCGGCGATGGGGCGAAGCGCCTGGACCTTCGTCAGCGTGAAGTCGTTGAGCAGCCACGCGATGTTGTTCGCGCCGCCGGTCTCGTCGGTGCCGCGCGTGCCCGCGGGCGGCGGCTGCCCGGGCTGGTACTTGCCGGACAGCACGCCCTGCGCGATCGGCGACCAGACGATCTGCCCGATGCTCTCCTGGCGGCACAGCGGCACGACCTTCGCCTCGATCGTGCGCCACAGCATCGAGTACTGCGGCTGTGACGACACGATGCGGTCGAAGCCCATCTCGGTCGCCAGCGCGATCGCCTCGGCGATGCGCTCCGCGGGCCACTCGCTGATGCCGACGTAGTGCACCTTGCCCTGGCGGACGAGGTCGTCGAACGCCTTCAGCACCTCGTCGAGGGGTGTCTCCGGGTCGTAGCGGTGCGCCTGGTACAGGTCGACGTAGTCGGTCCCGAGCCGCTCGAGCGAAGCGTGCAGCGACTCGAAGATGTGCTTGCGCGACAGGCCCTTGTCGGTCGGCTTGTCGCCGGTCGGCCAGAACACCTTCGTCGCCAGCACGTAGGACGAGCGGCGCTCACCCTTGAGCGCCGCGGCGAGCGCGAGCTCGGCCTTGCCCTGTGCGTACACGTCGGCGGTGTCGAAGAACGTGATGCCCTGGTCGAGCGCGGCGTGCACGCAGGCGGTGGCGGCGTCCTGCTCGATCTGCGAGCCGTGGGTGAGCCAGTTGCCGTACGCGATCTCGCTGACGACGAGACCGGACCGGCCGAGGCGGCGGTGCTCCATGCCCGCAACCTACGGGCTGCACGAGCTCAGAGCGGGTCGCCCGCGTGGCGGCGTGGCTTCGGGATGCGCAGCCGGCGCGGGGAGATGGCGCGCTGGAACGCGTAGAAGCGGTACGGCTTGCGGTAGTCGGGGAACTTCGCGCGCACGTGCTTGCGGATGAGCCGCATGAGCACCGCGGCGTCGAGCATCGCGACGAGGAAGAACGCGAACAGGCCGGACGTGATGACGACGCTCACCGCGCTCGGGAGCGCGTTGCCGACGAGGCTCTCCACGAACAGGCCGAGCGCGAGGAACATCATCAGGCCGAGCATGTTGCGGCGGGAGTCGACGACGTCGCGGACGAGCGCGCGCTCGGGCCCGGCGTCGCGCGGGAGCTCGCCCCGCTCGGCGGCCTGCCGGCGCTGCGCGTAGGTGTCGGAACGCGCAGCGCGATCAGCCGTGCGGGCGCCGCGCGCGCCCTTCGCCTTGCTGCCCTTCATGTAGGGCGTGACGGGACGGGCGGCGATGGCGTCCTTGCGCTTCGGCGTCGGGCGGTTCTTGCCGCCCTCCTTCTCCTCGAAGCTGGGCGCGGGCTCCGCAGCCTTCTTCTTGCGGCTCAGCAGGGCCATCAGGGCAGGGCCAGCATCTGGTCGAGCGCCTTTCGCGCGAGAGTGGCGGTGCGGGTCTCGACGGTGATGCGGTTCTCCACCCGACCGCCCGCGAGCGCCTCGAGCGAGGCGACGAGGTGCGGCAGGTCGATGCGGTTCATCGTCGAGCAGAAGCAGACGGTGCGGTCGAGGAACACGACGGTCTTGTCCGTGTGCTGCTGCGCGAGGCGCTGCACGAGGTTCAGCTCGGTGCCGATGGCCCATGCCGATCCGGCCGGCGCCTCGTCGAGCATCTTGATGATGCGCTCGGTGGAGCCGACGTGATCGGCCTTCTCGACGACCTCGTACCGGCACTCCGGGTGGACGAGCACGTTGACGCCGGGGATGCGGGCGCGCACGTCGTCGACGCACTGCTCGCTGAAGCGGCCGTGCACGGAGCAGTGGCCCTTCCACAGCAGCATGCGCGCGTCGCGCAGCTCGCTGGTGGTGAGGCCGCCACCGGGCTTGCGCGGGTCGTAGACCACGCAGTCCGACAGCGCCATGCCCATGTCGCGCACCGCGGTGTTGCGGCCGAGGTGCTGGTCGGGCAGGAACAGCACCTTCTCGCCGCCGCGCTCGCCGAAGGACCAGTCGAGTGCGCGCTTGGCGTTGCTCGACGTGCACACCGTGCCGTCGTGCTCGCCGGTGAAGGCCTTGATGGCGGCCGAGGAGTTCATGTACGTGACGGGCACGGTCACGTCGGCGATGCCGGCGTCGGCCAGCACGTCCCACGCCTCCGCCACCTGCGCCGCGTTCGCCATGTCGGCCATCGAGCAGCCGGCGGCGAGGTCGGGCAGCACGACGGCCTGCGCGTCGGACGTCAGGATGTCGGCGCTCTCGGCCATGAAGTGCACGCCGCAGAACACGATGTACGGCGCGTCCGGGCGGGCCGCCGCCTGCTGCGCGAGCCGGAAGGAGTCACCGGTCACGTCGGCGAACTGGATGACCTCGTCGCGCTGGTAGTGGTGGCCCAGCACGAAGACGTCGCCGCCGAGCTTCGCCTTCGCGGCCTCGGCCCGCGCCACCAGGTCGGGGTCGCTCGCCGAAGGCAGCGCGCCGGGGCAGTCGACGCCGCGCTCGCTGTCCGGGTCGCTGCCGCGACCGAGCAGGAGCAGGTTCAGGGGGGTCGGGTCGAGCCCGGCCGGAAGTCCCGGAGTCGTGGTCGTCACTGCGGTCTCGATGCCTCCCAGGCTGTTCTTCCAGGGTCCCACAGTGCACATGGGCGGTTCCCGCCGCGTACATGGGCAGTCCCCGCCACGCACAACACCGATCGCCCGCAGCAGACTCCCGACGTGCGTGTGGTCTTCGCCCCAGACTCCTTCGGCGGCACCCTGTCGGCCGCGCAGGCCGCGACGGCGATGGCCGAGGGGTGGAGCGCCGGTGCTCCGCACGACGCGGCCGAGCAGATCCCGCTGTCCGACGGCGGGCCCGGCTTCGTCGACGTGCTCGCGTCGGCGCACCCGGATGCCGAGCTCATCCCGGTCACCGTGAGCGATCCGCTCGGCCGCCCGGTCCCGGCGACGTTCCTGCTCACCGGCGACGGCACCGCCTACGTGGAGAGCGCGCAGGCCTGCGGCCTGCACCTGCTCGCCGAGGACGAGCGCGACCCCGAGCGCACCACCACGACCGGCGTGGGCGAGCTGCTCGGCGCCGCGGTGGCGGCGGGTGCGCGCACCGTCGTGGTCGGCCTCGGCGGCAGCGCCACCAACGACGGCGGCCAGGGCCTGTGGGAGCAGCTCGGCGGCGCCTGGCCCGCGGGTGTCGGGCTCGTCGCCGCGACCGACGTGAACGCGCCGCTGCTCGGCCACCACGGCGCCACCGCGGTCTTCGGGCCGCAGAAGGGCGCCTCCCGCGCGGCCCTCGTGCGCCTCGAGGCGCGCATGGAGGCTTGGGCCGACGAGCTCGAGGCGGCGGCCGGGCGCAGCGTGCGGGGCCGGGACGGCGCCGGGGGTTTGGGTGCCGCGCTCCTCGCGCTCGGCGGCACGCGCGAGCCCGGCATCCAGCTCGTCCTCGACGCCGTCGGCCTCCCGGCCCGGCTCGACGGCGCGGGCGCGGTGGTCACGGGGGAGGGCCGCTTCGACGCGGTCTCGCTGCGCTCCAAGGTCCCCAACGGCGTAGCCCGCACCGCACAGGCCGCCGGAGTGCCCTGCCTCGTGCTCGCCGGACTGGTCGAGGTGGGCGACCGGGAGGCCCGGGCGGCGGGCTTCGACGCGGTCCACAGCACGGTCGCGCTCGCCGGGTCGCCGGAGGAGAGCCGGCGCCGGCCGGACCACTGGCTGCGCGAGCTGGCCACCCGGGTGGCCCGCCAGTGGTCACCACCACACAGGAATCAGGGCTGAGCGCCCGCGCGCGCCCTATCCTGGGAAGTGCACCACCCTGGGAACAGCACCGGGTCACGCATGCGTTGCTCCGGGCAGACCGAACCACCTCCGAAGGAGCCCCATGAGCGAGACCACCGTGGCGAGCACGGTCGTGCTGACCGACGCCGCCTCCGCGAAGGTCAAGACGCTGCTCGACCAGGAGGGCCGTGACGACCTGCGCCTGCGGGTCGCCGTCCAGCCCGGCGGGTGCTCCGGCCTGCGCTACCAGCTGTTCTTCGACGAGCGCACGCTCGACGGCGACAACGTCCTCGACTTCGACGGCGTCCCGGTCGTGGTCGACCGCATGAGCTCGCCCTACCTGGGCGGCGCCACCATCGACTTCGTCGACACCATCGAGAAGCAGGGCTTCACGATCGACAACCCGAACGCGACCGGCTCCTGCGCGTGCGGCGACAGCTTCAGCTGATCACGATCCAGACCACGACGAAGGCCCCGGCGCGTTGCGCCGGGGCCTTCGTCGTTCGATCCGTCGTGCGTCCGGTCAGGCGCCGTAGAGGCTGAGCCCCTCGGTGAGCAGGGCGAGCTCGGCGTCGATGACGACCGGCCCGTGGCTCGGGGCGGGGATCCGCACCGGCGCGTCGGGCAGCACGATCATCCGCGCGTCGTCGGCGAGCGCGACCAGGCCGTCCCCACCGTCGAACTCCCACGGGGTCTCGCCAGGGCAGGGGTGGAAGGAGGTCATGCCCGCAACGGTAGGGACGTCGGACGCCCACGCACACCCCTACTGACGGGTAGACACGACCTACCAACGAGTAGTTGTTCTACGGCCTGTGACGACCCTCGCAAACCGCTCCTCCCGGAAACCTCCCGTTCATGATCGGGCGCGGCGAGAGCGCGTTCCGTAGGCTCCGCGCCCGTGCGGATCCTGCTGGCCGGTTCGGTCGCCACCGACGAGTTCATGACCTTCTCCGGGCGCTTCGCGGAGCAGATCCTGCCGGACCAGCTGTCCCGGATCTCGCTGTCGTTCCTCACCGACGAGCTGGTGCAGCGGCGCGGCGGCACCGGCGCCAACATCGCCTTCGGTCTCGGCTCGCTCGGGGTGACCGGCGAGCTGGTCGCCGCGGTCGGCCCGGACTTCGACGCCGGCTACCGGCAGTGGCTCGAGGACCACAACGTCAACACCAAGGCCGTGCGCGTCAGCGAGACCCGGCACAGCGCCCGGTTCGTCGCGACGATCGATCGCGACATGTGCCAGATCGGGTCGTTCTACGCCGGCGCGATGCTCGAGGCCCGCGACATCGACATGGGCGCGCTGCTGCCCGGTGCCGACCTGCTCGTCGTCAGCCCGGACGACGAGGAGGCCATGATCCGCAACACCGCGCTCGCCCGGGAGGCTGGCGTCCCGTTCGTCGCCGACACCTCGTTCCAGCTCGCGCACCTCCAGGACGCCGACCGCGTCCGCTCGCTCGTCGACGGCGCGACCTGGCTGATGCTCAACGACTACGAGAAGACGCTGCTCGAGCAGAAGTCCGGCTGGTCCGACGCCGAGGTGCTCGACCACGTGGGCACCCGCATCACGACGCTCGGCCCCGACGGCGTCATCGCCGAGCGCAAGGGCGAGGAGCCGGTCCGCGTGGCCGCGCTGCCCGAGCGGGTCAAGGCCGACCCCACCGGCGCGGGCGACGCGTTCCGCGGCGGGTTCCTCGCCGCGCTGTCGTGGGGGCTCGGCCTCGAGCGCTGCCTGCAGCTGGGTGCGACGCTCGGCACGCTGGCCCTCGAGGTGCTCGGCCCCCAGGAGTGGTCGGTCGAGGGCCTCGCGCAGCGGTTCGGTGACGCGTACGGCGCCGACGCGCTGGCCGAGATCGTCCCGCACCTGCCCGCCGCGGCCAGGTAGCGCAGGTCGTCTCAGACGAGGCGACGGATGAGGAAGGTGCCGTCCTCGGCGCTCACCAGCTCCTGCGAGCGCATCCGGCACCAGGCGGCGACGTCGACCTTGGCCGCCGGGTCGTCGGCCCGCAGCTCGACGACCTCGCCGACCGCGACCCGCTCGATGTGGCGGCCGAGCGCGATGACCGGCAGCGGGCACAGCTGCCCGACACAGTCGATGACGATCGCCACCCGCCCATCCTGGCCGATCACCGACCCGCCTTCACGTCAGAGCCCGGCCACGCCCGCCCGCTCCCGGATGGCCGCCACGGCGGGCCCCACGGCGGCCAGCAGGGCGCGCACGTCCGCCTCGGTGGTCCAGCGGCCCATCGAGACCCGCACGTTGCCCTGGGTGAGCACGCCCATCGCGGCCAGCACGTGGCTCGGGGCCCGCTCCTCGCTGGTGCAGGCCGAGCCGGAGGCCACCGCGAACCCGCCGACGTCGAGCCGCCCGACCAGGTCCTCGCCGTCGACGTAGAGGAACGAGGCCGCCAGCAGCCCGGGCGCCCGGCCCGCGGGGTCCGGGTCACCGGCGACCACGGTGTCGGGCACGGCGGCGAGGCCGTCGCGCAGCAGCTCCGTCCAGGCCTGCCAGCGCGGGGCGGCGGTCGCGCGCTCCTGCTCGGCGGCGGCGAGCGCCGTCGCCGCGGCCACCTGCACCGGCACCGGGGC
>DASZYF010000214.1:0-9424 GCA_035545535.1 Mycobacteriales bacterium | reverse complement strand
GGCCGGTGTGGTTGCGGCGGTGGTCGCCGTCGTGGTCACCGGCGTCGTGCTGCCGGCGGAGCCGTCCAGCGGCGCCGGCGCCGCCGCCGTCGGGCCGGTGACGGTGACGCCCGGGTTGGCCGCGGCGACCACCTCGGCGTGGCTGTGCCGGTTGCCGCAGGCGGCCGCCAGCAGCGCGGCGCCGGCCACCGTCGTGGCGAGCAGGCAGCGCCGTCGCTGCCCGGTGCCGTACGTCAACTCGCTCTCCGTTCGCCCGGGATGTCGGTGCGCGGGGGTCGGGGTGCGGGCCAGGATAGGCACACTTCACCAAGAAGTGGAGTGCCGTTCTACTTCTTGCTCGCAAGCGTTGACGGCTCCCGGAGCCGCTGCTTCACTGCTGGTCACGAAGTGAAGTGCCGTTCTACCCATGTCAGATCGACGTTCCAGTGAGGCGACGCTGATGTCCCTGAACCTTGATTGGCTGATCTCGGTCGACGACCACATCCTCGAGCCGGGGCACCTCTGGGTGGACCGCGTGGCCGCGGCTGACAAGGACCGCGCGCCTCGGCTCGTGCAGGACGGGGGCGCCGAGTACTGGCTGTACGACGGCAAGAAGATGCCGAGCTCGGGTCTGTCCGCGGTGGTGGGCAAGACCAAGGAGGAGTTCAGCCCCGAGCCCATCACGTACGGGGAGATGCGGCCCGGGTGCTACGACCCGACCGCCCGCCTCGAGGACATGGACCGCGCGGGCATCCTCGCCTCGCTGTGCTTCCCCACGATCACGCGCTTCTGCGGCCAGCTCTTCATGGAGGGCAGTGACCGCGAGCTCGGCCTGCGCCTGCTGCAGGCCTACAACGACTGGTGGCTCGAGGAGTGGTGCGGCGCGGCGCCCGGCCGCTACATCCCGATGATGCTCATCCCGATGTGGGACCCGCAGGCCGCGGTCAAGGAGATGGAGCGCATGGCGGCGCGCGGGGTCACGACCTTCGCGTTCTCCGAGGAGCCGTCCAAGCTCGGACTGCCCTCGATCTGTGACAAGGGCCGTTACTGGGACCCGGTCTTCGCCGCGGCCAACGAGATGGAGCTCGTCGCCTCGATGCACATCGGGTCTTCGTCCAACGTGCCGAAGATCTCGGAGGACGCCCCGTTCCTCGCCAACCTCGCGTGGGGTGGCATCCGCCCGGCCGCCGCGATGCTGTCGTGGATCTTCAGCGGCAACTTCCAGCGCTTCCCGAACCTGAAGATTGCGCTGTCGGAGGGTGACATCGGCTGGATCCCCTACTTCCTCGAGCGGGCCGCGCAGTGCGTGGACAAGCAGCGGTTCTGGGTGACCAAGGGCGCGCAGTTCATGGACTACGCCAACTCCGAGGTCGACCTCATGGACTTCGACGTGCACGCCGAGTTCCGGAAGCACGTGTTCGGCTGCTTCATCGCCGACGACCACGGCATCGCGAACCTCGACACGATCGGTGAGGACAACGTGATGTTCGAGACGGACTACCCGCACTCGGACACCACGTGGCCCAACTCGATCGACATGGCCCGCAAGGCCATCAGCGGCCTCAACGAGCGCCAGCAGCACAAGCTGCTGCGCGGCAACGCCGAGCGCCTCTATCGCTTCACGCCGGCCGAACCGCCCGTGCTCGCCAACGCCTAGACAGGTGGCGACACCCGACGAGCCTCAGGTCAGCTTCGCGGAGAACATCCGCACGCTCGGACGCGAGCGCACGGACCAGGTGGCGACGATCCACGTCGCCGCCGACGGCACCGAGCAGGCGCACACCTACGGGTGGCTCGACCGCCGGTCGACCGAGATCGCGCACTGGCTCGCGGGCCGCGGGCTGGCGCAGGGCGACCGCCTCGCGCTGCGCCTCCGCAACTCACCGGAGCTCATCGCGTGCGCGTTCGCGGCGTGGAAGCTCGGAGTGGTGCCGGTGCCCGTGCGCTGGGACATCCCCGACTGGGAGCTCGAGCGGGTGCTCGACGTCATCGAGCCCAAGGTGCACCTCGCGGAGTCCGACCTCGACGCGATCCGGGCGACCGACGGCACCGATGCGAGCGAGCTGCCGGATGCGGTGGCGCCGCACATGCACGGCATCTGCAGCAGCGGCTCCACCGGCACGCCCAAGGTGATCGTCGCGGCCTTGCCGAGCCTGCACAACCCGGTGTTCAGCACGCCGATGGCCGAGCAGTGGTTCCCCGTCCCCCGGCCGCAGACCGTGCTCGTGCTCGCGCCGATGTACCACGTGAACGCGTTCGCGACGCTGCAGATGCTGATGGCCGGCGACCGGCTCGTCGTCATGCAGAAGTTCGACGGTGCCCGCGCGCTCGAGCTCGTCGAGAAGCACCGCATCTCCACGTTCACCGCGACGCCGACGATGCTGCAGCGGATGGCCGACTCGCCCGGTGCCGACGATCGCGACCTGTCGTCCATCGTGTGGATCAACCAGGGCGCCGCCCCGATGCCCCCGTCGCTCGTGCATCGCTGGGCGAAGCTCATCGACCCGATGCGCCTGGTGATGGCCTACGGCATGACCGAGGGTCTCGGCATCACCGCGCTCACCGGCGCGGAGTGGATGGAGCACGAGGGGAGCGTCGGTCGCGGCCAGCGCGGCACCGAGGTGCGCATCCTCGACACCGACGGCACCGAGCTGCCCGCCGGCGAGATCGGCGACATCTACCTGCGCTCACCGAGCTACGGCGGCTCGATCCTCATCGGCAACCAGGCGAAGCCGAAGGCGACCGAGGACGGGTTCGTCACCGTCGGCGACATGGGCTACCTCGACAGCGACGGCTACCTGTTCATCATCGACCGCCGGGTCGACATGATCATCAGCGGCGGCGCGAACGTCTTCCCCGCCGAGGTGGAGACCGCGCTCATCGACCACCCGCAGATCGCCGACGTCGTCGTCATCGGCCTCAAGGACCCCGAGTGGGGCCGGCGCGTGCACGCGATCATCGAGCCGGCCGATCCGGCCGATCCACCTTCGGCCGAGGCGGTCATCGCCTACGCGAAGAGCAAGATCCTGCCGTACAAGGTGCCGAAGACCGTCGAGATCGTCGAGGCCATCCCCCGCAGCGCAGCGACGAAGGTCAACCGTGGCCGGCTCATCGAGGAGCGCGAAGGCTGAGCTGTCCGAGCCTTCGGGCACGACGGCCGGACGAAGGGGTTCGGGCATGAGGGTTGCGAGCCGCGTGCGGGGCGCGCGCATTGGAGCGAGCGCCGGGCTGGTGATGGCGCTCGTGCTCGCGGGCGCGCCGGGACGGGCCGCGGGGCCCGCGACGCCGACCCTGCGCGACGGCTTCGGGCTGCACATCACCAAGGTCACGCGCGTCGACGAACGTCAGGTCAGCATCGACGTGGAGACGGCCGCGATCCAACGACCGACGAACATCCGCGTCGCCCTGCCGACGGGCTACGCGCAGCACCCGGACCAGCGCTACCCCGTGCTCTACCTGATCACCGGCACCGGCGGCCACGCGGCCGACTGGTTCACCGAGGGCAAGGCGGAGCAGCTCACGGCCGGGCTGCCGCTGATCGTGGTGTCGACCGACGTCGGTGTCGCTACCGCCGGTTGGTTCGCCAACTGGCAGGACACCACGACGGCGCTCGGACCGAACCAGTGGGAGACCTACTACATCGACCAGATGATCCCGTGGATCGATGCGAGCTTCCGCACCCGGGCCAACCGTGACGGCCGCGCGGTGGCGGGCCTGTCGCAGGGCGGCTTCGGATCGGTCTACTACCCGGCGCGGCACCCGGACATGTTCGTCGCCGCAGCCGCGATGTCCGGTGCCGTCGACATCGCCTACGACGATGTCGACGGGCCGCTCGGGCACAGCTTCGTCATCGGCACCGAGACGGCGTCGCAGGTCGGCCCGTTCACCATCTTCGGTGACCCCGCGACCGACGAGGTCAGCTGGCAGGGGCACGACCCGACGACGCTGCTGCCCAACCTGCGCGGCATGGACGTGTGGCTGTACTCGGGCAACGGCTACCCAGGACCCATCGAGCCCGCCGGCCCGCCCAACCCGGCGCTCATGGGGATCGAGGTCCTCGGGCACAAGCTCACGCTCGCGATGGCCAAGCACGCCGGCGAGCTCGGCATGACGAACGTGCACCTCGTCGACTACGGGCCGGGCACGCACAGCTGGCCCTACTGGCAGCGCGACCTCACGTGGTTCCTGCCGCACATCATGCGCGACTTCGACGGCCGCCCCGCCGCGCCCGCCCCGACGGCGTACGACTCGATCGAGAAGTCGTGGTCGCAGTGGGGCTGGACGGTGTCGTTCACCCGTGCTGACACCTACGCGTGGAGCCACCTCTCCGGGGCGTCGTCGCACGGCTTCGAGCTGTCGGGCGTCGGGACGGCGTCGGTCGTGACGCCCGCGTTCTACAAGGCGAACGCGAAGCTCAGGGTGACCCTGCGCTCGTCGGCCGGTGTGCGCACCCTGGTGCTGCGCGCGGGGAAGCGCGGTCACCTCCGCCTCTCGTTCCCTCTCGACTCCGGCCCGCCCGGATCCGTCGCGGTGACGATCGCCCGGTGATCTCGATCGGGTTCATGGCCGGTGGCCCCGGGCGCCGGGCCGCTGAGCTGGAGCAGCTGCCCATCGACTCGCTCTGGGTCGGGGGCCACGTCGCCTCGCGCAACCCGTCGCCGGAGGCGATGGTGCAGCTCGCACGGCTCGCCGCCGTGACCGAGCGGGTGCGCATCGGCACCGCGGTCCTGCTGCTGCCGCTGTACGCGCCGGCCATCGTCGCCAAGCAGGTCGCCGACCTCGACCGCGACACCGGCGGGCGCGTCACGCTGGGCGTCGGCATCGGCGGTGAGTACCCGGCCGAGTTCCGGGCCTGCGGCGTGCCCATCGGTGAGCGCGCCCCACGGTGCGACGAAGCGATCCCGCTGCTGCGCACGCTGTGGTCCGGCGAGTCGGTCTCGCACGACGGCCGCTACTACCCGATGCAGGACGTGCGCATCCACCCTGCTCCGGTGCAGCCCGGCGGACCGCCCATCGTCATCGCCGGCCGCAAGGGCAACGCGTTGCGTCGCGTGGCCCTGCTCGGGGACGGCTGGATCCCCTACCTCTGCTCGCCGCGGCGCTACGCCGAGTCCGCCGCCGAGATCCGGGCGATCGCCGCCGCGGCCAACCGCGACTTGTCCGGCTTCGGCTGGCACGTGTTCGTCTTCGTCAACGTCGGGAGAGACGGGCGGCAAGCCCGCGAGGCGACCGCGCGCTCGCTCGGCGGCCTCTACGACAAGGACTTCGCCGCGATGGTCGACAGCGTGACCGCGTCAGGGACGGTCGACGAGGTGGCCGAGAAGCTCAGCGCGTTCGTCGATGCCGGCGCGCGGCACTTCGTCTTCCTGCCCGCCTGCGACCCCGGCGACGCCGACACCGTCATCGACCGCCTGCTCAGCGACGTGATCCCCGCGGTCCGCCGCTGACGGCCACGCGGCGGGACGTCAGGCCGGGTCCCACTCGATGTGCAGGTCGACGAGGCCGCGCAGGATCCACGTCGGCGCGTAGGTGAAGCGCCGGTCGTCCGCCGGACCGTGGTGCTCCTCGGACAGCCGGATGTTGCGGGTGCGGTCGAGGATGCGGTCGATCGCGATGCGGCCCTCGACGCGGGCAAGCGGACCGCCCGGGCAGGAGTGCACGCCGCGACCGAAGGCGATGTGGTTGCGCACGTTCTCGCGACCGAGGCGGAGCTCGGCTGGGCACTCGAACTGCTCCGGGTCGCGGTTGGCCGCGCCGTTGAGCAGCATCACCGGCGTGCCGGCCTTCACCTCGAGGTCGCCGATGGTGGTGGTGCGCAGCGCGAGGCGGAAGTCGGTCTTCACCGGGCTCTCGAGGCGCAGCACCTCCTCGATGAACTCGGGGATGCGCGAACGGTCGGCGCGCAGCGCGTCCTGCACGTCGGGGTGCTCCGCGAGGTGCTTCATCGCGGAGGCGAGCAGGCGCGCGGTGGTCTCCTGGCCGGCGGCGAACAGGAACGTCGCGCTGCGCACGACCGCGGTGACCTCGGGCGTCGAGCCGTCGGGGTAGGTCGCGAGCGCGAGGTCGGTGAGGTAGTCCTTGCGCGGGTTGGCCCGCCGGTCCTCGACGTAGACGGTGAACCGCTCGTCGCACCAGGCGAGCGCGTTGAGCGCGCCGCCCTCACCCTCGCCGCCTTCGTAGCCGCTGACGCCGACGGCGCCCGGGGTGCTGTTGACCCCGAAGCCCTTGCGGAACTCCTCGTGGTCCTCCGCCGGCACCCCGAGCAGGTCGGCGATGACGAGCATCGCGAAGGGCTGGCTGAACTCCTTGATGTACTCGCAGCCGCCGAGCGGGAGCAGCGCGTCGAGCATGGCGTCGGCCTGCTGCTCGACGAAGTCCTCGTTCTCCTTGAGGCGCTTCGGGGTGATGAGCTTCATGGTCAGACCGCGCTCGCGAGTGTGCTGCGGCGGGTCCATCGTGACCATGTGCTCGTTCATCGGGATCGCGTGCCGGTGCGCCGCGACGATGCCGGAGATGTCATCGCCCTCGAGCGGCACCGGGAACTGCACGAACGGCCCGATGACCGAGTTGCACGACGAGAAGTTCTCGGTGTCCTTGTAGATCTCCATCGCGGCGTCGTAGCCGGTGACGGCGACGACCCCGAGGTGCGGCAGGGCCAGGACGGGGCACTCACCGCGCAGGGCGTCGAAGTAGGGGTAGGGATCCTCGATCAGTGACGGGTCGGCGAAGTAGTCGATCGTCTGCACGTCGGTCACGAGGGCTCCTTCGCCTTCACGTCGAGGGTGGCGCCGCTCCCGGGTGCCGCCCGCACATTGTGCACTCGCCAAAACCTGCTGTGCAAGTGCCCAGCAAACCGTGGCACCCTGGGATCGTGAGCACGGCTCCGGCCCGGCGGATGGGGGCCCCGGACTCCCGCACCCGGGCTCGCCTGGTCGACGCCGCCGAGCAGCTGCTCATCGAGGAGGGCTACGCCGCCGTCACCTCCCGCCGCGTGGGCGCGAAGGCCGACCTGAAGCCGCAGCTGGTGCACTACTACTTCGCGTCGATGGACGAGCTGTTCCTCGAGATCTTCCGGCGCAACGCCGAGCGAAACCTCGAGCGCTTCGAGTCCGCCGTCGCGGCCGACCCGTCGCTGCACAACCTGTGGCGCCTCAACACCGACCCGCGCGCGGCGCAGTTCGCGGTGGAGTTCGTGGCGCTGGCCAAGCACCGCCCGGAGCTGCGCGCCGAGATCGCCCGCTACGCGGATCGCTTCTACGACGCGCAGCGCGAAGCGCTGGCCACCGCCCTGGCCGCGGCCGGCGTGCCCGCGAAGCAGCTGCCGCCGGAGATCGCCCTCCTGGTCATGTCGGGCCTCGGCCAGACGATGGCGCTCGAGAGCGCGCTCGGCGTGACCAACGGCCATGCCCAGACGGTGCGCTTCATCGAGGCGTCGCTCGACCGCATCGAACCGCCGGGCGACGAGAAGCCCAAGCGGAAGGTCAGCCGGCGACGATGACCGGCGGGTCGCCGAGCCCGTTCTTCTTGCACGACCACCGGTAGGCGGCGAGCATCGCAGCGGCGTCGGTGACGGTCTCGACGTTGCCCGCAGCGTCGAGGTTCAGGTTGGCGCCCCAGATGGCGAACCACACGTCGGCCGGCTCGGTGGCGTCGTCGGGGACGTGCAGCGTGTGCACCGAGCCGGCGGGTTCGTAGAGGTAGGAGCCGGCCCGGTTAACGTCGTCGGCCGACTCGAGGTAGTGCCACGCGCCGGAGAGCGTGAAGCCGAAGACCGGTCCGGTGTGCCGGTGCGTCTGGGCCCGGTAGCCGGGCTGCAGGCGTGAGCGCACGACCCAGAGCCCTTCGCTGATGTCGATGTGCGCGACCTTGCTCTCGACGCCCGGCGCGATGGGCGCGAACGGCAGCGCCTCGTCATCGCGGTGGATCGCAGTAGGCACGACGTCGGCGATCGTCACGGCTTCCTCTCCTCGCCCGGTGTGATGAGCACCTTGCAGTCGTCGTTGACGCCGAGCAGCGCGTCGAAGCGCGCCGGCAGCTCGTCGAGCCCGATGCGCGCGGTGACGAGCGGCAGCGGGTCGATGCGCCCGGACGCGAGGTGCTCGATCGTCGTGGTGAAGTCGTCGCGGTGGTAGTAGACGACGTAGTGGAGCGTGAGCTCCTTCATCGTCGGGATGATCGGCAGGTAGGTGTCGGGCGACGTGCACGCGCCGACGAACGTGACGTGCGCACCGTTGGTCGCGACGTCGGTGGCGAGGGTCGTCGCCCCCGGCCGGCCGATGCACTCGACGACGGCCTTCGGCAGCCCGCCGGCGACCTTGTTGAACTCCTGCATGACGTCCTGTGTCGTCGGGTCCACCGGCGTCGCGCCGAGCCGCTCCGCCAGGGCGCGGCGGTGCGCGACCGGGTCGCTCACGACGACCTCGCGCGCGCCGAGCGCGCGCGCCCACAGCGCCACCGCCAACCCCACCGGGCCGGCGCCGAGGACGAGCACCGGCTCGCCGTCGGCTCGTGGCGTGCTGTTGAGCGCGTGCAGGCCGACGGCCAGCGGCTCGACGAGTGCGCCCTGCTCGGACGACAGCCCGTCGGGCAACGCCCACGCGTCCCGCGCGGGGAGCGCGACGTGCTCGGCGTAGGCACCCGCCACCTGCGCACCGGTCAGCACCGACTGCCCGCAGCGCGACGGCAGGCCGGCGCGGCAGCCCTCGCACCGTCCGCAGCTGCCGAGCGGGAAGCCGACGACGCGATCGCCCTCGCGGTGAGCGGTCACGTCCGCGCCGACCGCGACGACGGTGCCGCTGAACTCGTGCCCGAACACGGTGCCGGGCGGCGCGTGCTTGTTGTGCGCCATGTGCAGGTCGGACCCGCAGATGCCGCACGCGTCGACGCGCAGCACCAGGCCGTCCGGCGCGGGCACGGGGTCCGGCACGTCGCTGATGACGAGCGACGGCTCGTCCGCCGTGTAGGTCGCCGCGCGCATCGGATGTGCCTAGGCGAAGTCGGGCAGGACCGTGCGGGCGAACTCCTCGATCTGCGCGTCGCCGGCCGCGGGCCAGCCGCACACGAGGTAGTCGTACCCGGCGTCGACCCACTTCGCCGTGCGCCCGCGCGCCTCGTCGAGGTCGTCGAGCGACAGCGAGCTCGCCCGCTGGATGTCCGAGGGCTTCCGGCCCTCCTGCTGCGCGAGCTCGTCGATGCGGGCGTTGACGTCCTTGAGCGAGCCCGGCGAGCCCCACGCGTGCCAGACGTCGGCGTAGCGGGCGACCAGCGGGATGGTGCGCTTGGGGCCGGTGCCGCCGATCCAGATGGGCGGGTGCGGCGTCTGCACCGGCACCGGCCGCATCTGCGCGTCCTTCAGCGAGACCTGCTTGCCCGCGTAGCTGACGACCTCACCGGTGAACAGCCGCTTGATGATCTCGAGCTGGTCCTCGAGCAGGTCGAACCGCTG
>DASZYF010000213.1:0-23895 GCA_035545535.1 Mycobacteriales bacterium | reverse complement strand
GGCCTCCGAGCGCGAGCGCGGCCGGCAGGACCGTCGTCGCCGCGCCCGCGGCGACCACCACGCCGATCGCGCCGACGAGGCCGACACCGCGATCGCTGTTCAAGCGCGCGAAGACCAGGCACAGCAGTGCGAGCACGACGGTGAGCGCGCTCGCGACGACGGCCGGCGCCGCGCCGCGCACGGCCGCCCGCGCCGCGACCGCCGGATCGGGCTCGACGCGCAGCTGCTCCCGCTGGCGCGCCGTGACGAGCAGCGCGTAGTCGGTGCCGGCACCGATGACGAGGACGGTGAGGATGCCGTCGCTCTGCGCGTTGACGGTGAGCGATGCGTAGCGCGCGAGCAGGTAGACGACGGCTTGGGCGACGGCGAGCGCGATCGCGGACGTCGCGAGCGGGACGAGCAGCAGACCCGGGCTGCGGTACACGACGAGCAGGAGCAGCGCGACCACCCCGAGTGCGACGACCACGAGCGTGGTGTCGAGCCGGTCGAACGCGCCGACGGTGTCGGCGATGACGCCGGCCTGACCGGAGACGTGCACCTGCAGCCCGTCGCTCGTCGTGCCGACGTGCACCGCGTCGCGCAGCGCGTCGACCTGTCGCACGAGCTGCCGGCTGTTGCCGGAGGGCAGGTCGAACTGCAGCACGACCACGACGCCGGCGCTGCCGACCCGGCCGAGCCGCGGCACCGGGTGGGCGACGCCGTCCACCTGCACGAGCCGGTACAGCGCGCGGCCGACCTCGCCCAGGTCACCCGGCGTGAGCCCGCCCGGCCGCGTGAAGGTGACGACGCCCGAGGTGCGCTGCGACGACGCGAACGACGCCTGCACGTCGAGCGCGGCGACGGTCTCGCTTCCGCGCGGCAGGAACGACTGCGGGACGTTGCGCTCGACGCTGCCGATCCTCGCGGCGAGCGGGAAGCTCAGCCCGGCGAGCACCAGGCCGGCGAGGACCACCAGCAGCGCCCACCGGCGGCCGGCGGGCTCGGTCAAGCGGTGTCGGCGCGATCGGCCGCGCGGGCGGCGCGCGGGTCGAACGGGACCGCCGGCACCGGCTCCCCCCGCAGCTCGCCGACGAGCCCCGCGACCCGGCTCATGATCGCGTCCGTGACCTCGCGCAGCACCGCGGCGTCCGGCGTCGCGCCGGCGAAGCGTGACAGGTCGACGGGCTCACCCGCGAGCACGGAGGTCTTGGGCCGGCGGAACGGGTGCAGGCCGTCCGCACCGAGGAAGCGCTGCATGCCCCACTGCCCCACCGGGATCACCGGAACCCCGGTCGCGAGGGCGAGCCGCGCGACGCCGGTGCGCGCACGCATCGGCCACAGGTCGGGGTCCTTGGTCACGGTGCCCTCGGGGTAGATCACCACGCACTCGCCGCGGCGCAGCGCCTCCACCGCGTGGGTCAGCGCGCTGGCCGCGTCCTCGGTCTCGCGGTGCACGGGGATCATCTGCCCGGCCCGGACCAGCGAGCCGAACACCGGCACCTTCCACAGCGACGCCTTGGCCATGTAGCGGGGCACCCGGCCCGACCCGTAGAGCACGAACCAGCCGAGGCCGCCGGGGTCGGCGTTCGAGATGTGGTTGGCGACGACCAGCACGCCACCCTCGGCGGGGATGCGGTTGCAGAACCGCCAGTCGCGGCGGGTCAGCAGGATCAGGAGCGGGCGCAGGATGGCGGCGAAGGTGCGCACCGCCCAGCCCATCCGTCGCGGCGGGCCGCGGCGGGCCCGCTCGCCCTCGCGGACCACCCGCAGGCGGCGCCCGTTCCGGCCGACGCTCACTCCCGCACGGTAGCGCCCCCACAGGGTCGCCTCGCCGTGCTCCGGCGCGCGGCGCCGCTCAGTGGTGCAGGACGGCGATGGCGAGGACGGCGAGCACCACGAGATTGGCGATCGTCGCGATGCCGACGAGCAGCAGGAGCCGGTCGTCGTCGCGCACCCACCAGCGCGCCCGCCCGGCACCACCGGGCGCCTCGGTCCGGCACACCGGGCACGCGCCCCGGGTGAGGGGCGGCAGGTAGGCCGCCTGGCAGCGCGGGCAGATCAGGCGCCCGTCGTCGCGGACGAGGACGAGGCGGTCGTCGGGGACCGGCGCGGCCGGCGCCGGCCCGAGCGCGACGGGCGGGCGAGGGCGGTGCGTCAGGGACAGGGGCACAGGTGCTCCTCCTCCGGGCCGCGGCGGCGGGCGGCGAGAGCCGCCAGCGTCGCGATGGCGGTGGCGATCAGCTGCCAGGCCGCGAAGCCGGCCAAGGCCGCCCGGGCCGGGAGGTGGTGGCCGAGCAGCGCGAGCTGTGGTTGGGCCGCCGGGGCCGACGGCGCGATGGCGGGCGGCGGGCCGGTGACCGGGCTGATCGGCGTGACCGGCAGTCCGCCGCCCACCGGGCCGGGGGGCGGCTGGGCGACCGCAGGAGGGGTCGACGCGGCCGCGCTGGGGGGCGGGGCAGAGGGGAACGTCGCGGTGATCGCCGGGGTGGCGGCGCCGTCGGACTCGGTGACGCTGACGCGGCCGATGATCAGCGACAGGTCGTTGCTGCCGACGTCGCCGACGACCGGCAAGCCGGTCTGCACCGGCTTGGTGTGCAGGGACACGACGAGCCCGCCGCTGTCCGCGAGCGCGGAGCCGACCTTGGTGGTGTGCACGGGATCGAGCGCGCTGACCGAGATGCCGGCGGCCGCCAGCGCCGAGTCGACCGTTGCGATGACGCTCTGCGAGGCCGACGGCGGTGAGAGCTCCTGGCCGGCGACGTGCACACCATCGGCATCGATGGTGACGGGAATGCCTGCGACAGAGGCAGATCCGACCGTGACGGTCGCGGCGGCGCTGCGCGTCAAGCCCTTGAGGTCGACCGTCGCGGTACCGACGACGTCGTGCAGCACGAGCGGGCCCAGCGTGACGTCGGTGGCGCCGCTGCTCGCGGTCGCGGACAGCTGGTGCGCTCCCGGATCGGCCGACAGGTGGGCCTCGGCGTGCGCCCCGGCCGTGTCGACGAGGCCGGACACCGCGAGCGTGCCCCCGGCCGCGGCCAGGTCCGCCTTCGTGCCGCCGCGAACGTGGGCCTCCCCGGTGCCGGCCGTCAGCGCGAGCGGCCCGAGCGACTGGCCCGGCACCTGCGCGTAGGAGTCGTCGGCCTTGCCACCGGGCGACGCGGCTTCGGCCTGCGGGATCGTCGCCAGGGTCTGCCCCGCCGTCGTGTTGGCAGTGGACACGACCGTGCGCACCGACGAGCCGGGCTCGAAGGCGACGGCCGTCGCCTTGCCCGACGGTGCGTTGTCGAGCCGCGCGCTGACGGTTCCGGCGCCCGCGTCGAACACCACCAGCCCGCCGGATGCACCCACCTGGCCCTGCGTCCCGACGCCGGCGCCCTGCGCGGTGAGGCCGTAGCGCCCGAGCGGCGACACCGCGGCGTCCGCGCTCCGGACGAGGACGAGACCGGCCATCGTCGGCAGCGCTGCCGAGGCGATGGCGGTGACGCAGGCGATGCGCCAACCCCGCGGCGTCACCGGCGCGACGCCTTCCGCAGCACGTCGGCGGCTGCCCCCTCGAGCAGCGCCCCGACCGTCGTACCGGTCGCGGCGGCCAGCCGCTCGAGCTCGCGCACCTGACGGCCACCCAGATCGACCCGCAGCCCCTCGCGCGCGTCGGGCGGCGGGGGCGGCACCGTGACCGCGGCGTGCGCCTCGCTGCCGCCGAGGTAGGCGGCCGCGACGTCGTCGGCCGAGAGGTCGGCCGGACGGCCGGCGGCCACGATGCGCCCCTGCTCGAGCACCGCCACCTGGTCGCACACCCGCAGCGCCTTGCCGACGAACTGCTCGACCATGACGACCGCGATGCCCCGGCCGGAGAGCTGCGCGATGACGTCGAAGATGAAGTCGACGACGGTGGGCGCGAGACCCATGCTCATCTCGTCGACCAGCAGCAGGCGGGGCGCCTGCACGAGCGCGCGCGCGACCGCGAGCTGCTGCTGCTGGCCTCCGGAGAGCTGGCCGGCGGGCTGGCCCTCCCGGCCGACGAGTCCCGGGAACAGCGCGAAGGCCTCCTCGAGCCGGCGCCGGCCCTCGGGCCGGCCGTCGACGCCGGAGCCGTAGAGGCCCATGCGCAGGTTGTCCGACACCGAGAGGTTGGCGAAGATGCCGCGCCCGGCCGGGACGTGCGCGACGCCCCGGCGGGCGATGTCGTCCGGCGCGGCCCCGGTCACGTCGACGCCGTCGACGAGCACCCGTCCGCCCGCCACCGGCTCGAGCCCGGTGACGGCGCGCAGCGTGCTGGTCTTGCCCGCGCCGTTGGCCCCGAGCAGCGCGAGCACCTGTCCCGGCTGCACGGACAGCGACACCTCGCGCACGGCGACCACCCCGCCGTAGCGGACGGTCAGATCCTCGAGCTCGAGCATCGTCATGAGACGGCCTGGGCGTCGTCGGGCTCGGGGGCGCCGAGGTATGCCTCGAGCACCTGCGGGTCGTGCCGCACCTCGTCGGGCCGGCCGGCCGCCAGCACCTTCCCCTGGTTCATCACGACGACGTGGTCGCACAGCGGCATGACGACGCCCATGTCGTGCTCCACCAGCAGCATGCCGACGCCCAGCACCGCGCGGACGCGGGCGAGCAGCTCGACGAACTCGTGCGTCTCCGCGGGGTCGAGGCCGCTCGCGGGCTCGTCGAGCAGCAGCACGTCGGGCTGCAGCGCGAGCGCGCGCCCGAGCTCCACCAGCCGCGCCTGCCCGACCGGCAAGGCGTCCACCGGCACGTCAGCCAGGCTGCTGAGCCCGAGGAAGTCGAGCACCGCGAGCGAGCGCTCGCGCGCCTCGGCGAGCGCGCGGCCGCGCCACGGCAGGTGCAGCGCGTCGCTGATCATCCCGGAGCGCGTGTGGTGGTGGGCCGCGACGGCGACGTTCTCGACGACGGAGAGCCCCCGGAACAGCTGCACCACCTGGAACGTGCGGCCGAGGCCCATCGCCGTGCGGGCGTGCGGGGGCGCGCTCGTCACGTCGCGGCCGTGCAGCAGCACGCGGCCGGACGTCGGCTTCTGCAACCCGGTGACGACGTTGAACGTGACGGTCTTGCCGGCCCCGTTGGGACCGATCAGGCCCACGACCTCACCGGCGTGCACCGACAACGAGACGCCGTCGACGACGGGGTTGGCCCCGAAGCGCACGGTGACGCCGGACAGCTCGAGCGTCGCCATGTCAGCCGACCGCCGGTGCGACGGCGACGTCGGGGCCGCGCTGCCCGAGCTGGCGGGCCCGCGCGGCGAGACCGGCGAGGCCCTCGGGTGACAGCACCACGATGAGCACGAGGACCGCGCCGGAGAACGCCTGGATCCAGTACGCGCTGTCCTGGCTGGCGAGCCCGGAGCTCGACGCGGTGAGCGCGGCCGGGACGGTGACGAGCAGCCCGCCGACGACGGTGCCCGGCACGCTGCCGAGCCCCGCAATGACCGCATACGCGATGAGCGTGATCGAGTGCGTGGTGTCGAACGGCGAGCCGACCTGCCCGGTCGCGCTGGCCTGGCCGAACAGGCCCGCGAGCAGCACGCCGGCCACGCCGGCGACGAACCCGGCCGCGGCGAAGCCCTTGAGCTTGGTCGCCGGCACCGAGAAGCCCATCGCGGACGTCGCCGCTCCGGACGAGCGCAGCGCGGTGAGCGCCGCGCCGCTGCGGCCGCGGCGCAGGTTGGCCACCCCCAGCGCGCAGAGGACGAACAGCACGATGCAGAGCCACGCATAGCCACGGTGCCCGGCCAGCCCGTGGCCGCTCGGTGCCGGATCCCCGTTGGCGAAGCCCGGCGGGCGCAGGTCGCGCGACCGGCTGGGGCCGACGAACGGCGTCCACTTGAACAGGAACTGGTCGGCCGTGAACGCGACGGAGACGGTGGCGATCGCCAGCTCGAGCGGCTCGAGCCGGATCGCCGGCAGGCCGACGAGCACCGCGGCGACGCCCGCGAGCGCCGCGCCGACGAGGAGGGCGAGCAGGAACGGCAGGCCCGCGCCGAACGCGATGCCGGCGCCGAACGCGCCCACGCCCATGAACGTCCCCGCACAGATCGAGACCTGCCCGACGACGCCCGCGAGGAGCACGAGCGAGAGCACGGCCGTCGACCAGATCGCCGTCGAGGCGACGTCGTCCGCCCACGTGATCGTGCTCTTCAGCAGCGGCGCGACCACGGCGACGATCAGCACGCCCGCGGCCATGCCGATCGCCGTGCGGCCGGTCGGGAGCGCACCGAGCGGCGCCGGCGGGAGGCCGGCGCCACCCTGGTCGGCCCGGCCGCGGCGACGGCGCAGCGCGAGCGCGACGAGCACGACCACGAG
Organism: Mycobacteriales bacterium; assembly: GCA_035545535.1. Classification (GTDB taxonomy): domain Bacteria; phylum Actinomycetota; class Actinomycetes; order Mycobacteriales; family CAJCIY01; genus DASZYF01. Next base: position 17,596 of record DASZYF010000213.1, on the reverse strand, counting down.
GGCGAAGAGCTCCGGCACACCGGCCTGGCGACGGCCGTCGACAGCCTGGTCGACCACGGGCTGCAGCACGCCGAGGCCGAACCCGCCGGCGAGCGTCAGCGGGAGCGACTCGAGCCGGCCGACGAGCGCCGCCGCGAGGCCCTCGACGGTGAGCACCAGCAGGCTGACCTGGTCGAGGTTCGTCTCCGCGGCGGCGAGCACGCCCGCGATGCCCGCCAGCGCCCCACCGAGGCCCCAGCTGACCGACGCGATGGTTCCGGCGCGCAGACCGACCAGGCGCGCCGCCTCGGGGTCGTCAGCGACGCCGCGCATCGCGGTGCCGAACGCCGTGCGGGACAGGAAGAGGCCGAGCGCGACGGCGATGACGACCACCGTCACGAGCGCGAGGAGGTCGAGTGAGGTGAAGCGCCACGCGATGCTGCGGATGCTCCAGACCTCGTGCTGCGGCGACGCGGGCTGCGCGGCGGTGCCCGTGACGCCGAAGATCACACCGCCGAGGCCCTGCAGCCCGAGCAGCCAGCCGAGGGTCACGACCGTCTTCTGCACCGCGCCCTTGGTGGGGCGGACGGTGAACCGCTCCATCACGACCGAGACCGCGACGGCCACCGCGACACCCAGCAGCACCGCGATCCAGGTCGGCCACCCGTGGTCGCGGGACAGGCTGGCCGCCGTGAACGCCGCGACCATGCCGAGGCCGGCCTGGGCGAAGGAGAAGACCCGCGTGGTGCGGTAGACGAGCACGGTGCCGAGCGCCTGCAGCGCGTAGAGCGCACCGATCGGCAGCCCGCCGAGGGCGAGGCCGAGGTACAGGCGCCAGGTCACGGGTCCGGCCTAGGCGTGCAGCACGTTGTCGCAGGTGTAGCCCTGCGTCTGGACCACCTTGCCGCCGGTGAGCTTGCCGAACAGCAGGCACTTGTTGACGTCGCGGTTGCCCGGCCCGAACTGAAGCGGCGCGCTGACGCCGGTCTGGTAGGCCGCACCGAGGTGATCGATCGCCGTGAGCAGGCCCGTGCGCGTGAAGACGCCGTGCATCGCGTTCAGCGCGTCGACGAGGATCTTCGCGTCGGTCCAGCCGACGAGGCCCAGGTAGTCGACGGGCGCGTCCGAGCCGAACTCGGAGCGCACCGCGTTGACGTAGGCCGCAACGTTCGGGTTGGCCGCATCGTCGATGAAGTCGAAGTCGGAGGCGATGTAGGTGCCCTCGGCCTGCGCGGCGTAGTCGCCCTGCGTGATGGCCGGCACGGCGAACTCGGCGTCGGCGACGTGCTTGATGTTCTTGTAGTTGGAGCCCATCGCCTGCAGCAGCCGCTCGTAGCTGCCGGTGTCGAGGATGGTGACCATCCCGTCGATGCCCTTGAGCTGCATCTGGGTCGCGTCGCTCTGGAACGTGTGCGTCGGTCCAACACGCGCGAGGTAGTCCCACGTCTTGCCGAAGCCGGCGACGAACCCTTGCTCGATCTGACCGTTGGCGTTGGCGTCGTTGTTGTCGACGTAGATGAGCGCCGCCTTGGTGGCGCCCAGCGACTTGAGGTAGGCACCCATCTCGTAGCCGTAGTGGATGTAGTTGGCCGAGAACGCGTACGCGTACTGCGAGTGGTACTCGTCGTACTCGCCGTAGCTGCCCACCAGCGGGATCTTGTTCGCCTCGATGTCGGGCTTGAGCCCGGCCTCGGTCTGCGGAGCGTTGAACGCGGCCATCGTGAACACGTTGTCGGACACGAGCTTCTCGAACTCCTGGTGGCCGGTGTTCTTGTCCAGCTGGTCGTCGAGCAGCTCGAGCGAGATCTGGTGCCCGGCGACGCCACCCTTCGCGTTGACCATGTCGAAGTAGGCCTTGGTGCCGAGCGCGCTGGTGCGGAAGCTGATGACGCCGTTCTGGCTGACGATCGAGCCGACCTTGATGGGCGCGCCCGGCGCGATCATCCCGCCGTTCGCGGCGGACGGCGCGGTCGAGCCACCCGGCGCGGACGCGGTGGCGTGCGGCCCCGCGGTGGCGAGCGCGCTCGGACCGGAGATGACCGGCGCGGAGCTGCCCTCGCCCACAGCGCCCGGGCCGGCGACCGCCGACGGACCGACGGGACCAGCCGTGGCGGCACCGGTGGGAGTCACGACACCCGCTCCCCCGCCACCGCCGCTCACCGGCACTTGCCCGGCCTGCTGCACGAGCGTCGCCGTGCCCGCGTTCTTGTCGTGCAGCCCGTGCACCAGCACGCCGCCGAAGACCGCGGCCGCCGCGAGCTGCCCGGCGAACAGCAGCGCCACGATGCGGTCGCTGCGGCTGAACCCGGCCGCCGCGCCACCCCGCGGGGCCCGGCGCCACAGGGCGGCGGCCTCGGCCACGCTCAGCGCGCGGGTGCCGGGCGGCGGGACGGGCTCGGTCATGCGGTCTCCTTCGAGGCGGTGGGGGCAGCCTCCTGCGAGGCAACCGTAGGCGGTGCCGGCCGGCGTCGGCGCGGGCCCTGAGCCGCCCGGCGGGCCGCCTCCGCGGCCCGCACGCGCGGCAGGCCGACCAGCACGTAGGCGGCGGCCGCTCCGGCGACGAGCACGATGATGAGCAACGGCACCGCGTTGGTCTTGTCATCGACCGACACGCTGGCGGCGGCGGCCAGGAGGCCGAACACCACGACCCCCACCCAGCCGAGCACGCGAGCGGCCGGGACGCGGAACGGGCGCTCCTCGTCGGGCTGGCGGCGGCGCAGCCGCAGCACGCAGAACGCCGCCACGGCGTAGATGCCCGCCTCGAGCGCCGCCCCCGTCGCCACCAGCACCTTCCACCCGTCAGTCACGGCGACGAGCAGCGACGCGGCGAGCGCCACGCCGCCGATGACGACCACCGGCAGCCACGGCACCGCGTTGTCGTTCAGGCGGGCGAACCCGCGGGGCAGCGAGCCCTCGCGCGCGGTGGCGTAGACGAAGCGGGATGCGGTGATGAAGCCCGAGTTGAACGTGTTGATGGCGGTCACGAGCGTGATGCCGCACATGAGCACGTAGCCCGCCTGGCCCATCGCATGACGACCGAGGAACAGCTGGGGGTACGCGGAGTCGAGCTCGGTCTGGGACAGCAGGCGGCCCATCGCCGCGGCGACCGCGGCGCAGGTCAGCGCGAGCACGCCCAGCGCGATGACCATGCCGCGCGGCACGTCGCGGAGGCGGCGCACCTCCTCGCTGCTCGTCGTCACCCACTCGAACGCGGAGTAGAGCAGCACCCCGAGCGCGACGGCCTGCACGAACGCGGCGGCGCCGTGATGGCGGTGCGCGTCGGCCGCGATGGCCGCCGGCGTGCGGTGCTTGCTGAGCGCGACGCCCGCGACGACGATCGTCGCCACCACCACGGTGAGCGTCGCGATGTCCTGCACGCGCGCGGCGAGCTGCACGCCGCGCAGGTTGGCCGCCATCGCGACGCCGAGCAGCACGGCGATGACGAGACCCGTCACCCAGCCCGGGAGCCCGGTCACGTGGGTGAACGCGGCGCCCACGATGTAGGCGTCGGCCGCGAGCACCAGCACGACGGTCGTGAGGTAGGAGAACGTGACCGTCAGCGCGACCCGGTCGTCGAACGAGCGCTGCATGTAGAGGCGGATCGCGGCGGCGGTCGGGAACAGGCCGTTGAGCTCGCTGAAGAAGCCCCACGCGAGCAGAGCCATGCCCCCCGCGACGAGGATCGACACCCACGCCAGCGAGCCGCTGACGTAGGCGAGCAGGGACGCGGCCGCGAGGTACTCGATCGCGGCGAACGCGAGACCGGTCGACGTCGAGACGACCGAGCGCAGGCCGAGCCCGCGGCGCAGGACCTCGTCCGACACTCAGTCGGCCCAGATGACCGCGGCCATGGCGTCGACGCGCAGCACGTCCTGCTGCGAGCCGACGACCTTGATCTCGCCGGAGAGGTACTTGGCCGCCGGGTTGAGGTCGCCCCAGAACATGTCGCACATGTCCTCGCTGGTCGCGCTGATGACCAGGTCCGGGTCGGCGTGCGGGCCGTCGCTGACGTCGGTGATCTCGCCGTTGGTGATGGTCACCGTGAACGCGACCGGATCCCCGGCGTCGGCGTCGAGGACGCGGAAGTCGCAGGTGCGGGTCCAGCTGCGCAGCATCTTGCGCAGGCGGGCGTTCCCGTTGCAGCGCTCGCGGTAGTCCTCCAGCGCCTCGCGGATCTCCTCACGCGTCGCCACGGCGACCTCCCGTCAGGGTCAGGGCCGCGATCTCGGCCCGGTCGTCGTCGGTCCCGGTCATGCCCCCGCTCTCCGGAAGCCGCTCCGGCCAGCGGTCCGCGGGGACGGCGAGCGCGTCGAGGACCTCCCGGGCGGCGCGCTCGCCCGACTGCACCGCCCCGTCGAAGTAGCCGCTCCACACGGTCGCGGTCTCGGTCCCGGCCCAGTGCAGCACGCCGATCGGCGCGCGCAGCGCCCGGCCGTACGCCGTCCACGCGCCGGGCACGAGGTTGCCCGCGTAGCAGCCGCGACTGAACTCCTCGTCGGCCCACGCGGTGTCGACGTAGCCGGTCGCCGTGCGCACCTGCTCCCCGAAGTGCGTCACGAGCTCGTCGAGGACCCGCGCGCGCCGCTCCTCCGGCGGACGCTCGCCCCACACGCGCGCCTCGTCCGCCGTGATGAACGCGACGATGATCCCGGCGCTCGCGTCGGGCGGCGAGTCGTCGAAGAACGCCCGCACCGCGCCCGAGTCACCGACCCCGCAGCCGGACAGGCCCTCGTCGCGCCACCACGGCCGGTCCCACACGACATGGCACTTGATGACCGAGCCCATCGGCATGCGCTGCGTGAGCTGGTCGCGCAGGCCGGGCAGCGCGGGTGCGTAGGTGAGGCGGCCGGCGAGCGCCGGCGGCAGGGCGACGATCGCGCGCCGCGCGGTGACGACGACGTCGCCGTCGGCGTGCACCGCCACACCGGCGGCCGCGTGCTCGATGCGCCGCACCGGCGCGCCGAGGCGCACCCGCCCGCCCAGCGTCGCGGCGAGCGCGTCCGGGACGGCCTGCGCTCCCCCGACGAAGCGCGCGTCCTGCGCGGTGCCGGCGTGGCCGTAGAGCTGCAGCGAGCAGGTCGCGCTGCGGATGTAGAAGAGCAGGTGGAGCAGGCTCACGTCGGACGGCTCGCAGGTGAGCACGGTGCGCACGATGAGCCGCATCGCGTTGCGCGTCTCCTCGTGGTCGACGTCCTGCTGGCGCAGCCACGACTCGACGGTCGTCGCATCCCAGTCGGCGGCATCGGGCGCATCCCACGGCGCTTCGGGATCGATGTCGAGCGCCATGAGGTCGAGCTCGAGCGCCAGACCGACCGCCTCCGCGGCGACGTCGGGCTGGCCGTTGGCGACGGGCCCGCTGTAGCGGAACAGCTCGCCCGACCACCACTCGCTGTTCAGGCCCGGGCCTTCGCTCGGGAACAGCCCGATCCCGGTGCGCCGGGCGAGGGCGCGGATGCGCCGCTGCGTCGGCCCGATCCACTGCCCGCCGTGGTCGACCCACACGCCCGGCGCGAGGTGCTCGGTCTTCGCGCGGCCGCCCACGCGGTCGCGCGCCTCGAGCACCACGACGTCGAGCCCCGCATCGGCCAGCAGCGTCGCGGCCGTCAGCCCGGCGTAGCCCGCGCCGATCACCACGACGTCGTGCTCGACGTCGTGCTCGAGGTCGTCCTCGGTCAACGCGGGCCTCCCATCGCCGGGGTCGGGTCAGCGACGCGGATGACCATGCGCACGAACAGGTCGAGCGCCCGGTCGACGGCCTTCGACGCGGCCGGGTCGTCGCCCGCCACGAGCGCCTGCAGGATCAGCCCGTCGACCCCGGCCACGACGATCCGCACGAGGTCGTCGACGGGCACCGCGATCGTCTGGCCGCTGGCGGCGACCGTCTCCTCGACGATGTCGGCGACCATGTCGGTGTAGGCCGCGTACTGGTCGCGGGCGAGCCCCGGCTCGGTGCGCAGCGCACTCGTCGTGAGCTCGTACTGGAGAAGCTGCAGCTCGCGCGTGGCGCGCACGTAGGGCCAGAACGCGCGCAAGGCCTGCTCCAGCGCCTCCTCGACCCCGGCGTCGGTCGGGATGGCCGCGCGCAGCGTGCCGGCGATCTGGTCGGTGACGGCGCGCATGACCTCGCCGACCAGCGCGTCCTTGCCCCCGAAGTGGTAGTGCAGCGTGGCCACGTTCACGCCCGCCTCGGCGGCGATGACGCGGGTGGTGGCGGCCGGACCCTCGCGGGCGAGGGCGCGGATGGCGCTCTCGACGATCTGCTCGCGCCGCTCGGTCACGGGGCGAACCTACGAACGAGCCGTCGCCGAGTCAATCAATCGATTGACAAAGCCGGGTCGGAGGTCAGGCGACGGGTGCCGGCTGGTGCTCGAACTGGGTGCGGAACAGCTCGGCGTACAGCCCGCCCTGGGCCAGGAGGTCGGCATGCCGCCCGCGCTCGACGATGCGGCCGCCGTCGAGCACGAGGATCTGGTCGGCGTTCACGACGGTCGACAGCCGGTGGGCGATGACGATGGACGTGCGCCCCACCAAGGCGACGGACAGCGCCTTCTGCACCGCCGCCTCGCTCTCGCTGTCGAGGTGGGCCGTCGCCTCGTCGAGCACCACGACGCGGGGAGCCTTGAGGAGCAGCCGCGCGATGGCGACCCGCTGCTTCTCCCCGCCCGACAGCCGGTAGCCACGCTCTCCCACGACGGTGTCGAGCCCGTCGGGCAGCGAGCGCACGAGCGCGCCGACCTGCGCGGCGTCGAGGGCCGCGAGGAGCTCGTCGTCGGTGGCGCCCGGGCGCGCGAGCTCGAGGTTGCTGCGCAACGTGTCGTGGAACAGGTGCGAGTCCTGGGTGACCACGCCGACGGCGGCACCGAGCGAGGAGAGCGTCAGGTCGCGCACGTCGAAGCCGCCGACGCGCACCGCACCGGCGTTCACGTCGTAGAGGCGCGGGATGAGCGACGAGATCGTGGTCTTGCCCGCGCCGCTCGGGCCGACCAGCGCGACGAGCTGGCCGGGCTCGGCCCGGAACGACACGTCGTGCAGCACCTGCTCGCTCGGGCGCGCGTCGAGCACCGCCACGGACTCGAGCGAGGCGAGCGAGACGTCCTTCGCGGACGGGTAGGCGAACGCGACGTGCTCGAGCTCCACAGTCGCCGGGGCGTCGGCCGGAAGGTCCTGCGCACCCTCGCGATCGGCAACCGCGGGCGGGAGGTCGAGCACCTCGAAGACGCGTTCGAACGACACGAGCGCGGTCATGACGTCGACGCGGACGTTGGACAACGAGGTCAGCGGGCCGTACAGCCGCTGCAGGTACGCGGTGAGCGCGACGAGCGTGCCGACGTCGATCGAGCCCTCGGCCGCGAACCGGCCGCCGAGGCCGTAGGTGATGGCGAGCCCGAGCGACGCGACGAGCGTCAAGGAGACGAAGAAGATGCGCCCGTACATGGCCTGCTTCACGCCGATGTCGCGCACGCGCGCGGCGCGGTCGCGGAACGCCCGGTCCTCGTCCTCAGGGCGGCCGAAGAGCTTCACCAGCAGCGCTCCCGAGACGCCGAAGCGCTCGGTCATCTGCTGCCCCATCGCCGCGTCGAGCTGGTAGCTCTCGCGCGTGATCTCCCGCAGCCGGCCGCCCATCAGCCGCGCCGGCAGCACGAAGATCGGGACGAGCGCGAGCGAGAGCAACGTGATCTGCCACGACAGCGTGAACATCACGGACAGCACGAACGCCACGCTGATCACGTTCGACGAGACGCTCGACAACGTGTTCGTGAACGCCGACTGCGCGCCGATCACGTCACTGTTCAGGCGCGTGACGAGCGCACCGGTCTGGGTGCGCGTGAAGAACGCGATGGGCTGACGCTGCACGTGGTCGAACACGAGCGCGCGCAGGTCGTAGATGAGGCCTTCGCCGATCCGCGAGGAGAACCAGCGGTTGGCGAGCGAGACCGCGGCATCCAGGAGCGCGAGCCCGGCGACGAGCGCGGCGAGCGCCTCGACGAGGCCCACGTCGTGCTTCTGCACGCCGTCGTTGATGATCGCCTTGTAGATGAGCGGCAGGCCGGCGCCGATGGCGCTGTCGATCAGGATCAGGCCGAGGAAGGCGACCAGGTGCCGCCGGTAGGGCCGGGCCAGGCGCAGGATCCGCCCATACGTCCCCGCCGCCAGCTTCCGCTGCGCGACCGAGGGGTCGCGGCGGAAGCTGTGCATCGTCTGCCAGCCGCCGTTCATGCTCATCGGTCGTGCAACATCCCACGGGACGCCGGGTGTTCCGCGCCCGCCGCGCGGAGCGTCGCGACGGTGGCGCGGACGGCGTCGTCCGGCGCTGCCAGGATCGCGGCGGCGAGATCGCGGGCGTCGGCCTCGGTGCCCGCGAAGACCAGACCCCGGTCGGCCGCCTCGCCGACGCCGAGCGCCCGGCCGGTGGCCGCCAGCTCGAGCGCGCCGGCCGCGCCGAGCACCGACCGGAGCTCGGCCAGCACGTCCGGGGCGGGCACCGTGCCCTCGACGACCTCGCGGACGCGCAGCGCGGTCCCGGGTGCCGCGACGCGCAGGGTGCAGGCGAGGGCCAGCCGCAGGGCCGGCCCGGTGATGTCGCCGGCGAGCGCGGCGATGCTCACGAGCGTGGTGTCGCGCAGGCGGGCGACGACGTCGTCCGCGTCCACCCCGCCTGCGTCGGCGGACGCGGTCCAGTCACCGGCGATGATCAGGACGCGCGGAACCCCGGTGAGACCGCGGAGCATCGCCCGCAGCTCCGACCACGCCGCCGCGCCGGTCCCGCGCAGCCGATGCTCGACCAGAGCACCGACCGGGACGGCCGGGGTCAGGTCTTGCGCGGCCCGCGGGTCGCGCCCCCGCGACCGCGCAGCGTCACCCCGGCCTCGGTGAGCACCCGGTGGATGAAGCCGTATGAGCGGCCGGTGTCCGCGGCGAGATCACGGATGCTCGTCCCACCGTCGTAGCGCCTCTTGAGGTCGGCGGCCAGCTTGCTCCGCTCGCCGCCGGTGATGCGCTTGCCCTTCAACAGCTCTGCCACGTCGTCCTCCGCGGTCGGGGTCCTCAGCGCCCCGGACGCGCGACCGCCCGGGCCACCCCTCGTACGGGACGATCACGAGGCGCTGCTCGCTCGCTGATCATCCGCTGCCCCGACATTAGCCTCGCCCGGTGATCGTGCGCGCTCCGGTGCAGCGCGCATGGCTCGCCGCGCGGCCCCAGCTCGCCGACCTGCTGGTGTGGTGGGGCCTCGTGGCCGCCGGGTTGGGGCTCACGGGGCTCTCGGTGGCGCTGTCCGCGCGCGTGGGTGTCGGGGCGCCTCCGTTCGCCGGGCGGTACGACGTGACGCTCCGACCCATCGGGCTCTCGGCGGTCTCCGTGGCGGTCGCGGTCCTGTGCGCCGCCCGCTCCGGCCTGGTCGAGCGCATCAGGTTCCGATGGGTGGCCGTGCTCGGCTGGGCCGCGGCGACGGCGTGGTCGGTGCTGCTCGGCGCCGCGGAGCGGGGTGGGCTCGGGGCCGCGCTCGCCGCGCCGGACGGTTACCTCGCCGACCGCGGCGCGGTGCATGGGCACGTCAGCACCTTCCTGCGCACGTTCGTGCGCGACGCGCCCGGCTACGGGACGGCCGCGCGCACCCACCCGCCCGGTGCGCTGCTGCTGGTGACCGGCCTGCGCGATGCGGGGCTGCACGACCCCGCGGCCCTCGAGGCGGTGCTGCTCGCGATCGGGGCGCTGGCGGTCCCGGCCGTCGCCGTCGCGACCCGGTCCCTGTGCCACGAGCGGGCCGGACGCCGCATCGTCCCGCTGCTCGCGCTGGCGCCGTGGTGGGTGTGGGCGCCGCTGACGCTCGACACGGACGTCGCGGCGATCAGCGGCATCGGCATCGCGTGCGGCGTCCTTGCCAGCGAGCGCACGCGCGGGGCCGCGTCCCGTCGCCTGCTCACCGCGGCGTCGGGGCTGTTCCTCGGGCTCGGCGCGATGCTGTCGTACTCGGCGGCCTGGATCGCGGTCGCGGTCATCGCCGTGCAGTTCGTGCGCCGCCGTCCGGGCCTCATCGTCCTCACGGCCCTCTGGGGCCTCGTCCCGCTGGCGCTGGCGCGCATCGCCGGCTTCACGTGGGCCGACGGCCTTGCGGTGGCGCAGCACGACTTCTCGGTCCGCCTCGGCCCGCACCGGTCGTGGCCGTTGTGGGTGGTGCTCGACCTGGTGCTGCTGCTGATCATCACCGGGCCCGCGGTCATCGCCGCGACGCGCGGCACGTCCCGCACCCCGGGCTGGCCGTTCCTCGTCGGCTCGGGAGCGGCCATGGTGTTCGCGCTCGTCGCCGGCCTGGCGCGCGGCGAGGTGGAGCGGTCGTGGATCCCCTACGCGATGTGGCTCCTGGTGCCGGCGGTCGCCCCGCTGGTGCGCCCGGCCGACTCACCGGACCCGGACGCCCCCGACGCGACACCGGTGCCCCTGCTGCTCGCCGTGTGCGGCGCGGTCGTCGCGGTCGTGCTGCGCGTCGCGGTGCAGCCGAGCGTGTGATCCGGGCCGGTTCAGCTGACGAGAACGGTCACGGCGCCGGTCGCGGTGGCCGGGACGAGCCCCGCGCCGGGCGCCCACACGCGCAGGCGCTGCCGGCCGGCCGGCAGCGCCGCGGCGATGCGGTACCGCCCGGTGCGCGCGAGCGGTGCTCCACCCACCCGCACCCATCGGGCGCCGACGAGCCGTTGCAGCTGCAGCCGCGCTCCTGGCCGGGCGGGCAGCAACGTTCCGCGCACCACGATGGTGTGCGTGACCGCGTCGGGCACCTGGGCGACGAGAGCCGGCCGCACGCCGAGCACGAGGTCTCCGGTGGAGCTGCCGAACGTCGTGTCGTCACCGGGGTAGACGACCTGCACGACCGTCCCGGTGCGCAGGCGCACCTTCATGCGCGCGACGCCGCCGGCATCGGTGACGCCGTGGGCGATCTCGCTGACCGCGCCGCCGGGCCGCCTCTCCTGCCACGACAGGCGCTCGCCCGCGACCGGCGAGCCGTCCGCGCGCACCAGCTTCGGGGACACCGTCACCACGGTCCCGGCCACGAGGCGGCCCTGCACGGGCACGACCGGGTCGAGCGCGGTCGCGACCGACGGCGCGGGCTCGGCGTCGACCGTGATGCCGACGTGGTCGGCCACCGGCTCACCCGGCAGCAGGGGGTGCGCCACGAGCAGCTCGGTCGTCGCACCCGGCGCGAGCTCTCCGTTGCCGACGACCGCCTGGTCGTACCCGACCAGCGCGCCCGCAGCGTCCTCGAGCTCGAAGTGCGCGGTGACCAGCTGCTGCGGACGGGGATCGTGCGACGTGATCCGCGCGTGGATCTGCTCGGAACCGTTGTCCGTCGGCGTGACCGTGACCTCGCTCGTGACGAACGCTTCGTCGGGCAGCGTGTCGCTCGCGATCGCCGCCGGCACGACGACGCGGGCGGACACGGCATCCGGCAGCGGGCCGGCGCTCGACGCGTGCCACACCGCGGTCTGCCCGGGCGCGAGGACCGTCTGCTCGGCGAAGGCGCGGCCCCCGCCGTTCGTCACCCCGGCGAGGTCTTCACCGTGCGCATCGACGAACGCGACCGCGAAGTCGCGGGTGATGCGGGTCGGGACCGCCGTGCGGTTCGCGATGACGCCGTACGCGGTGACGGTGCCGTCGGAGAGCCGCCGGACGACCGGCGCGCCGACCGGTGTCACCTGCGTCCCGAGCAGCTCCGGGTCGACGCCCGCCGCGCGGTGCGGTGCGGCGGAGGCGCTCCCGACACCGGGGGCGAGGACCACCACCGCGGCCGCGACCGTCGCGCGGCGTACCGCGGTCCCCCGTCGCACGGTGCTGGAGAGCCGGTGTCAGACGGTGAAGCCGAGGGCCCGCAGCTGCTCGCGGCCGTCGTCGGTGATCTTGTCCGGGCCCCACGGCGGCATCCACACCCACGTGATGCGGACGTCCGGGCAGAGGCCGCTCTCGACGAGTGCCTGCCGCGTCTGGTCCTCGATGACGTCGGTCAGCGGGCAGGCCGCACTGGTCAGCGTCATGTCCAGCGCGGCACTGCCGTCCGGGTCGAGCGTGACCCCGTAGAGCAGGCCGAGGTCGACGACGTTGATCCCCAGCTCGGGGTCGACGACGTCCCGCATGGCTTCCTCGACGTCCGCGACGTCCACGACAGTGCTGCTCACTTCGACTCTCCTCGTTCATCGGGCCCGCTCGCAAGCTCCCGGCGCCCTTCATCATCGGGCCCGCTCGCAAGCTCCCGGCGCCCACCTGCGACGGCTCGCGCCGTCGCGTCCTTCCAGGCCATCCAACCCAGCAGCGCGCACTTCACCCGCGCCGGGTAGCGCGCCACGCCCGCGAACGCGACCGCGTCCTCGAGCACGTCCTCGTCGGGCTCCACCTGGCCCTTCCCCTGCATGAGCGCGAGGAACGTCTCCTGGGTGCTCATCGCCTCGTCGATCGTGCGCCCGATGACGAGGTCGGTCATGACCGACGTCGAGGCCTGGCTGATCGAGCAGCCCGCGGCGTCGTAGGACACGTCCTTCACCACCCCGTCCTCGACGACGACGCGCAGGGTGACTTCGTCGCCGCACGTCGGGTTCACGTGGTGCACCTCGGCGTCGAACGGGTCGCGCAACCCGGCGTGGTGGGGGCGCTTGTAGTGGTCGAGGATCAGCTCCTGGTAGAGCGACTCGAGCTGGGGCGTGGGCATGCTCATCAGGCGAAGAACGTCCTCACGGCCCGCAAGCCTTCCACCAGCGCGTCGATCTCCGTCGTCGTCGTGTAGGGCGCGAAGCTGGCGCGCGTGGTCGCCGGGACCCGGTAGCGCAGGCACACCGGGCGGGCGCAGTGCTGGCCGACGCGCACGGCGACGCCCCGCTCGTCGAGGAGCTGACCGACGTCGTGCGGGTGCACGTCGCGGCCGTCGACGGCGAGCCGGAAGCTGACCGCTCCCCCGCGCATCTCGGTGGTGTCGGGACCGATGATCGTGATGCCCTCGACCGTGTGCAGCTGCTCGAGCGCGTACGCGGTGAGCTCGGTCTCGTGCTGCGCGATCGCGTCCAGGCCGAGGCCGCGCAGGTAGCGCACCGCGGCGGCGAGGCCGACGGCCTGCGCGATCATCGGGGTGCCCGCCTCGAAGCGGTGCGGTGGCGCTGCGTAGGTCGACGCGGCCATCTCGACGACGTCGACCATCTCGCCGCCACCCTCGTACGGGGGCAGCTGCTCGAGCAGGTCGAAGCGGCCCCAGAGCACGCCGATGCCCGTGGGCCCGAGCGCCTTGTGGCCGGTGAACGCGAGCAGGTCGACGCCGAGCTCCTGCACATCGACGGGGCGGTGCGGAACGGACTGGCTCGCGTCGAGCACCGTCAGCGCGCCGACCTCACGGGCGCGGGCGACCAGCGGCGCGACCGGGTTCAGCGTGCCCAGGATGTTGCTCTGGTGCACGAACGCGAGCACCTTCGTGTGCTCGGTGACCTTGGTCGTGAGGTCGTCGAGGTCGAGCCGGCCGTCGTCGGTGAGCTCGATCCAGCGCAGCGTGGCGCCGGTGCGCTGGCAGAGCTGCTGCCACGGGATGAGGTTGGAGTGGTGCTCCATCTCGGTGACGCAGACCTCGTCGCCGGGCCCGATGCGCCCGGAGTCGCCGAGCGAGCGCGCGACCAGGTTGAACGCCTCGGTGGAGTTGCGGGTGAAGACGATCTCCTCGCGCTGCGGCGCGTTGATGAGCGCCTGCACCTCGTCGCGCGCGCCCTCGTACAGCGCGGTCGCTTCCTCGGCCAGCACGTGGATGCCGCGGTGCACGTTGGCGTTGTGCCGCTCGTAGTACTCCCGCTCCGCGTCGAGGACCGCGACGGGCTTCTGCGAGGTCGCGGCGTTGTCGAGGTAGACGAGCGGCACGCCGGGGCGGACCTCGCGGTCGAGGACCGGGAAGTCCTTGCGGACGAGCTCGACGTCATACATGGCTACGCCGCGCTCCCGGCACCGGCCTTGTAGCGCTCGTAGCCCTGGTCCTCGAGCGTCTGCGCGAGCTCCGGGCCGCCCTCCTCGACGAGCCGGCCGTCGACGAGCACGTGCACGAACTCGGGCTCCACGTAGCGCAGGATGCGCGTGTAGTGCGTGATGAGCAGCACACCGGTCTCGCCGCCTTCGCGGACCCGGTTGATGCCTTCGCTCACGACGCGCAGCGCGTCGACGTCGAGGCCGGAGTCGGTCTCGTCGAGGATCGCGATCTTCGGCTTGAGCAGCTCGAGCTGCAGCACCTCATGGCGCTTCTTCTCGCCGCCGGAGAAGCCTTCGTTGACGCCGCGCTCGGCGAACGCGGGGTCCATCTCGATGCGCGCCATCGCCTCCTTCTGCTCCTTGATCCAGTGGCGGAGCGCGGGGGCCTCACCGCGCGCCGCGGTGACGGCGGTGCGGAGGAAGTTGGCGACGGAGACACCGGGCACCTCGACCGGGTACTGCATGGCGAGGAACAACCCCGCACGCGCCCGCTCGTCGACGGTCATCGCGAGCACGTCCTCACCGTCGAGCGTGACGGTGCCGCCGGTGACGTCGTAGCGCGGGTGGCCCGCGAGCGCGTAGGCGAGCGTCGACTTGCCCGACCCGTTGGGGCCCATGACCGCGTGCGTCTCGCCCGCCTTGATGGTGAGGTCGATGCCGCGCAGCACCTCGCGCCCCTCGGTGGTGCTGTCGGGGCGGACGTCCACGGTCAGGCCGCGGATCTCGAGGGTGCTCATGCTTCAGGCCTTCCCATGGCTGGACTCGACAGGTGCGGTGAGCGCGACGTAGACGTCGTCACCCTCGGTGGTCACGGTGTAGACGGGGACGGGACGGGTGGCGGGCAGCCCCGTGGGCTGGCCGGTCTCGAGGTCGAACCGGCTGCCGTGGAGCCAGCACTCGACGGTGCCGTCGTCGACGTCGCCCTCGGAGAGGGCGACCTCGGCGTGGGAGCACACGTCGCGCAGCGCGTAGAGCTTGCCGTCGCAGCGGGCCAGGCAGACGGCCGTGCCGTCGACCTCGACGCGGATCGCGGTGTTGTCCGCGATGTCGGCGGCCGCCGCGACGCGGTGGGCGGTGGTCACGACGCGGCCTCCGCGAGCGCGGGCGTGGACAGCGTGAGGGCAGCGAGCCGCTCGGTGAGGTCGTGGTGCAGCGGCGCGAGGCCCGGCACGACGGCGAGCGGGTCGAGCACCTCGGCGAGGAACCCACGCACGACCAGCCGACGTGCGCTGGCCTCGTCGATCCCGCGGCTGCGCAGGTAGAACAGCTGCTCGTCGTCGAAGCGGCCGGTGGCGCTCGCGTGCCCGGCCCCGGCGACCTCACCGGTCTCGATCTCGAGGTTGGGGACGCTGTCGGCCCGCGCGCGGTCGACGAGCACGAGGTTGCGGTTGGTCTCGTAGGTGTCGGTGCCGACGGCCTGCGCACCGATGAACACGTCGCCGACCCACACGGTGTGCGCGTCCTCGGCGGCGAGCACGGCCTTGCTGACCACGCGGCTGCGGCAGTGCGGGGCGGTGTGCTCGACGCGCAGGCGGTGCTCGAGGTGCTGCGAGGCGCCGGCGGCGAGCAGGCCGCCGACCTGCACGTCACCACCCGGACCGGAGAAGCCGATGCGGACGTCATGGCGGACGAGGCCGCCGCCGACCGTCACGGTGGTCTGCGTGAGACGCGCGTCGCGGCCGACGGTGATGCGCTGCGCGTCGAGGTGCAGACCGTTGGGTGCCCAGTCGTGCACGGTGACGAGGTGGAGACGGCCGCCGTCGCCGATCGTGACGTCGAGTTCGGTCGCGAGCGCCGCGTCGCCCCCGAAGTGCAGCAGCAGCGTGGCGCCGGCGTGCACGCCCACCTCGACGGTCAGCGCGTGCGCCCCGGCACCCTGGTCGCGGCCGGTCACGGTGACGACGATGGGCTCCTGCGGGTGCGTGTCCGGTGCGACGACGACCTTGTCCGGAGCCGCCGTGACGCCCTCGGGCGCCTCGACGGTGACGAGGTGCGCGGCGTCGGAGAGCTCGGCGTCGTAGAGGCGCGTGAGCTCGGCGACGGGCGTGAAGCGCCACGCCTCCTCACGGCCCGTCGGACGGACGGGAAGGATCGAGGTGCTCATCGTCAGCCGACGGACCCTTCCATCTGGAGCTCGATGAGCCGGTTGAGCTCGAGCGCGTACTCCATCGGCAGCTCGCGCGCGATGGGCTCGACGAAGCCGCGCACGACCATCGCCATCGCCTCGTCCTCGGGGACGCCGCGGCTCATCAGGTAGAAGAGCTGGTCCTCGCCGACCTTGCTGACCGTCGCCTCGTGACCGATGGACGCGTCGTCCTCGCGGACGTCGACGTAGGGGTAGGTGTCGCTGCGGCTGATCGTGTCGACGAGCAGCGCGTCGCACTTCACCGTCGCCTTGCTGTGGTGCGCGCCCTCCTCGACGTTCACCAGGCCGCGGTAGGAGGTGCGGCCACCGCCGCGCGCCACCGACTTGCTGATGATCTGGCTCGAGGTGTGCGGCGCGGCGTGCACCATCTTCGCGCCGGCGTCCTGGTGCTGGCCCTCGCCCGCGAACGCGACCGACAGCGTCTCGCCGCTCGCGTGCTCCCCCATGAGGTAGCACGCGGGGTACTTCATCGTGACCTTCGAGCCGATGTTGCCGTCGATCCACTCCATGCGGCCGCCGGCCTCGACGCGCGTGCGCTTGGTGACGAGGTTGTAGACGTTGTTCGACCAGTTCTGGATGGTCGTGTAGCGGACGCGGGCGTCCTTCTTCACGATGATCTCGACGACCGCGGAGTGCAGCGAGTCGCTCGAGTAGATGGGGGCGGTGCAGCCCTCGACGTAGTGCACGTAGGAGCCTTCGTCGGCGATGATCAGCGTCCGCTCGAACTGGCCCATGTTCTCGGTGTTGATGCGGAAGTAGGCCTGCAGCGGGATCTCGACGTGCACGCCCTTCGGCACGTAGATGAACGAGCCGCCGGACCACACCGCGGTGTTCAGCGCGGCGAACTTGTTGTCACTGGACGGGATGACCGAGCCGAAGTACTCCTCGAACAGCTCCGGGTGCTCCCGCAGGCCGGTGTCGGTGTCGAGGAAGATCACGCCCTGGGACTCGAGGTCCTCACGGATCTTGTGATAGACGACCTCGGACTCGTACTGAGCGGCGACGCCGGCGACGAGGCGCTGCTTCTCCGCCTCCGGGATGCCGAGCCGGTCGTAGGTGTTGCGGATGTCCTCGGGCAGGTCCTCCCACGACGCGGCCTGCTTCTCGGTGGAGCGCACGAAGTACTTGATGTTGTCGAAGTCGATGCCCGACAGGTCCGAGCCCCAGTTGGGCATCGGCTTCTTGTCGAAGATGTCCAGGGCCTTGAGCCGGCGCTGCAGCATCCACTCCGGTTCGGCCTTCTTGGCCGAGATGTCGCGGACCACCGCCTCCGACAGGCCGCGCTGCGCGGAGGCGCCGGCGACGTCCGGGTCGGCCCAGCCGTAGCCGTACCGGCCCAGGGAGTCGATCTGCTCGTCCTGAGTGAGAACGCGCTCGGGGGTGGTGGTCATAGAACTAATGCCTCCCGGCCGGGTTCGGAACATGGGTGGTACACACGCCGTCGCCGTGGGCGATGGTCGCGAGTCGTTGCACGTAGGTGCCGAGGACGTCCTC
>DASZYF010000212.1:0-14969 GCA_035545535.1 Mycobacteriales bacterium | reverse complement strand
AGGGCCGTGATCGCGCCGAGGATGAGGACGGCGACGACGCCGAGCGCCGTGTACGCCTCGAACCCGTAGCCCACCAGGCGCAGCAGCACATCAGGGATGTGCCAGCACCACGTGATCGACAAACCCGGGTCACGATGCGTCACCCCAACGGAGGAACGCGCACATCGTCCTCACATCGGACCGCGCGCGCCGGTCATCGGGCTCTCCTTTTGGCACACCCTGATCCGGTCGGTACCATCGTAGTAAGCGTTCGCTTACTCTGCGTTCCGGTCCGGTGGAGGTCTTCTGATGGCGCTGTCGTGGTTCATCTCGGTGGACGACCACCTGATCGAGCCCGCCCGGCTCTGGCAGGAGCGCCTGCCCGAGAAGTGGCGCGACACCGGCCCCCGGATCGTCCGCGACGGTGACAAGGAGTTCTGGGCCTACGAGGACCGCGAGATCGCGACCATCGGCCTCAACGCCGTCGCCGGCAAGAAGCGCGAGGAGTTCAACCCGCTCCCCATCACCTACGAGGACATGCGCCTGGGCTGCTACGACCCGGCGGCCCGCGTCGCCGACATGAACCAGGGCAACGTGCTCGCGTCGATGATGTTCCCGTCGTTCCCCCGCTACTGCGGCCAGGTCTTCCACGAGGCGAAGGACAAGGAGCTCGCGCTGCTCTGCGTGCAGGCGTGGAACGACTTCATCCTCGAGGAGTTCGCCGACGCCTACCCGGGCCGGTTCATCCCGATGGTGATCATCCCGCTGTGGGACCCGGCGCTCGCCGCGAAGGAGATCGAACGCACCGCTGCGCGCGGCGCCAAGTCGATCGCGTTCTCGGAGAACCCGACCAAGCTCGGCCTGCCGTCGGTGCACACCGACCACTGGGACCCGGTCTTCGGCGCGTGCAACGACACCGGCCTGGTCGTGTCGATGCACGTCGGCTCGTCGTCGAACCTCATCCGCACGTCCGACGACATGCCGACGCTCGCGTTCATGGCGTACTCCGCGGCCGCGAACCAGGCGGGCACGCTGCTCGACTGGCTGTTCAGCCAGCAGTTCGTGAAGAACCCGGACCTGAAGATCGCGCTGTCCGAGGGCTCGATCGGCTGGATCCCCTACTTCCTCGAGCGGGCCGAGCAGGTCGTCGACAAGCAGCGCTTCTGGGCGTCGCGCTACGACATCAACATGAACGCGACGCACGACCGCGGCGAGGAGCAGGGCGCCGCGAGCTTCGACCTCGACACCGACATCCGTCGGCTGTTCAAGGACCACGTGTACGGCACGTTCATCGAGGATCAGGCCGGTCTGCGGCTGCTCGACATCATCGGCGAGGACAACGTGATGCTCGAGTGCGACTACCCGCACTCGGACTCCACCTGGCCGGAGTCGATCAGCCTCGCCAACAAGTGGCTCTCGCACCTGCCCGAGGACGTGCAGCACAAGATCGCCATCGGCAACGCCGAGCGCGTCTACCGCTTCACGCCCGCCGACCCCGCCACCATCACGGCCTGACCGCCGGCTCGTGCGAGGCCCCGCGTCCTGAGGACGCGGGGCCTTCGTGCGTCTCGAGCGACGAGCGCGGCCCGTTGTCCCAGCGGTGTCGCGGTGGCGCGCACCCGGTGGATACGTTGTTCTACTTTCTGGTAGAACGACGTTCCGGACTGGGGGGTGCTGGTGGAGATCGCGAGAGTCGTGCAGTGGACGACGGGGCTCGTCGCGAAGCAGGCCGTGCCGGTGATCGCCGCGCGCCCTGACCTTGAGCTCGTCGGCGTGTACGCGTACAGCAAGGACAAGGTCGGCAAGGACGCGGGCGAGCTCGTCGGGCTCGACCACGCGCTGGGTGTCACGGCGACCGACGACATCGACGCGCTCATCGCGCTGCGCCCGGACTGCGTGGTCTACATGCCGCTGCACGCGGACGTCGCCCACCTGACGCAGCTGCTGCGCGCCGGCATCAACGTCGTCACCACGGCGTTCGTCACCGGCCGCATGATGAGCGAGACCGACCGGCTCGCGCTCGACGCCGCCGCACGCGAGGGCGGGGCGAGCCTGTTCGGCAGCGGCATCCACCCGGGACAGACCGACATGCTCGCCGCGCTCGCGTCGAGCATCTGCAGCGACATCTACTACGTGAAGGTGTCGGAGTCGGTCGACCTCACGTTGTGGGCGGCCGAGCCGAACCAGGACGAGCTCGGCTGGGGACGCCCCAAGGACGACCCCGGCCACAAGGAGGACCTGGCCTACGCGACCCGCATCGACAAGGACTCGCTCGACGTCATCGCGAAGCTGCTGGACATCCCGCTCGACGACACGCGGTGCGAGGTCGAGCTCGCGCACGCGACGAAGGACATCGACATCCCCGGCCGCCCCATCAAGGAGGGCCACGTCGCCGGCATGGACATCCGCTGGATCGGAACGTCCGGAGGCGCGGACGCGGTCGAGGTCAACCTGCGCTGGACCCTGGGCACCGACCTCGACGTGCAGTGGGCGCCACCCGAAGGGTTCCTGCTCGAGGTGAAGGGCAATCCCTACGTCGCGGTGCGCATGATGTTCATGCCCGAGGACCTGACCAACCTGACCGTCGAGAGCATGGCCGCGGTCGGCCACCTCACCACGGCGATGCCCGTGGTCAACGCGATCCACGCCGTCGTCGCGGCCCCGCCGGGCATCGTCACCTACGCCGACCTCGCTCCCATGACCGCGCCGTTCGTCCCGAGGCCTGCGGCGAGCACGTGATCGGACGAGCCGGCGCGATCGCCGCTGCGGTGACCGCCGTCGCGGTGAGCGCGGCGTGCGGCGCGCGGCTCACGCCGGCGCAGACGGCGGAGCTCGACCGCCGCGCCGCCGTCCGGCCCGTCATCACGCAGACGGGCGTCTACGCACCGGTGGTCGCGCCCGCCGCGACGGCCGTGGCCGGCCCCGCACCGGTCGGTGTCCCGGTGGCGACGTCCGCGGCCGCGCCGGGCGCCGGTCCGGTCGCACCGTTCGCGACGACCGGTCCGACCACAGCGGCGCCGCGCGGACCCGCGTCGAGGGCCGTCACGCCGCCGCCGCACGCCGGCGCTGACACTGGCGACGTCAGCATCGATCCCAAGGTGTGCGCCGCCGCCGCCGACGCGCCGGGGGTCACGGCGACCGAGGTCGACCTCGGCAACGTCAGCACGCTCACGGGCCCGATCCCCGGCCTGTTCGTCGGCGCGGTGCACGGCACGCAGGCGTTCGCCGCCTACCTGAACAGCCGCGGGGGCATCTGCGGGCGGAAGGTCGTCGTCAAGGCGGCCGACGACAACCTGCAGGTCAGCCAGAACGAGGCGGCGACGAGCTCGCTGAAGGACTCCGTCTTCGCCTTCGTCGGCTCGTTCTCCGGTGACGACCAGGGCATGCCCACGGCCCTCGCGGGCTCCGACGCGGTCGACATCGGCGAAGCCCTGGCGACCACACGGTTCCGCGCGCCGAACAACTTCTCGCCCGAGCCGATCGACGGCTGGAACGTCGCGCCCTACCTGCTCTACAAGCAGCTGTTCCCCGACGCGGTGAAGCACATGGCGATCCTGGGCGTGAACCAAGCCGCTGCGGTGAAGGCCTACCGCGACGAGAAGGCCGCGCTCCTGTCGGCCGGCTACACCTTCGTCTACGACGACCCGAACGTCGAGCCGACGCAGACCGACTTCACCGCCGACGCGCAGGAGATGAAGGCGAAGGGCGCGCAGGGCGTGGTCTTCGCGGCCGCCGAGCTGGGCGCGCACCTCGCGAAGGCGGTGCAGGACGCCGGCATCTCGCCGTTCCCGCTGGGCAACTACTCCTCGGGCGCGTACGACCAGGCGTTCCTCGCCAAGACAGGCGACGCGGCCGAAGGCATCACCCTCGAGATCGCCGAGGCGATGTACCAGGGCGAGGACGCGCAGGCCGTGCCGATGGTGGCGACGTTCAACCGCTGGTACCGCGCGCTGTACCAGCAGGCGCCCGATGAGTACGCGATGTACGCGTGGATGTCCGGGCTGCTGCTCGTCGACGGCCTCAACCGCGGCGGTGCGCTCACGCGCGCGGCGCTGCAGAAGGGGCTCGGCAAGGTCACGCAGTTCGACGGCGGTGGCATGGTGGCCACCAACGACCCCGCGCACAAGAAGCCGCCCACCTGCTACCTCATCGTCGACGTCCAGGGCGGCCGGTTCGTGCGCGACCCCACCGACCCGCCGACCGGCTTCAACTGCCGCTTCGCGCCGAGCTACTACGTCAGCACGGGCTAGCTGCTCGCGGTCATCATCGCGTTGAGCGCAGCGGTGCAGCCGCCGTCGAGCAGGATGTCGACGCCGCTGAGGAAGCCGGCGTCGGGCGAGATCATGAACGCGGCGAGCTCGGCGATCTCCGACGATGCGCCGAAGCGCGCGAGCGGAGTGCTCTGCAGCATGAACGCCATCGCCGGCTGCTTCTCGAACTCCTGACGGCCCATCGGAGTGTCGATCATCCCCGGCGAGATCGAGCAGATGCGGGCGCCCTTCGCGCCCCACGCCGCGGCCTGCCGGCCCACGAGCTGGATGACGCCGCGCTTCGCCGTGCCGTAGCCGATGCCACTGCCCATCTCGCCGTCGAGCACGTCGCCGAGCGCGGCGCGCACCTTGTCGTAGAGGTCGGGGGACAGCGGGTCGGCCATCGCGGCGGTGATCTCCGGCGCGGGGGCGGCCATCGGACCCATGTGCG
Organism: Mycobacteriales bacterium; assembly: GCA_035545535.1. GTDB lineage: Bacteria > Actinomycetota > Actinomycetes > Mycobacteriales > CAJCIY01 > DASZYF01. Next base: position 10,289 of record DASZYF010000212.1, on the reverse strand, counting down.
CCGACGACGACGACCAGCAGACGGCGACCGTGCCCGGCCCGGCGAGCGGCAGCATCGCCTCGAGCACCATCGCGGTGCCGACGAGGTCCACCTCGAACACGCGCCTCCAGTCGGCCATCGTTGGCGAGACACCGGCGACGTTGAGCACCGCTCCGAGCGGGCCGAGCTGCTGCACCTTCGCGGCCAGCGCGCTGATGTCCGCGGCACTGGTGATGTCGGTGCGCTGGACGTGGATCTGGTCCTCGTCGAACGCGAGGTCACGCAGCTCGGCCTTGACGGTGGCGAGCGCGGCCTCGTTGACGTCGACGAGCAGCAGCGTGCGGTCGCCGCGCATGAGGCGGCGCGCGCAGGCCGCACCCATGCCGCTGGCGGCACCCGTGATGACGACGACGGATCGCTGGTTGCTCATCCCCGGATCATCGCGCACGCCCCGGCAGCAGGTACGTATCGTCGCCGGGATGAGACGTGTGCTCGTCGAGACGGAGCGGCTCACGCTGCGCGCCTTCGATGAGAGCGACGTCGATCTCCTCGTCGATCTCGACAGCGATCCTGAAGTCATGCGGTTCGTCACGGGAGGCAGGACGACACCGCGCTCGGAGATCGTGGAGGACTACTTGCCGGCGTTCCTCTCCTACTACGAACGCTTCGACGGCTACGGGTTCTGGGCGGCGGTGGAGCGCCCGTCGCAGCAGTTCGTCGGCTGGTTCCACCTGCGTCCGGCGCCGGGCGCGCCCGACGACGAGCCCGAGCTCGGCTATCGACTGCGCCGCAGTGCGTGGGGTCGCGGGCTCGCGACCGAGGGTGCGCGCGCACTCGTCGACCTGGCCTTCTCGCGACTGGGTGCCCGGCGTGTCGTGGCCGAGGCCATGGCGGTGAACGGCGCATCCCGGCGGGTGATGGAGAACGTCGGGATGACCCTCGTCCGGGAGTTCCACCAGGACTGGCCGTACCGGATCGAGGGCGATGAGCTCGGTGACGTCGAGTACGCGATCACGCGCGATGCCTGGCTCGCTGCTCGCTGAGGCGCAGGACCGCGGGCCGCAGCAACCCGCCGTCGGCTCGTGCCGATTGCCTCCGCACGACAACTAAGGGTACCCTTACTTCTCGTGCGAGTCGCTGTCGACACGTCGTGCCTCGTCAACGCACCCCGCGCGGCTGTGTGGTCGCGCATCGGTACGCCGGACGGCATCAACGACGAGCTGTCCCCGCTGCTCAAGATGACGGTTCCCCGTCACATGCGCGGCCGCACCCTCGACGACGTTCCCGTCGGCCGGTCGCTCGGTCGCAGCTGGCTGCTGTTCCTGCGCGTGATCCCCTTCGACTACGACCGGCTCATGCTCGCCGAACGCGACCCCGGCGCGCGGTTCCTCGAGACCTCGACGATGGCGACCGCGCGAGCGTGGCGCCATGAGCGCTCACTGACCGACCACCCGACGGGCACGATCGTCCACGACAAGGTCGCATTCGACCTGCGCGCCCCCCTGCGCTGGGTTCCGGGCTACGCCGCGATCTACGCGTTCGTGCTCCGGCGCATCTTCGCCCACCGCCACCACCGCATCCGCCGCTTCTTCGGCTGAGCCGGCAAGGCGCACGAGCCTCCACGGTCCCGCCCGGGCGCGGGCGAACGCGGAGGCGCCGTTCGTGGTCGCGACTGGCGGCGATCTATCGCCGCTGAGCGCGACCTACGGCGGGCAGGTCGCGGTGGGCGGCGTTCTATCGCCGCTGGACGCGACGATCGGCGGACAGGTCGCGGTGGGCGGCGATCCGTCCCGCACCAGAGCGCCGGCTACCGCACGGATCGGTCGGTTCGACGGCAGCGGGGGGAATCGTTTCGTTTCTCGGGCTATAGCCCACACCGGAGAAACAGATCACGACAGGGTGATGGCTCGCTCGGGGCAGTTGCGGGCGGCCTCGCGGGCCTTGTCCTCGAGCGCGGCTGGCACGTCGGGCTGGATCACGACGCTGTGGCCCTCGTCGTCGAGGTCGAACACCTCGGGGCAGATGTCCCAGCAGCGGGCGTGCCCCTGGCACAGATCCGCGTTCACGGATGCCTTCATCAGACTCCCTCCTCAGAAGGTCGCGGACAGCGCCCACGGGCCGGGCGGGGGCGGGGTGCCGAGCAGCTCCATGCTGTAGGCGATGCGCCCGGTCTGCAGATCACCCGTGCACAGCATCAGCGCCGCCTCGGCCATCGCGCCGTCGGGCTCGACGGGGACGTTGTCCGGCGTGTGCGGCGACACCACCGCGACGCCCGGCGTCATGACGAGCGCACCGGTGCCGAGCGCGTTGATGCGCACGCCGGTGCCCTCGGTCTCGGCGGCGAGGCCGGTGGTCAGCCGGTCGAGCGCGGCCTTCGCCATGCCGTACGGCGTGCAGCCGTCGCTCGCCCAGTCCGGGTAGGGCGGGCCCTTCGGGTGCCGCGCCTGCTTGGACGTGATGTTGAGGACCACGCCGTAGCCGCGCGCGACCATGCCGGGCACGACCAGCTGGCAGAGCCGGTACGGCGCGCGCACCATCATCTGGAACATCACGTCGTACTTGCTGAGCTTGGTCTCCAGCGCCGGGCCGTAGAAGTTGGCGCCGGCGTTGTTCACGAGGATGTCGACCGGACCGAGCGCGGCCTCGACCAGCCCGGGCAGCGCCTCGACGTCGTCGTCCTTGGTGAGGTCGGTGACGATCGGCTCGGCGATCCCGCCGGCGGCGCGGATGCTCTCGGCCACCTCGGCGATGGAGCCGGGCAGGCGGGAGTCGCCGGCCTCGCGGGTGCGGGCGACCACGGCGACGTGGGCGCCTTCGGCGGCGAACCGCTCGGCGATGCTCGCTCCGATGCCGCGGCTGGCGCCCGTCACGACGGCGACGCGACCGTCCAGCGCACCCATGGGGCGGCAGCCTAACAAAGTAGGCGCCCATTCACTTACGGGCAGGCGAGGCGCTATCGTGGCGGTGAGCGAACGCTCATCAGCGCGATCGGCAGGGAGCACCGTGGACAGGGAAGCGCTCGAGCACAGCCTCGTCCGGCGCCTGCTCGACCACATCGCGAACAAGACCACCGACCTCGCCGACGGCATCCTCGAGCTGCCCACCGACATCTACTCCGCCGAACGCGCGGAGGAGGAGCTGCAGGCGCTGTTCCTCGACCAGCCGCTGGTGCTGTGCCTGTCGGGCGCGCTGCCCGACACCGGCACCTACAAGACCGTCGACATGTGCGGCACCGCAGTGCTCGTCACCCGCGACGTCGACGGCAAGGTGCACGCCTTCTCCAACGCGTGCCGCCACCGCGGCGTCCGCCTCATCGACGGCGCCGGCGAGGCCACCCGCATCACCTGCCCGTTCCACGCGTGGACCTACGACACCAAGGGCCGCCTCGCGCGCGTGCCGTCGGAGAACGTGTTCGGCGACATCTGCAAGGACGAGAAGGGCTTGATCGAGCTGCCGGTCGCGGAGGGCTACGGCCTCATCGTCGGCCGGCTGCGCCCGGGCCCGGCGATCGACATCGACGAGTACCTGGGCCCCGGCCTGACCGACGAGCTCGCGATGCTCGACTTCGCCAGCTGGAAGCCCTACGGCGAGACGCACGTGCACCGCGTGCAGGCGAACTGGAAGGTCACGCTCGACACGTTCCGCGAGAACTACCACTTCAACTTCCTGCACCGCACCACGCTCGCGAGCTACGCGGTGGGCGGCGTGCTCACCTTCGACCCGTTCGGCCGGCACCTGCGCAACTGCTCCGCGCTCAAGTCCATCGAGGAGCTGAAGGACAAGCCGCAGGAGGAGTGGGGCGACGTCGGCGCCTACTTCAGCTACCAGTACGCGCTGTTCCCGAACGTGAGCCTGACGTTCGACGCGCGGCACATCGAGCTCTGGCAGATCCTGCCGGTGAGCCCGTCGGAGTCCGAGGTCATCCACACCGCGTACGGCCGGCCCGACCTCTCCGACGAGGAGCAGGCGAAGCTCACCGAGATGGCGCCGTGGATCTGTGAGCAGGTCGTCGACGGCGAGGACTTCTGGGTCGCCGGGCGCACCGAACCGGGGGTGCGCAACGGCCTGCTCGACAGCATCATGCTCGGCCGCAACGAGCCGGCGCCGCAGCACCTGCACCGCGGCTTCGAGGAAGTGCTCGCGGCCAAGCGGTCCGGCCGCTGATGAAGGTCCGCCCATGAGGGTGGCCGTCGCCTACGAGGTCAACGCGCCGCTCGTCGTCGAGGACCTGCCGACGCCGACGGTCGGCCCCACCGACGTGCTCGTGCGCCTGACCGCGAGCAGTCTCTGCCACACGGACCTGAACGTCATCCAAGGGCTGTCGGCGCTGCCGCTGCCCATCGTGCCGGGGCACGAGGCGTGCGGGATCGTCGAAGCGGTCGGCAGCGACGTGCGGCGCGTGAAGGCCGGCGACAAGGTGCTGTCCTGCGTGGCGCCCGCGTGTGGTGCGTGCTGGTGGTGCATCAACGGCATGTCCAACCACTGCGAGGTCAACCCGCAGACGAAGACGGCGTTGCGCTTCACGCTCCCTGACGGTCGCATGGCTCCCGCGGTGTGCGGCTGCGGTGCGTTCGCCGAGGCGATGGTGGTGCACGAGGCGTCGGTGGTCCCGGTGCAGACCGACCTGCCCGACGAGCAGCTCGCGCTGCTCGGCTGCGGCGTGACCACCGGGCTCGGGGCAGCGCTGTTCACCGCCAAGGTGTCGCCGGGTTCGAGCGTCGCCGTCATCGGCTGTGGCGGCGTCGGCCAGTCGGTCATCCAGGGCGCCCGCATCGCCGGGGCCTCGACGATCATCGCGATCGACCTCGCCGCGGGCCGCCGCGACGCGAGCCTCAAGGTCGGCGCGACGCACGCGATCGACCCCGCCGCCGGTGACGTGCTGGCGCAGGTGCAGGCGCTCACCGAAGGGCGCGGCGTCGACTTCTCCTTCGAGGTCGCCGGCCGGCCCGAGCTCATCACGCAGGCGTTCGCGCTCGCGCGCAAGGAGGGCCGCGTGACGCTCGTCGGGATGCCGCCGGCCGGTTCGATGATCGAGCTGCCCGCGCTCGGCGCGATCTTCTCCGGCAAGGTCATCTCCGGATCCGTGGTGGGAGGGGCGCAGATCCTGCGCGACTTCCCGCGCTTCATCCGGCTCGCGGAGACCGGCCAGCTCGACCTCGGGTCGATGGTCTCGCACCGCATCAGCCTCGACGACATCAACGACGGCGTCGCCCAGCTCGCGTCCGCCGAGGGCGTCCGCACCGTCATCGTCTGACCGTCCCGAACAGCAGAGCGGACACTGTTCCCATGAGCCAGCGCACGGTGCTCGCGAACGCGCGGGTCCTCACGTGCGCCGGCGGGACCGATGAGCGGCCCGAACCCGGGCACGTCCTCATCGAGGGTGACCGCATCGCCGCGGTGTCGCGCACCCCGCTCGCCGTCGACGCGCACGTCATCGACGTCGCCGGCGCCACCGTGCTGCCGGGCCTCTGCGATGCGCACGTACACCTCGGCTGGCCGCTCGACTTCGTCTTCGACCACACCGCGCTCGCCAACGAGCACCCGGCCCGGCACGCGCTCGACGTCGCGGCGGTCGTGCGCACGTTCCTCGAGAGCGGCTACACGCTGGTCATCGGCGCCGGCGTCTCCCAGCCCGGCGACGACGTGTACGCGAAGGACGCGATCGACCGCGGCCTCATCCCCGGCCCGCGCATCGTGCCGAGCGGTCCGATGATGACCGAGCCCGGTGCCATCGGCGCCGAGGCGGGGACCATGGACGTCGTCAGCACGCCGCAGGCCATCCGCGACGCCGTCGCCAAGCAGTGCGACATGGGCGTCAAGGCCATCAAGCTGTTCATCTCCGGTGACGGGATCGTCCCCGAGTTCCCCTCCGACGACGTGTACATGAACGACGCGATGCTCGAGGCCGCGGTCCACGAGGCCGACAAGCACGGCGCCTTCATCACCACGCACGCACGCGGCTCCGAGAGCGTGAAGATGGCCGCGCGCACCGGCGTGCGCATCGTGCACCACGCGTGCTTCCTCGACGACGACGCCCTGAAGGAGCTTGAGGCTCGCCGCGACGACGTGTGGGTCTGTCCTGGGCTGCACTACCTGCACCAGATGGTCGGCGGAGCGGCGCAGCCGTGGGGGATGACCGAGGAGCGGCTCGAGCGGTCCGGTTACAAGCTCGAGCTCGCCGCGCTGGTCGAGGGCATGACCCGGCTGCGCAGCACCGGCGTGCGCATCATCGCGGGCGGCGACTTCGGTCACCAGTGGACGCACCACGGCACCTACGCCGCCGAGCTGCAGCGCTACGTCGAGCTGCTCGGCATGACGCCCGTCGAGGCGCTGCACACGGCGACGCGCAACGTCGCTCCCCTGGTCGGGCTCGACTGGGGTGGGGTGGTCGAGGGCAACCTCGCCGACCTCGTGGTCGTCGACGGCGACCCCACGGAGGACATCGCCGTGCTGCAGGACCCGGCGAAGCGCCGCGCGGTCTTCAAGGGCGGCGCGCTCGCGTACGTCAACCCGGCCTTCGTCGCGTGACGGAGCTCCAGCTGCTGTCCGGAGTCGACGCGCTCGTCCAGCTCCTCCTGCTGCGCCAGCACCTCGACGAACGCGAGGGACTCACCACCGGGACGATGGTGTCCGGCTACCCGGGCTCACCGCTCGGCACGCTCGACCTCGCGCTCGAACGCGAGCAGGCCAACCTCGAGGCGCACCGCATCCTGCACCGGCCGGGCGTGAACGAAGAGCTGGCGGCGGCCACGGTGTGGGGCAGCCAGATGGGCGCGACCATCCCCTACGCCGCGGGTGTCGACGGCGTCGCCGGCGTCTGGTACGGCAAGGCCCCCGGCCTCGACCGCTCCGGCGATGCGATGAAGCACGGCAACTCGATGGGCGCCGGCCCCAACGGCGGCGTCGTCATGCTGTGCGGTGACGACCCGAGCGCCAAGTCCTCGACGCTCACCTGCGACAGCCAGCACACGTTCGAGGACGCGTGCATGCCGGTGCTGTTCCCCGGCGATCAGCAGGAGATCATCGACCTCGGCCTGCACGCGTTCCGCATGTCGCGCTTCGCCGGCCCGTGGGTCGGACTGAAGGTCGTCACGTCGGTGGCCGACGGCATCGGCACGGTCGACCTCGACGCGTCGCGTCACGCGCTGTCCGCCCCGACCGACGCGGTCGTCGGCGGCCGGCCGTGGCAGCACGTGCCGCAGCGCACCATCGGCCCGCACCAGATCCCCGAACAGGAGCTGCTCGTCGTCCGGCATCGCCTCTCGGCGGCGGTCGCCTACGCGCGGCACAACCGGCTCGACCGCGCGGTCGGCGCCGAGCAGGCACGCACCGGCATCGTGTGCGCGGGCAAGACGTACTACGACGTGCTGCAGGCGTTCGCGGATCGCGGCATCGGTGTGCACGACCTCGCCGCGCACGGCGTGCGCATCCTCAAGCTCGCGATGACCTACCCCGTCGTCCCCGAGTCGGTGCTCGACCTCGCCGCGGCCTGCGACGAGCTCGTCGTCATCGAGGAGAAGCGGCCCTTCATCGAGACGCAGGTGCGCAGCCTGCTGCACGAGCGGGGTCTGCCGAACCGGGTCCTCGGCAAGCGCGATGCCGAGGGTGCCGACCTCGTCAGCGCCGTCGGTGAGCTCGACCCGCACGCCATCGGCCACGTCCTCGGCCGGGTGGTCGCCGACCTGCCCGCGGTGCGTGGTGGCTCGCCGCTGTCGCTCCCGCTCATCGACCTCCCCGGCCGCGCGCCCGGCTACTGCAGCGGCTGCCCGCACAACCGCTCGACGGTCGCGCCCGACGGCGCGCTCGTCGGCGGCGGCGTCGGCTGCCACGGGATCATGTACTTCGAGGCGCGGCAGGTGGCGACGAAGAAGCTGCCGCCGACCCCGATGGGTGCCGAGGGCGTGCCGTGGATCGGGCTCGCACCGTTCGTCGACGAGCCGCACCTCATCCAGAACCTCGGCGACGGCACGCTCAGCCACTCCGGGGTGCTCGCGATCCGCGCGAGCGTCGCCGCCCATGCGAACGTGACGTTCAAGATCCTCTACAACGGGGCGGTCGCGATGACCGGCGGGCAAGAGGTCGCCGGTCTCATGGACGTGCCGGCGTTGACGCGGGCGCTGGACGCCGAAGGCGTGCAGAAGGTCGTCGTGTGCGCCGAGGACCCGAGCCACTACGGCAAGAAGGCGCGCTGGGCACCGGGCGTCGAGGTTCTCGACCGCGACCACCTCGACGACGTGCAGGACCGGCTGCGCGCCGTCCGCGGCGTCAGCGTCGTCATCTACGACCAGCGCTGCGCCGCCGAGTCGCGTCGCCTGCGCAAGCGCGGGCAGCTCGAGACGCCGCCCGCGCGCGTGGTCATCAACGAGGCCGTCTGCGAGGGCTGCGGCGACTGCAGCGCCAAGAGCAACTGCCTCTCCGTGCTGCCCCTCATGACCGAGCTCGGGGAGAAGCGGCAGATCCACGACCCGTCGTGCAACCGCGACTACACCTGCCTCGAGGGCGACTGCCCGTCGTTCGTGACCATCACGCCGTCGGCGCGCGGCCGCGCTCCCGCACCGGCAAAGGCGGCCACCCGCCCGACGTTGCCCGACGGGACCCTGCCGATGCCCGCCGTGCCGGCGGTCGACGGCCAGTACGGCATGTACTTCAGCGGCATCGGCGGCACCGGTGTCGTCACCGCCAACCGCATCATCGCCACTGCGGCGGAGGCCGGCGGGTTGTTCGTGTCCGGCCTCGACCAGACCGGGCTGTCACAGAAGGCGGGCGCGGTCGTCTCGCACCTGCACGTCGCCACCACGCGCGAGGCGCTCGGGTCGGTCGCCGTCGGGGAGCACGGCGCGCACCTCTACCTCTCCGGCGACATCCTGCAGGCGGCGAACGCGAAGCACCTCGCCACCGTCATCCCCGGCGTGACCGTCGCGGTCGTCGACAGTGAGCTCACGCCCACCGCCGCGATGCTCCAGACGGACACCTTGTTGGACATCAGCGCGTTGAAGGACCGCATCGTCTCCGCGGTCGGCTCCGAGCGCGTCGCGCTCGTCGACTCCAAGCGCATCGCCGACGTCGTCTTCAACAACCACCTGCTGGCCAACATCGTGCTGCTCGGTGCCGCGTTCCAGCTCGGCGGCATCCCGCTCTCGTTCGAGCAGATCGACGCCGCGATGCAGCGCCAGGGCCAGGCCGCCGCGGACAACCGGTCCGCGTTCGCGTGGGGCCGCTGGGCCGTGCACGCGCCGTCGGCGGTCGACGAGCGGTTGGCGTCGGCGGACGTGCACACCGCGCGCAACATCCTCGACCCGTCGCCGGCGGCCGGCCAGGCCGCCGACCGGCTCGTCCCCGCTCGTTCGCTGCCCGCCGACCTCGTCCCACTGATCCGGCGACGCACGGCACAGGTCATCGACTACCAGGACGACAAGCTCGCCGCGCGCTACCTCGACCTCGTCGAAGCGGCCGCGAAGCACGACGACGCGTCGCACGGGCATCGCCTCACGCGGGCAGTGGCCGACGCGTGGTTCCGGCTGCTCACCTACAAGGACGAGTACGAGGTCGCCCGCCTGCACCTGCTCGCCGACCACGACGCCACCGCCCGCTCGCTCGGCATCGACGGCCCGTACGAGGTCACCTACCACCTGCACCCGCCGACGCTGCGCCGCCTGGGCCTGTCGAAGAAGCTCCCGATGGGCAAGCCCTACGAGCTGTCGTTCAAGGCGCTGCGCCGGATGAAGAAGCTGCGCGGCACGCCGTTCGACGTCTTCGGCCGCGACCGTGACCGCCGGCTGGAGCGCGCGCTCATCGAGGAGTACGAGCAGCTGGTGCGCGCGCACCTCGACGACCCGTACGACCGCGCCGTCGCGATCGCGGAGTCCGCCCTCACGATCAAGGGCTACGGACCGGTGAAGGACCGTACGGTGGCGGCGTGGCGCGCGCAGGTGGCCGAGCTGACGGCGGCGGCGGTCCCGGCGCCCTGACGCCGGGTCTGCGTTGATCACCTGCATCGCGTTCGACGTGGACGAGCTCGTCCCGGCGGTCGCCGACGTCCCCGAGGAGCTCGGCCCGGTGCGGGCCACCGTCGCCGACGCCATCGCCGGCATCGTGACGGACCCACCGCACCGGCGGATGATCACCGTGTCGTTCCGCGACATCCCACACCTGCGAGCGTTCGCGGCGGCGGCGGGCATCGGCCGGCGCGACGACGTGATCGTCACCGAGGCGCACGTGATGCGCGGCCGCGACTGGCTGGTGAACCGTTGGGACCGTGGCCCGGTGCTCAAGCACGTCGCGCTGGCCAAGCGGGCCGACGGTCTGACGCT
>DASZYF010000211.1:0-2842 GCA_035545535.1 Mycobacteriales bacterium | reverse complement strand
GTCGAAGCGATCGATGTCGGTGGCCGCAAGGTCCCTCCCCCGGGCGCCGCGGACCTCGTCGCGCCCAACGCCGCGGCCCTGCTGCGCCGCAACGCGACCGAGCACGGTGACCGGCCGGCCGTCCGCTGGGCCGACGGCGAGTGGACCTACGCCGAGCTGTGGGCCGAGATGCTGCGCTGGGCCGGCGCGTTCGAGGCGCACCGCCCCGCCGACCCGGCCACCCCGTTCCACATCGGCGTGCTGCTCGACAACACGCCCGCCTACCTCGCCTGCATCGGCGCCGCCGCCGTCACCGGCGCGACCCTCGTCGGGCTCAACCCCACCCGCATGGGGGCCGAGCTGGCTCGCGACGCGAGCCACACCGACTGCGTTGCCGTCGTCACCGACGGCACCTACGACCAGCTCCTGACCGACGCCGGCATCGCGCTGCCCACGGTCACGCGCGGCCCGGACACCGACACCCGCTGGGTCGACGACCCGAGCCGCGATCCCGACATCTCCACGCGCTGGCTGCTCGTCCTCACGTCGGGCACCAGCAGCGCGCCGAAGGCCGTCATCTGCTCGCAGCGCCGCATGCTCGTCACCGGCGAGCGGATGCGCATCCTGCTCGACGTCGACCAGGACGACGTCGGCTACATCTGCATGCCGCTGTTCCACTCGAACGCGCTGATGGTCGGGATGATGCCGGCCTGGGTCAGCGGGGCGTGCCTCGGCCTCGCGCCGAAGTTCTCCGCGCGCGGCTGGCTGCCCGATGTGCGCAGGTACGGCGTGACGTACTGGAACTACACGGGCAAGCCGCTCGCCTACCTGCTCGCCACCGAGGAGAAGCCGGACGACGCCGACAACACCGTCACGCGCGCGTACGGCAACGAGGGCAGCGCGACGATCGTCGCGGCGTTCAGCAAGCGGTTCGGCGTCGAGGTCATCGACGGGTTCGGCCCCACCGAGGGCGGCATCGGCATCATGCGCAAGCCCGAGGACCCCGACGGCGCCATCGGGCACTGCGGCGACCACGTGATGGTGGTCGACGTCGACGGCAACCAGCTGCCGAAGGCGAGGTTCGACGCGGCCGGCCAGCTCACCAACGCGGCCGAGGCGGTCGGCGAGATCGTCAACACCGCGGGCCCGGGGCCGTTCGAGGGGTACTGGCGCAACGAGGAAGCGACGCAGAAGGCGACGCGCAACGGCTGGTACTGGACCGGCGACCTCGGCTACGTCGACGACGCCGGGTTCGTGTACTTCGCCGGCCGCAACGCCGACTGGGTGCGCGTCGACGGCGAGAACTTCCCGACCGGCCCGGTGGAGGCGGTCGTCGCGCGGCACCCCGACGTCGTCGCCAGCGCGGCCTACGGCATCCCCGCGCCGGACGCGGGCGACGCGCTGATGTGCGCGCTCGTCCTCAACGAGGGCGCGACGTTCGACCCCGCCGCGTTCGCCGCGTGGCTCGACGAGCAGCCCGACCTCGGCCCCAAGTGGCGGCCCACGTGGGTGCGCATCACCGACGAGCTGCCGCGCACACCGACGCACAAGGTGCTGCACCGGCAGCTGCAGCAGGAGAAGTTCCGGCTCGACCTCGTGCGGCCCGGAGACATGCTGTTCCGGCGACCGCGCGGCTCCGCGACGTTCATGCCGTTCGGCGCCGACGAGCAGGCCGCGCTCGCCAAGGAGTTCGAGGCCGCCGGCCGCACCCGCTTCTGGGACCTGTAGGAAGAACGCGTGGACCTGACCCTGACCGCGGAGGACCGCGCGCTCGGCGAGGAGTTCGCGGCGTGGCTCGAGCAGAACCTCGAGCTGCCCGAACGCTTCACCAACCTCGACGACGAGATGACGTGGGGCCGCGCGTGGCAGGCCAAGCTCGCCGAGGGTCGGTGGGTCGGCGTGAGCTGGCCGCGCGAGTTCGGCGGTCGCGGCGCGTCACCGCTCGAGGTCGCGCTCGTCAACCTCGCGTACGCGCGCTCGCGCGCGCCGCAGCCGGTCAACCGCGTCGGCCTCAACCTGGCCGGGCCCACGCTGCTCGCGCACGGCACCGACGAGCAGAAGGCCCGCTGGCTGCCCCCGCTGCTGCGGGCCGACGAGATCTGGTGCCAGCTGTTCAGCGAGCCCGGTGCGGGCAGCGACCTCGCCTCCCTCACGACGCGCGCCGAGCCGGTCGACGGCGGCTTCCGCCTGTCCGGGCAGAAGGTGTGGTCGTCCTACGCGCAGTACGCGCGCTGGGGCATCTGCCTCGCGCGCACCGACCCCAACGCGACGAAGCACCGCGGCATCTCCTACCTCGTCGTCGACATGGAGGCGCCGGGCGTCACCATCCGCCCGCTCGTGCAGACCACCGGCGAGGCCGAGTTCAACGAGACGTGGCTCGACGACGTGTTCGTGCCGGAGGACCACCTGGTCGGTCCGCTGCACGAGGGCTGGCGCGTCGCGAACACCACGCTCGCGCACGAGCGCGGCACGACGTTCCCGTTCAAGGAGCAGGTCGTGCAGGAGGTGTTCTTCGGCGAGATGGCCGAGCGCGCCGCCGCGCAGGGCCTGTTCGACGACGTGCTCGTCGCCGACCAGATCGCGGCCTCCTACGTCGAGCTGCGGCTGCTCGCGCTGCACAACCTGCGCACGCTCACGCGCCTGTCCGAAGGTCTCGAACCCGGCCCCGAGTCGAGCTGGGTGAAGCTCGTCTGGACCGACGTGACGCAGCACCTGTCGAAGCTGTCGCTGCAGGTGTCACCCGACGACCCGCTCGTGCAGCGCCAGCTGCTGTGGTCCGGCGCGGCGTCGATCGCCGGCGGCACCAGCGAGGTGCAGCGGACGATCCTGTCCGAGCGGATCCTCGGCCTGCCCCGCGGCTAGC
>DASZYF010000210.1:0-26779 GCA_035545535.1 Mycobacteriales bacterium | reverse complement strand
TGGTGGTGCCGGTGACGTCGACCCGCACCCCGTCGGCGAAGACGTCGGCGCCGATCTCCTGACCGACCGTGTAGCCCTCGATCGACTCGGTGCGCACCTCGACCAGGTGCCGGCGCGGCGTGACCTCGGCGGCCTTGAAGTGTCCGGCGACCGGCTTGGTCACCTTGCGCGGGTCGATCTGGCCGTAGGCGAGCTGGACGGCGGTGTAGCCGTCCTTTTCCTGGGTGCGGATCTGGGTGACGACGCACGGCCCGGCCTTGACGACGGTGACCGGAACGATCCGGTTGTTCTCGTCGAAGACCTGGGTCATGCCGAGCTTCTCGCCCAGGATTCCCTTGGTGTCCGTTGCCATGTCTCTCTCGCCTGCTGCTACTGGATGTTCACGTCGACGCTGGCCGGCAGGTCGATGCGCATCAGCGCGTCGACCGTCTTCGGCGTCGGGTCGAGGATGTCGATGAGCCGCTTGTGCGTCCGCATCTCGAAGTGCTCGCGGCTGTCCTTGTACTTGTGCGGCGACCGGATGACGCAGTAGATGTTCTTCTCGGTCGGCAGCGGCACCGGGCCGACGACCCTTGCGCCGGTGCGGGTCACCGTCTCGACGATCTTGCGCGCACTGGCGTCGATAGCCTCGTGGTCGTAGGCCTTGAGCCGGATGCGGATCTTCTGTCCCGCCATGGTGGCTGACTCACCTTCACTGTTCTCGGTACTACCTCAGGATCAAGCTCGCCGACCGGGGCCCGGCGGGAGCGGTACTGCTTTCGTTGCTCGGCGACCGGCTGGATGAACCGGCCGCCGGCGCACGTACCACCGCAGTCACCGAAGACCACACGCACACGCACGGCAAGAGACAGGAAACGACAATGGCGGCGCAGCGGATCCGCATCCGGCTGAAGGCCTACGACCACGAGGTCATCGACTCCTCGGCGCGCAAGATCGTGGACACGGTCACGCGCACCGGTGCGCAGGTCGCGGGCCCCGTGCCGCTGCCGACGGAGAAGAACGTCTACTGCGTGATCCGCAGCCCCCACAAGTACAAGGACAGCCGCGAGCACTTCGAGATGCGCACGCACAAGCGGCTGATCGACATCCTCGACCCCACGCCGAAGACCGTCGACTCGCTCATGCGGCTCGACCTGCCGGCCGGCGTCGACATCTCCATCAAGCTCTGACGGCGCACGAGACGTACTGAGAAGAAGAGCGCACTGACATGACGAGCCAGACTCCGACGAGGAAGGCAGTGCTGGGCACCAAGCTCGGCATGAGCCAGGTCTTCGACGACAACAACCGGATCGTCCCGGTCACCGTCGTCGCGGCCGGTCCCTGCGTCGTCACCCAGGTCAAGACGGCCGAGACCGACGGCTACACCGCGGTTCAGCTCGCCTACGGCGAGATCGACCCGCGCAAGGTGAACCGTCCCGAGAAGGGCCACTTCGGCCGGGCCGGCGTCCCGCCGCGCCGCCACGTGGTCGAGATCCGCACCGACGACGCGAGCGAGTACACGCTCGGCCAGGAGATCACCGCCGAGCTGTTCGAGGCGGGCCAGACGGTCGACGTCGTCGGCACCAGCAAGGGCAAGGGCTACGCCGGTGTCATGAAGCGGCACGGCTTCCACGGCAAGCCCGCGAGCCACGGTGTCGAGAAGATGCACCGCTCGCCCGGCTCCATCGGCGCCTGCGCGACGCCCGCGCGCGTGTTCAAGGGCACCCGCATGGCCGGTCGCATGGGGCACGTGCGTCGCACCACGCTGAACCTCACGGTCCAGAGGGTCGACGCCGAGAAGGGCCTGATCCTGATCAAGGGCGCCGTGCCCGGTCCGGTCGGTGGCCTCGTGCTCGTGCGCAACGCCGTGAAGACGCCCATCAAGGCTGCGTCGAAGGGCGGTTCCTGATCATGACTGCAGTTGACGTGAAGACCGCGGACGGCAAGGCCGACGGCAGCGTCGAGCTGCCCGACTCCGTGTTCGGCGTGCAGGTCAACGTGCCGCTGATCCACCAGGTCGTCGTCGCCCAGCTCGCGGCCGCGCGCCAGGGCACGCACGACACGAAGACCCGCGGCGAGGTTCGCGGTGGTGGCCGCAAGCCGTACCGCCAGAAGGGCACCGGCCGCGCCCGTCAGGGCTCCACCCGCGCGCCGCAGTTCGTCGGCGGTGGCACCGTGCACGGCCCCACGCCGCGCAGCTACGCGCAGCGCACCCCCAAGAAGATGAAGCAGGCCGCGCTCCGTGGTGCGCTGTCCGACCGCGCCCGTGGCGGCCGCGTGCACGTCGTGTCCTCGCTCGTCTCCGGCGATGACCCGTCGACGAAGGCGGCCATCACCGCGCTGCGCACCATCGCCGAGGGCCGCTCGGTGCTGGTCGTGCTCGAGGCGAGCGACGCGCTCACCTGGAAGAGCCTGCGCAACGCGCCCGAGGTGCACCTGCTCGACCCGGGCCAGCTCAACACCTACGACGTCCTCTGCAACGACGACGTCGTGTTCACCAAGGCGGCGCTCGACGCGTTCCTCGCCGGCCCGGTCGCTGCTGCCGGCAGCGCCTCCGAGAAGAAGGCAGCCGAGAACAAGGCGGCCGAGAAGAAGGAGGAGCAGGCATGATCGCCGACCCGCGTGACGTCATCCTCGCTCCGGTCATCAGCGAGAAGAGCTACTCGCTGCTGGACGAGAACAAGTACACGTTCCTCGTGCGCCCCGACGCCAACAAGACCCAGATCAAGATCGCGGTCGAGCAGGTCTTCGGCGTGCGCGTGCTGACCGTCAACACCATCAACCGTCAGGGCAAGCGCAAGCGCACCCGCGCCGGCTTCGGCCGTCGCAACGACACCAAGCGCGCGGTGGTCTCGGTGGCGCCTGGCGACCGCATCGAGATCTTCGGCGGACCGGGAGCGTAACGACAATGGGCATCCGCAAGTACAAGCCGACGACCCCGGGTCGCCGCGGCTCGAGCGTGTCCGACTTCGCTGAGATCACGCGCAGCGAGCCGGAGAAGTCGCTCGTGCGTCCGCTGCACTCCACCGGTGGTCGCAACGTGCACGGCCGCGTCACCACGCGTCACCAGGGCGGCGGTCACAAGCGCGCGTACCGCGTCATCGACTTCCGCCGCACGGGCAAGGACGGCGTGCCGGCGAAGGTCGCGCACATCGAGTACGACCCCAACCGCACCGCGCGCATCGCGCTGCTGCACTACGCCGACGGCGAGAAGCGCTACATCCTCGCGCCGCGGCTGCTGAAGCAGGGCGACACCGTCGAGTCCGGCCCGTCGGCCGACATCAAGCCGGGCAACGCGCTCCCGCTGCGCAACATCCCGGTCGGCACCGTCGTGCACGCGATCGAGCTCCGCCCCGGTGGCGGCGCGAAGATCGCCCGCAGCGCCGGCGCCTCGGTGCAGCTCGTTGCCAAGGAGGGCTCGCTCGCGCTGCTCCGCATGCCGTCGGGCGAGATCCGCAACGTCGACGTCCGCTGCCGCGCGACGGTCGGCGAGGTCGGCAACGCCGAGCAGTCGACGATCAACTGGGGCAAGGCCGGCCGCATGCGCTGGAAGGGCAAGCGCCCGACCGTCCGCGGTGTGGCCATGAACCCCGTCGACCACCCGCACGGTGGTGGCGAGGGCAAGACGTCCGGCGGCCGGCACCCGGTCAACCCGGCCGGCAAGAAGGAGGGCCGCACGCGGGCCCAGCACAAGGAGAGCGACCGCCTGATCGTCCGCCGCCGTCGCAGCGGCCGGGGCAAGCGGTAAGGGACGGAAGAGAACATGCCTCGCAGCCTGAAGAAGGGCCCGTTCGTCGACGGCCACCTGCTCAACAAGGTGGACGTGCAGAACGACAAGGGCACCAAGAACGTCATCAAGACGTGGTCACGCCGCTCCACCGTGATCCCGGACATGATCGGCCACACCATCGCGGTGCACGACGGGCGCAAGCACGTCCCCGTGTTCATCAGCGAGGGCATGGTCGGCCACAAGCTCGGCGAGTTCGCGCCGACCCGCACCTTCCGGGGCCACGTGAAGGACGACCGTCGCGCCCGCCGCGGCTGACGCACCCGCACACGAGACACCCGCACACGAGAACGCCAGAGAAGAAGTAGGGACCTGACATGACGACACCGCTGCCGACGAGCGCGCGGGCCACCGCGCGCTTCGTGCGCGTGACGCCGATGAAGGCGCGTCGCGTCGTCGACCTCGTGCGCGGCCTGCCGGTCAACGAGGCGCTGACGACGCTCAAGTTCGCGCCCCAGGCGGCGAGCGAAGACGTCTACAAGGTCGTCGCCTCCGCCGCGGCGAACGCCACCAACAACAACCAGCTCGACCCGAGCACGCTGTGGGTGAGCGAGGCCTTCGTCGACGAAGGTCCGACGCTCAAGCGGTTCCGTCCGCGCGCCCAGGGCCGCGCGTACCGCATCCGCAAGCGCACCAGCCACATCACGGTCGTCGTCCAGGCACGACCGCGCGAGGAAGGGACCCGCTGACGTGGGGCAGAAGGTCAACCCGTACGGGTTCCGCCTCGGCATCACCACCGACTACAAGAGTCGCTGGTACGCCGACAAGTCCTACGCCGACTACGTCGGTGAGGACGTCAAGATCCGCAAGCTCATGACCAAGGGCATGGAGCGCGCCGGCATCTCCAAGGTGGAGATCGAGCGCACGCGTGACCGCGTGCGCGTCGACATCCACACCGCGCGCCCCGGCATCGTCATCGGTCGCCGCGGCGCCGAGGCCGACCGGATCCGTGGCGATCTCGAGGCGCTCACCAACAAGCAGGTGCAGCTCAACATCCTCGAGGTCAAGAACCCCGAGAGCGACGCCCAGCTCGTCGCCCAGGGCGTGGCCGAGCAGCTGTCCTCGCGCGTCTCGTTCCGCCGGGCCATGCGCAAGGCGATGCAGTCCGCGATGAAGAGCCCGCAGGTCAAGGGCATCCGGGTGCAGTGCTCGGGCCGCCTCGGCGGCGCCGAGATGAGCCGCTCGGAGTTCTACCGCGAGGGTCGCGTCCCGCTGCACACGCTGCGCGCCGACATCGACTACGGCATGTACGAGGCCCGCACCACCTTCGGCCGCATCGGCGTGAAGGTGTGGATCTACAAGGGCGACGTCACCGCCAGCCGCGCCGAGCGCGAGGCCGCGGCCGCCGCGCTCGCCGCCGAGCGTCGGCAGCGCCCGCAGCGCCGTCTCCGCTCGGGTGCGCAGGGCACCACCGGCACCAGCACCGAGGCGGGTCGCGCGCTGTCCGAGGGCGGCGCCGAGGACACCGCTCCCGCGGTGGAGCCCGCGGGCGTGCCCGAGCCGGCCGAGGTCGGCGCGGCGGTCGAGACCGCGGTCGAGGGCACGGTCGAGACCGGCGCCACCGCCGAGCCGACCGGCGAGGCCACCGCCGAGGCCCCCACCGAGAGCACCGAGGGCTGATCGACATGCTCATCCCACGCAAGGTCAAGCACCGCAAGCAGCACCACCCTGCGCGACGGGGCGCCTCGAAGGGCGGCACCTCGCTCGCCTTCGGTGAGTACGGCATCCAGGCGCTGACCCCGGCCTACGTCACGAACCGCCAGATCGAGTCGGCGCGTATCGCGATGACCCGCCACATCAAGCGTGGCGGCAAGGTCTGGATCAACATCTACCCGGACCGCCCGCTCACCAAGAAGCCCGCCGAGACCCGCATGGGTTCCGGCAAGGGCTCGCCCGAGTGGTGGATCGCCAACGTGCACCCGGGCCGCATCATGTTCGAGCTCTCGGGCGTGCCCGAGCCGGTCGCGGCCGAAGCCATGCGCCGCGCGATGCACAAGCTCCCGATGAAGTGCCGCTTCGTGCGGCGGGAGGACTGACCCATGGCTGTGACATCAGGTGCGACCGTCACCAACCGCGACGCGGCCGAGCTGCGGGGCATCACCGACGCCGAGCTCGTCACGCGCCTGCGCGAGGCGAAGGAGGAGCTGTTCAACCTCCGCTTCCAGGTCGCCACGGGCCAGCTCGACAACAACGCGCGCCTGCGCACGGTGCGTCGCAACATCGCGCGCATCTACACGGTGATGCGCGAGCGCGAGCTCGGCATCGAGTACGTCTCGATCTCCACCGAGGAGCTCGAGGCCGCCACCAAGTCCCAGAGCGCGGCGAAGAAGACGCGCGCCGAGAAGAAGGCCGAGCAGGCGGAGGCCCCCGAGGCCGCGGCTGAGGCGCCGGCCGCCGAGGCGACCCCCGAGGCGTCCACCGACGCCGCGGACAGCACGAGCGAGGACGAGTCCTGATGACCACCCCCATCCAGCTGCACCACGACGAGTCGCGCGGCCGTCGCAAGACCCGTGAGGGCCTCGTCGTCAGCGACAAGATGTCCAAGACCGTCGTCGTCGAGGTCGAGGACCGCGTCCGTCACGCCAAGTACGGCAAGACGCTGCGCCGCACCCACAAG
This sequence comes from Mycobacteriales bacterium, assembly GCA_035545535.1. Classification (GTDB taxonomy): domain Bacteria; phylum Actinomycetota; class Actinomycetes; order Mycobacteriales; family CAJCIY01; genus DASZYF01. The sequence goes on along the minus strand of DASZYF010000210.1, from coordinate 20,396 downwards.
CTGAAGGCCCACGACGAGCTCGAGACCGCCGGCATCGGCGACCGCGTGCTCATCATGGAGACCCGCCCGCTGTCGGCGACGAAGCGGTGGCGTCTCGTGACGGTCATCGAGAAGGCCAAGTAGGCCGAGGCGTAGGGAAACGACATGATCCAGCAGGAGTCGCGGCTGCGCGTCGCCGACAACACGGGTGCCAAGGAGATCCTCTGCATCCGCGTTCTCGGGGGCAGCGGGCGCCGCTACGCATCGATCGGCGACATCATCGTCGCCACCGTCAAGGACGCCATCCCCGCCGCCGGTGTGAAGAAGGGCGAGGTCGTCAAGGCGGTCATCGTCCGCACGGTCAAGGAGAAGCGCCGCCCGGACGGCAGCTACATCAAGTTCGACGAGAACGCGGCCGTCCTCATCAAGGACGGTGGCGACCCGCGCGGCACGCGCATCTTCGGCCCGGTCGGCCGTGAGCTCCGTGACAAGCGCTTCATGAAGATCATCTCGCTGGCACCGGAGGTGCTCTAGCCATGGGTGTCAAGCAGCTCGTCGACCGCAGCCGCACGCCGCGGCAGCCGAAGGCCCTGCAGATCAAGAAGGGCGACCTCGTCCAGGTCATCACCGGCAAGGACAAGGGCGTCACCGGCAAGGTCATCCAGGCCTACCCGAACACGGAGCGCATCCTCGTCGAGGGCGTCAACCGCATCAAGAAGCACACGAAGGTGACCACGACCCAGCGCGGAGCGCAGTCGGGCGGCATCGTGACGCAGGAGGCGCCGATCCACGTGAGCAACGTGATGATCGTCGACCCGAGCGACAACAAGCCGACCCGCATCGGGCACAAGGTCACCGAGGACGGTCGTCGGGTCCGCATCTCCCGCCGCACCGGGACGGAGCTGTGACCGCATGACCACCGCCACCAGGACGCTGCCGCGTCTCCAGCAGCGCTACCGCGACGAGATCATCGCGGCGCTCAAGGAGCAGCACGGCTACACCAACCCCATGCAGATCCCGACGGTCACCAAGATCGTCGTGAACATGGGCGTCGGCGACGCCGCGAAGGACTCGAAGCTGATCGAGGGTGCGGTCCGCGACCTCACCGCGATCACCGGCCAGAAGCCGGCCGTCGCGAAGGCCCGCAAGTCCATCGCGCAGTTCAAGCTGCGCGAGGGCATGGCCATCGGCTGCTTCGTCACGCTCCGCGGCGACCGCATGTGGGAGTTCCTCGACCGCCTGCTGTCGGTCGCGCTCCCGCGCATCCGTGACTTCCGTGGCCTCTCACCGCGCCAGTTCGACGGCCGGGGCAACTACACCTTCGGTCTCACCGAGCAGTCGGTGTTCCACGAGATCGACCAGGACCGGATCGACCGCGTCCGCGGCATGGACATCACGATCGTCACCACCGCCACGACCAACGAGGAAGGCCGGTCGCTGCTCAAGCTGCTCGGCTTCCCCTTCAAGGAGAGCTGATGGCTAAGACCGGACTCAAGGTCAAGGCGGCCCGCAAGCCGAAGTTCGCGGTCCGCGGGTACACGCGCTGCCAGCGCTGCGGCCGTCCGCGCTCGGTGTACCGCGCGTTCGGGCTGTGCCGCGTCTGCCTGCGTGAGATGGCGCACGCGGGCGAGCTGCCCGGCATCACCAAGTCTTCCTGGTAAGCCCCACCCACCGGACAGGTCCTCGGCTGCCACATCAAGGGCACCGGGGAAACCGTCGGAGATTGGAACCACCGCAATGACGATGACCGACCCGATCGCGGACATGCTCACGCGCATCCGCAACGCGAACTCGGCGTACCACGACACCGTCGTGATGCCGTCCTCCTCGATCAAGGCGCACATCGCCGAGATCCTCAAGCAGGAGGGCTACATCCAGGACTGGACCGTGCGTGACGCCTCGCCCGCCCCCGCCCCCAACGGCGGCGTGGGCAAGCCGCGTCCGGGCAAAGAGCTCGAGATCACGCTGAAGTACGGGCCGAACCGCGAGCGCTCGCTCGCCGGCGTGCGCCGCATCAGCAAGCCCGGCCTGCGCGTGTACGCGAAGGCGGGGAACCTGCCGCGCGTCCTCGGCGGGCTCGGCATCGCGATCATCTCGACGTCCACCGGTCTGCTGACCGACCGTCAGGCGCAGAAGAAGGGCGTGGGTGGGGAAGTCCTCGCCTACGTCTACTAGGAGCAGGGCATGTCTCGGATCGGAAAGCTCCCCGTCCCCGTCCCGTCGGGCGTCGAGATCACCATCAGTGGCCCCGACCTCACGGTGAAGGGCCCCAAGGGCTCGCTGTCGCACACCCTTGCCGAGCCGATCACGGCCGAGCAGGGTGAGGGCCAGCTCCTCATCAAGCGTCCGGACGACGAGCGCCGCAGCAAGGCGCTGCACGGCCTCTCGCGCACCCTCGTCGCCAACATGGTCACCGGTGTGACCGCGGGCTATGAGAAGCAGCTCGAGATCGTCGGCACCGGCTACCGCGTGGCCGCCAAGGGCTCGGACCTCGAGTTCGCGCTCGGCTTCAGCCACCCGGTCCTCGTGAAGGCCCCGGACGGCATCACGTTCGCGGTCGAGTCGCCCACCAAGTTCTCGGTGAGCGGCATCGACAAGCAGCTCGTCGGCGAGGTCGCCGCCAACATCCGCAAGCTCCGCAAGCCCGACCCGTACAAGGGCAAGGGCGTCCGGTACGCCGGCGAGGTCATCCGCCGCAAGGCCGGCAAGACGGGCAAGTGAGGTAACCCGATGAGCACTCGTTCCGGATCGCTGGTCCACAACAAGCGGAAGAAGTCCGCGAACGCGTCGCAGGCGCGGCGCGTCGCCCGCGCGCGCCGTCACCTGCGCGTGCGCAAGAAGGTCGTCGGCACCGCCGAGCGGCCGCGCCTCGTCGTGACGCGCTCCGCGCGGCACATCACCGCGCAGATCGTCGACGACGCCAAGGGCCACACGCTGGCCAGCGCGTCGACCGCCGAGAAGGCCCTCAAGGGCGGCACCGGTGACAAGACCGCGAAGGCGGGCGCCATCGGCACCGCGATCGCCGAGCGCGCGAAGGCGGCGGGCGTGAGCGCCGTCGTGTTCGACCGCAGCGGCAACAGCTACCACGGCCGCATCGCGGCCCTCGCCGACGCCGCGCGCGCCGGCGGGCTCGAGTTCTAGTTCGACGACGCAAGACGGAAAGAGGAAACCATGCCCGGACCCCAGCGCAGGGGCGGCACCGGCGGCGAGCGCCGCGGTCGTGACGGCGAGCGTCGCCGCGACGGCCAGGGCGCGCCCGCGTCCAACCACGTCGAGCGCGTCGTAGCGATCAACCGCGTCGCCAAGGTCGTGAAGGGCGGTCGGCGCTTCAGCTTCACCGCGCTCGTCGTCGTCGGCGACGGCGACGGCAACGTCGGCGTCGGCTACGGCAAGGCCAAGGAGGTGCCCGCCGCGATCGCGAAGGGCGTCGAGGAGGCCAAGAAGGCGTTCTTCGCCGTGCCCCGCATCGGCGGCACGATCCCGCACCCCATCCAGGGCGAGGCGGCCGCGGGCGTCGTGCTGCTCAAGCCGGCCAGCCCCGGTACCGGTGTCATCGCGGGCGGACCGGTGCGCGCCGTGCTCGAGTGCGCCGGCATCCACGACGTGCTGTCGAAGTCGCTCGGCTCCGACAACCCGATCAACATCGTGCACGCGACCGTCGCCGCGCTGAAGGGCCTCGTGCGTCCGGAGGAGGTCGCCGCGCGTCGCGGTCTGCCGCTCGAGGACGTCGCCCCCGCCGGCCTGCTCCGCGCCCGCGCGCTCGCCCAGGCGGCCGCCGCCCATGACGCGACGGCTGCCGCCACCGCCGGGAGCGCGTGATGCCCCGGCTCAAGGTCACCCAGGTCAAGTCGGGCATCGGCGGGACCCACAGCCAGCGCGAGACGCTGCGCTCGCTGGGCCTCAAGCGCATGCACGACACCGTCGTCAAGGAGGACCGCCCCGAGATCCGCGGGATGGTCCAGACGGTCACGCACCTCGTGTCCGTCGAGGAGGTTGATTAGTCACATGGCACGCACTGGCACATCACGAGGGCCGGCTGAGGGCACCCTCAAGCCGCACCACCTGCGTCCCGCCCCGGGCGCCCGCACCGCGAAGACCCGGGTCGGTCGCGGTGAGGGCAGCAAGGGCAAGACGGCCGGTCGTGGCACCAAGGGCACCAAGGCCCGCTACCAGGTCCGTCCCGGCTTCGAGGGCGGCAACCTGCCGCTCTACATGCGCCTGCCCAAGCTCAAGGGCTTCCGCAACCGCAACCGCGTCGAGTTCCAGGTCGTGAACATCGACAAGATCGAGCTGGCGTTCCCCGCCGGCGGTGCGGTCGGCGTCGACGAGCTCGTGGCCAAGGGCCTCGTCCGCAAGGGCGAGCCGGTGAAGGTGCTCGGCGAGGGCGAGATCACCAAGGCGTTCCAGCTGACCGCCCACGCGGTCTCGGCGTCGGCCCGCGCCAAGGTCGAGGCCGCCGGCGGGAGCGTCACCACCCTCGCCTGAGGGGGTTCACCACCGGCTGCGCACGCTCGTCGCGGCCGCCGACCGGTCGGTCACTGCTCTCATGCTGAGCAAAGACACGACAAATAGTTGGTGGCCGGGAGGTGTCCTGATTCCCTAGACTGGTTCAAGGATCTGGCTCTCAGGTCCGCCTGAGAGCTCTCAGGATCAGGGAAGCATTCCAGCGCGCGCGAGGTTGGCCGGGACGTGGCGGTGTCGGGGTTCGAGACGCTCAGCGCCGCCTACGGCGCTCCCCGGGCGAGCGCTCACCGCTCCGACGCCGTCAGCCCCAAGACCCCTCGGACGCGGTTCGTCTGGCGCGGGTCCCGCGTCGCCGACATCACGACCCAGGTCGCGCTGGTCGGGGGCGTGACGCTGCTCTACGAGGGTCTGCGCGCCGTCACCGAGGGCGACTTCGACAGTGCTGAGCGGCACGCGGCCAAGCTGTGGCACGCCGAGCGCTGGCTGCACCTGCCGTCGGAGGCCGGCCTGCAGCGGCCCTTCCTCGACCACCACGGCCTCGTCCGCTTCCTGAACGGCTACTACGCCAACCTGCACTTCGCAGTGACGTTCCTCGTCTTCGCCTGGCTGCTCGTGCGGCACCGCGCCCTCTACGGCCGGCTCCGCGACGTGCTGCTGGTGACCACCGTCCTGGGCCTGGTCCTCGAGACCTTCTACCCGCTCGCGCCACCGCGGCTCAACGCGCTGTGCGGGTGCGTCGACACCGCGAAGACCTTCGGCCCCTCGGTGTACAGCCCCGATCCGACGTCCGGTGTCGCCAACCAGCTCGCGGCGATGCCGAGCCTGCACGTCGCCTGGGCCGTGCTCGTCGCCGTGGCGTTCGTGATGGCGCTCAGGTCGCGCTGGCGCTACCTGGCGGTGCTGTACCCGGCCGCGACGATCACCGTCGTGCTCGTCACCGCCAACCACTACTGGCTGGACGGCATCGTCGGATGTGTCCTGCTGCTGGTTGCAGGCGCGGTGACCCGTCCACTGGCCAATCGGCGGGCGATCGTCCTGCCCGGCGATGCTGCGAAGGACGCTCGCGGGAGCACCGTCGAGCGCACCGCCGAGGACGGTTCCAAGGCGGTCCTCGCCTGATCCGCGCGACCGCCCCGGGCTCCGCTGCCACTGTTAGAGTCAGCGGACCGGCCAGCGGTCCATCCGTCCCGAGGAAGCTGTCCGTCCCGTCCCGTTGACCCCGACGTCCGCCAGCCTCGGCCCGTCACCTGTTGGAGGACCGCGTGCTCGGCGCGTTTGCGAGGGCTTTCCGGACACCGGACCTGCGCAAGAAGCTGCTCTTCACGTTCGGGATCATGATCCTGTTCCGGCTGGGCAGCGCCCTGCCGGCGCCCGGCGTCTCCACCCGCGCGATCCACGCCTGCCTCACGAGCAGCGGCGTCAAGAGCAACAACATCTACAGCCTGGTCAACCTCTTCAGCGGCGGTGCGCTGCTGCAGCTGTCGGTGTTCGCGCTCGGGATCATGCCCTACATCACCAGCTCGATCATCCTGCAGCTGCTGACCGTCGTGATCCCCCGTCTCGAGCGCTACAAGAACGAGGGCGCGGCCGGCGAGGCGAAGATCACGCAGTACACGCGCTACCTCACGATCACGCTCGGCATCCTCCAGTCCACCGGCATCGTCGCGCTCGCCCGGTCCGACGCCAGCGGCGCGAGCCGGCTGTTCCCGACGTGCTCGGAGCACTTGCTCTACGACACCTCGATCTTCCGCATGGCGACGCTCGTCATCACGATGACCGCGGGCACCGCCGTCATCATGTGGCTCGGCGAGCTCATCACCGGCAAGGGCATCGGCAACGGCATGTCGCTGCTGATCTTCACCTCGATCGCCGCGCAGCTGCCGAGCCAGGGCGGCCGCATCCTGCAGGTCGCCGGTGGCCCGGTCTTCGCCGCCGTCATCGCGCTCGGCATCGGCATCGTGGTGTTCGTCGTGTTCATCGAGCAGGCGCAGCGCCGCATCCCGGTCCAGTACGCGAAGCGCATGATCGGCCGCCGCATGTACGGCGGCGCCTCGACCTACATCCCGCTCAAGGTCAACCAGGCCGGTGTCATCCCCGTCATCTTCGCCAGCTCGCTCCTGCAGCTCCCGCAGCTGCTCGCGCAGGTCTGGCAGAACAAGAGCTTCCAGAGCTTCGAGACCCGCTACATCAGTCGCGGTGACCACCCGCTGTACCTGCTCACGTACTTCCTGCTGATCATGTTCTTCACCTACTTCTACGTCGCGATCACGTTCAACCCGGTCGAGGTCGCCGACAACATGAAGAAGTACGGCGGGTTCATCCCCGGCATCCGGCCGGGGCGTCCCACCGCGGAGTACCTCGACCGCGTGCTGTCGCGCATCACGCTGCCTGGCTCGCTGTTCCTCGGGATCATCTGCGTGCTCCCGCTCGCCCTGCTGAACCTCACGAAGAACCAGCCGTTCCCCTTCGCCGGCACCAGCGTCCTGATCATGGTCGGCGTCGGTCTGGAGACCGTGAAGCAGATCGAGAGCCAGCTGCAGCAGCGCAACTACGAAGGATTCCTCCGGTAGTGCGCCTGGTCCTGGTCGGTCCCCCGGGCGCGGGCAAGGGGACCCAGGCCCAAGTCATCGCCGAACGGACCGGCGTCCCGCAGATCTCGACGGGCGACATCTTCCGCGCCAACGTCAGCCAGGGCACCGACCTCGGCAAGCTCGCGAAGTCCTACATGGACAAGGGCGATCTGGTGCCCGACGAGGTGACGGTCGAGATGGTGCGCGAGCGCCTCGGTCACGACGACGCCGCGCGTGGCTTCCTGCTCGACGGCTTCCCGCGCACCGTGCCGCAGGCCGAGCAGCTCGACGACATCCTGCGCGACACGTTCGGCACCAAGCTCGACGTCGTGCTCGAGCTCGTCGTCGACGACGACGAGGTCGTGCGCCGGCTCGCCGGCCGCCGCATCTGCCGCACGTGCAACCGCGTGTGGCACGTCGACTTCGACCCCACCAAGGAACCGGGCGTCTGCGACATCGACGGCGGCGAGCTCTACCAGCGCGACGACGACCGCGAGGAGACGGTGCGCCACCGCCTCGAGGTCTACTACGAGCAGACCGCGCCGCTCATCGCGTTCTACGCCACCCGCAGCGTGCTCGTCGGCATCGACGCCATGGGTCCGGTCGACGACGTGACCGACCGCGCGATCGAGGCGTTGCGCCGCTTCGGCGACTGATCGGCCGGTCCCTCGGATGTCCCGCAAGGTGGAGCTGCGGACGCCGGACGAGCTGCGCAAGATGCGGGCCGCCGGGCTGCTCGTCGCCCGCACGCTCGCCGCGCTCCGTGCCGCGATCGCGCCCGGCGTGAGCACCGGTGAGCTCGACGACCTCGCGCGGACTACCATCGAAGGCGCCGGGGGTGTCCCGAGCTTCCTCGGCTACCACGGCTTCCCCGCCTCGACCTGCATCAGCGTGGGCGCGGAGGTCATCCACGGCATCCCGCGCCCCGACCGCGTGCTCGCGGTCGGCGACGTCGTGTCGGTCGACTGCGGAGCCATCGTCGACGGCTGGCACGGGGACGCGGCGTTCACCGCCGTCGTCGGCGGCTCCGACGCCGCCGGGCCCGGCGTGCGCCACCTCGTCGAGCAGACCGAGCAGGCGCTCTGGGCCGGCCTGGCCGCCGCCGCCCCCGGGGGGCGCCTCGGCGACATCGGGACCGCGGTCGACGGCGTGCTGTCGGCCGCCGGCCTGGGTGGGCTGCGCGACTACACCGGCCACGGCATCGGCCGGGCGATGCACACCGCCCCGGACGTGGAGAACCGGCCCGGGGGCAGCGACCGGCGCCTCCGGCTCGAGCCGGGCCTGGCCCTCGCCATCGAGCCCATGGCGACGCTCGGCGCCCCGGCGGTCCACGAGCTGGACGACGGCTGGACGGTGGTCACCGACGACGGGCAGCCCGGAGCCCACTGGGAGCACACCGTGGCCGTCACCCCCACCGGGCCCTGGGTCCTGACCGCCTTCGACGGCGGCCTGGCCCGTCTGGGCGACCGGGCCAGCGACGAGGCGCGGCGCGAGGCCGCGTGAGCGTCCGGGGGACCGGCTGACGGCACTCCGGGGCCGGTGATAAGGTGTCTCTTCGGGCCTCGAGCCCGCGGGCGCTCGCGCGCCTGCTCTCCCGGGGTCCGGGAGATCGATCCACATCCGGCACGACAACAGCGTTGGGCCGCGCGCGGCCCGAAAAGACGGAGGGACATGCCCAAGAAGGACGGGGCGATCGAGATCGAGGGGCGGGTCGTCGAGCCGCTCCCGAACGCGATGTTCCGGGTCGAGCTGACCAACGGGCACCGGGTGCTCGCGCACATCAGCGGACGCATGCGTCAGCACTACATCCGGATCCTCCCCGAGGACCGCGTGGTCGTGGAGCTCTCGCCCTACGACCTCACCCGCGGCCGCATCGTCTACCGCTACAAGTAGTCCCAAGCAGCATCGAGTCCGAACCCACCGAAGGAACCGAGAGAACCATGAAGGTCGCGCCGAGCGTCAAGCCCATCTGCGACAAGTGCCGGGTCATCCGCCGGCACGGCCGCGTGATGGTCATCTGCTCGGCAACCCCGCGCCACAAGCAGCGCCAGGGCTGACCTGGAACAAGGACCTGCACCACTCGCCGCGAGGCGAGCACCCCCGGGCGACGGAGGCCGGGGCCCTTCCTGGGCAGGGAGGGGGAGGTGCGGGTCGAGACCCCCGTCATGGACATGAAGGAGCTACCTGCCCGTGGCACGCCTCGTGGGCGTCGACCTGCCGACTGACAAGCGGGTCGAGATCGCCCTCACCTACATCTACGGAGTGGGTCGCACCCGCTCCAAGGAGGCCCTCGCGGCGACCGGGATCAACCCGGACACCCGCGCCCGGGACCTCACCGACGCCGACCTCGTCGCGCTGCGCGACTGGATCGAGGCGAACCTCAAGGTCGAGGGTGACCTCCGCCGCGAGGTGGCGCAGGACATCCGCCGCAAGATCGAGATCGGCTGCTACCAGGGCATCCGCCACCGCCGCGGTCTGCCGGTCCGCGGTCAGCGCACGCACACCAACGCGCGCACCCGCAAGGGACCGAAGAAGACCGTCGCCGGCAAGAAGAAGGTAGGGAAGAAGTAACCCATGCCTCCCAAGGCCCGTACCGGTTCAGCCGGCCCCAAGAAGGTCCGTCGCCGCGAGAAGAAGAACATCGCGCACGGCCACGCCCACATCAAGTCGACGTTCAACAACACGATCGTCACCATCACCGACCCGAACGGCAACGTCATCTCGTGGGCGAGCGCCGGTCACGTCGGCTTCAAGGGCTCGCGCAAGTCGACGCCCTACGCGGCTCAGATGGCCGCCGAGAACGCGGCCCGCAAGGCCCAGGAGCACGGCATGCGCAAGGTCGACGTCTTCGTGCGGGGCCCCGGCTCCGGCCGTGAGACCGCGATCCGCTCGCTGCAGGCGACCGGCCTCGAGGTCGGCACCATCCAGGACGTGACACCTATCCCGCACAACGGATGCCGCCCACCGAAGCGGCGGAGGGTCTGATGGCTCGCTACACCGGTCCCGACTGCAAGCGCTGCCGTCGGGAGAAGATGAAGCTCTTCCTCAAGGGCGCCAAGTGCGACGGCCCGAAGTGCCCGATCGAGATCCGTCCCTACCCGCCGGGTGAGCACGGTCGCGGTCGCGTGAAGGAGAGCGAGTACCTGCTGCAGAAGCGCGAGAAGCAGAAGTGCGCGCGCATCTACGGCGTGCTCGAGAAGCAGTTCCGCGGCTACTACGAAGAGGCCAACCGCCGCACCGGCAAGACCGGTGACGAGCTGCTGAAGATCCTCGAGAGCCGGCTCGACAACGTCGTCTACCGCGCGGGCTTCGGCAAGAGCCGCGACATGAGCCGCCAGCTCGTGCGCCACGGCCACTTCCTGGTCAACGGCGTCAAGGTCGACATCCCGAGCTACCGCGTCACCGAGAACGACATCATCACCGTCCGGGAGAAGAGCCTCGAGCTGACCCCGTTCCAGATCGCCATCGCCGAGGCCGGGCTGCGTCCCGTCCCCGCGTGGCTCGAGGTCATCTCCGCTCAGGGCCGCATCCTCGTGCACTCCCTGCCGGCCCGTGCGGTCATCGACACGCAGGTCCAGGAGCAGCTGATCGTCGAGCTCTACAGCAAGTAGGCCAAAGGCCGTGGCACGCTCTTCCGCCACGGTCGGAGGCCCCGAAGGACCATGAAGCAGCACCACGGCTCGCCGTTCATATAGAGGTTCGGCGAGGAGCACCACCCCGGCATCAAATAGCGGGTGCCGGAGAACCCGAAGGAGCAATGCACCGTGCTGATCGCACAGCGCCCCACCCTCACCGAAGAGACGTCGGACTCCGTCTACCGGAGCCGCTTCGTCATCGAGCCGCTCGAGCCGGGCTTCGGCTACACGCTCGGCAACTCGCTGCGCCGCACGCTGCTGTCGTCCATCCCGGGCGCGGCCGTGACGAGCATCCGCGTCGAGGGCGTCCTGCACGAGTTCCAGACCGTGCCGGGCGTCAAGGAAGACGTCACCGACCTGATCCTCAACCTCAAGGAGCTCGTCGTCTCCAGCGACGTCGACGAGCCGGTCGTGATGTACCTGCGCAAGCAGGGCCCCGGCGAGGTCACCGCCGCCGACATCGCGCCGCCCGCCGGCGTCGAGGTGCACAACCCCGACCTGCACCTCGCGACGCTCAACGACAAGGGCCGCCTCGAGATCGAGCTGACCGTCGAGCGTGGCCGCGGCTACGTCTCCGCTCCGCAGAACCAGGCGAAGCTCGGCAACGCCGAGATCGGCCGCATCGCCATCGACTCGATCTACTCGCCCGTCCTCAAGGTGAGCTACAAGGTCGAGGCCACCCGTGTCGAGCAGCGCACTGACTTCGACCGGCTCGTGCTCGACGTCGAGACCAAGCCCAGCACCACGCCGCGCGACGCCGTCGCCTCCGCCGGCAAGACGCTCGTCGGCCTGTTCGGCCTCGCGCAGGAGCTGAACTTCGAGGCGGAGGGCGTCGACATCGGCCCGAGCCCGATCGACGCGCAGCTCGCCGCCGACCTCGCGATGAGCATCGACGACCTCGACCTCACGGTCCGCAGCTACAACTGCCTGCGCCGCGAGGGCATCAACACGGTCGGCGAGCTCGTCGCCCGCAGCGAGGCCGACCTGCTCGACATCCGCAACTTCGGCCAGAAGTCGATCGACGAGGTCAAGGCGAAGCTCGCGACGCTGGGCCTGCACCTCAAGGACAGCCCTCCCGGGTTCGACCCGAGCCAGGTCGTGCAGACCTACGGCACCGACGACTACGACGACTACGGCACGCCGAGCTTCTCCAACCAGGAGCCCGCGTTCCCGGAGAACGAGCAGCTCTGAGCTGACGGTCTCGCACCACAGCAACGATCTACGCCGCACCGAACCGACTGGAACTGGCAGGAGAACGAGAGATGCCTACGCCCACCAAGGGTCCCCGCCTCGGGGGCAGCCCCGCTCACGAGCGGCTGCTGCTGGCCAACCTCGCCACCCAGCTGTTCGAGCACGGCGGGATCACCACGACGGTCGCGAAGGCGAAGCGGCTGCGGCCGCTCGCCGAGCGGCTGGTCACCTTCGCCAAGCGCGGTGACATCCACGCGCGCCGCCAGGTGCTCACCGTCGTGCGCGACAAGGACGTCGTCCACCACCTGTTCGCCGAGATCGGCCCGCGCTACTCCAACCGGCCCGGCGGCTACACGCGCATCACGAAGATCGGCCCGCGCAAGGGCGACAACGCGCCCATGGCGCGCATCGAGCTCGTCGAGGCGCTGACCATCGCGCAGGAGGCGGTCGGCGAGGCCGAGAAGGCCCGCGGCACCCGCTTCAAGCGCGGTGGCGCGGCCGACGTCGGCACCGCCGCCGCTCCGGCGACGGCAGCGGCCGAGGACGCCAGCACCGAGGCGGAGCTCAGCGCGCAGGCCGTCGCCGACGCGCCCGTGGACGAGACGCCCGCGGTCGAGGCCGCGGCTGCGGACACGGCTGCCGAGGCTCCGGCCGAGGAGGCGCCCGCCGCGGAGGCAGCCGCCGACGACACGCCGGCCGATGAGGTCGCCCCCGAAGCGGGCGACCAGCCGGTCGAGGACGTCACCTCCGAGCAGACCGAGACCGCGAAGGACGAGGACCCCGCCGAGGGCTGATCGCTCCCGGCTCATCGGCCCGGCGCATGCGCGTTCGGCTCGACCTCGCCTACGACGGCAGCCGGTTCGCCGGCTGGGCCCGCCAGCCCGGCCTGCGCACGGTGCAGGGCGTCGTCGAGGACGCCCTCGCCGTCCTCGTGCGCGAGCCCGTCCAGCTGACGGTCGCCGGCCGCACGGACGCGGGCGTGCACGCCACCGGTCAGGTGGCGCACGTCGACGTCCCCGACACCGCGACCAAGCTGGAGCTGCGCCGCATCAACGGGGTGCTCGAGGACGACGTGCGCGTCCGCAACCTCACGTTCGTGAGCGCCGCGTTCGACGCGCGCTTCGCCGCGCTCGCGCGCCACTACGCCTACCGCGTCACCGACACGGTGGCCGACCCGCTGCGCCGCGTCGACACCGTCACGTGGCCCGCGCCGCTCGACGCCGCGGCGATGCACCAGGCCGCGCAGCTCCTGCTGGGTGAGCACGACTTCGCCGCCTACTGCAAGCGCCGTGAAGGGGCGACGACGGTGCGCACGTTGAAGAAGCTCGAGGTCGGCCGCAGCGGTGGGCTCGTGATCGCGCACGTCAGCGCCGACGCGTTCTGCCACTCGATGGTGCGCTCGCTGATGGGTGCGCTGCTCGCCGTCGGCGAGGGCAAGCGTGACCGCGAGTGGCCCGCGTCGCTGCTCACGCGTGGAGAGCGCGCGAGCGAGGTCGCGGTGGCGCCGCCGCACGGCCTCACGCTCGTCGCCGTCGACTACCCCCACGGTGACGACGCCCTCCTCGCCCGCCAGGCAGAAACCCGTCAGGTGCGCCGCTAGCGCTGCGGGACAATGGTTCCCATGGGCAGCTTGGAGGTGGCGCACGTCAGCCTGCTGCTGCCCGACGGCCGGGTGCTGCTCGACGACGTGAGCTTCAAGGTCGGCGAAGGCCAGAAGGCCGCGCTCGTCGGCGCGAACGGGGCCGGCAAGACCACGTTGCTGCGCATCATCACCGGTGAGCTCGAGCCCGACGACGGCGGCGTCAACAAGATGGGCTCGATGGGCGTGATGCCGCAGTTCATCGGCAAGCACGTGCCCGGCCAGGAGCAGCGCACGGTCCGTGACCTGCTGCTCGACGTGAGCGACCCGCACCTGCGCGCCGCCGGTCGCGAGCTCGACGCGAGCGAGCTCGCGTTGATGGAGACCGACGACGAGCCCACGCAGATGCGCTACTCGCACGCGCTGGCCGACTACGCCGATGCGCACGGCTACGAGGCCGAGGTGCTGTGGGACGAGGTGACGTCGGCCGCGCTCGGCCAGCCCTACGCGCAGGCCCACTTCCGCTGGCTCACCGAGCTCTCCGGCGGCGAGCAGAAGCGGCTCGCGCTGGAGGCGCTGCTGCGCGGACGGGACGACCTGCTGCTGCTCGACGAGCCGGACAACTACCTCGACGTCCCCGGCAAGCGGTGGCTCGAGGACGCGATCGTCGCAACGCCCAAGACCGTGCTGTTCGTGAGCCACGACCGCGAGCTGCTCGCGCGCACCGCGACGACGGTCATCACCGTCGAGGCGACGCCGGTCGGCTCCACCGCGTGGACGCACGGGGGTGGCAAGGGCCTCGCGTTCCCCACCTACGCCGCGGCGCGCAAGGCGCGCAACGAGCGCATGGCCGACCGGCTCGCCCAGTGGGAGGACGAGCACCAGCGGCTGCGCCAGCTGGTGTTCCGCCTCCGGCAGCAGGCCTCCATCAGCCCGGACCTCGCCAGCCGCTACCGGGCGGCGCAGACGCGGCTGCAGAGGTTCGAAGCAGAGGGACCGCCGCCCCCGCCGCCGCCGACGCAGGCGCTCGACGTGCGGCTCGGTGGCGGGCGCACCGGCATCCGCGTCATCACCTGTGAGGACCTCGAGCTGACCGGTCTCGCGAAGCCGTTCTCGACCGAGATCTTCTACGGCGACCGGCTGGCGATCCTCGGCGCCAACGGCGCCGGCAAGAGCCACCTGATGCGGCTGCTCGGCGGCAGCACCACGGTCGCGCACACCGGCTCGTTCAAGCTCGGCGCGCGCGTCGTGCCCGGCCTGTTCGCCCAGACCCACGACCACCCCGAGCTCGTGGGCAAGACGCTCATGGAGGTGCTCGCCGGCACGACGCTCGCCGGTGACATCGGGGCCCGCATGGGCGCGCTCGCGCGCTACGGCCTCGCGAAGTCGGCCGAGCAGCGCTTCGAGACGCTGTCCGGCGGTCAGCAGGCACGGTTGCAGGTGCTGCTGCTCGAGCTCGGCGGTGCGACGCTGCTGCTGCTCGACGAGCCGACGGACAACCTCGACGTCGACTCGGCCGACGCGCTCGAGGAAGGCCTCCAGTCCTTCGACGGCACGGTCGTCACGGTGACGCACGACCGGTGGTTCGCACGGCAGTTCGACCGCTTCCTCGTCTTCCGCTCCGACGGCACGGTCACCGAGTCGCTCGAGCCGGTGTGGGACGAGTCCCGTCCCACCACCAACCGCCACGCATCGCGCGCCCAGGACAACGAGCAGAGCCGCCGCCGTCAGCGGACCCGCGCCGGGTCCTGACCCGGGGTTCCGTGACCCCCGGCCACCCTCAGGGGGCCGGCTGCCCGGTCCGGACCCGGGGGCTCCGGCGGTGCGGTAGCCTTGACGATCGTTGCGCCTAGCGCGACGCGCTCGCACGTGCCCCGGCCCGATCCGGGCGGCGCCCGAGCACCCCGATCGTCGAACGAGAGAGCATCCCTGTGCGCACCTTCACGCCGAAGCCGGCCGACGTCCAGCGGACCTGGCACGTCATCGACGCCTCCGACGTCGTCCTGGGCCGTCTCGCGACGCACGCCGCGCGCCTGCTCCGCGGCAAGCACAAGCCGTACTACGCGCCGCACATCGACACCGGCGACTTCGTCATCGTCATCAACGCCGGCAAGGTCGCGATGACGGGCAACAAGCGCGTGCAGTCAACCGTCTACACGCACTCGGGCTTCCCGGGCGGTCTGCGCCGCCAGTCCTACGACGAGGTGCTCAACACCCGTCCGGAGAAGATCGTCGAGAAGGCGATCAAGGGGATGCTCCCGCACAACACGCTCGGTCGTCAGATGGCCTCGAAGCTGAAGGTCTACGCCGGCCCGGACCACCCGCACCAGGCGCAGAAGCCGGTGCCGTTCGAGCTCACCCAGATCGCGCAGTAGAAGCGCCGCAAAGGACATCCGAAGAACATGGCGATCATCACCGACCCGTCCGGCGCGATCCGCGCCACCGGCCGCCGCAAGGAGGCCATCGCGCGCGTGCGCGTCATCGCCGGCACCGGGCAGTTCACGGTCAACGGCCGCACGCTCGAGGTCTACTTCCCGGACAAGGTCCACCAGCAGCTCATCAAGGAGCCGCTGGTCCGCCTCGAGCGCGTCGAGGCCTACGACGTCATCGCCACCGTGAACGGCGGCGGGATCTCCGGCCAGGCCGGCGCGCTGCGCCTGGGCCTGGCCCGCGTCCTGACCGAGGCCGAGGACGACAGCCGCCCGACCCTCAAGAAGGCCGGCTTCCTCACCCGTGACCCCCGGGTCAAGGAGCGCAAGAAGTACGGGCTCAAGAAGGCCCGCAAGGCGCCCCAGTACTCGAAGCGCTAGTCGCCCGCTGCCGCGGTGGGCCTCTTCGGCACCGACGGCGTCCGGGGCCGCGCCAACGACGACCTCACCCCGGAGCTCGCGCTCGCGCTGGGCTCGGCCGCGGTCCGCGTGCTCGGCGCCGGCCGGCCCCGGCCCCGCGTGGTCATCGGCACCGACCCCCGCCCGAGCGGGCCGATGCTGCGCGACGCGTTCGCGGCCGGCGCGACGTCGGCCGGCGCCGACGTCATCCGGCTCGGCGTCGTCCCCACCGCTCTCGTCGCGTTCGCGGCCCGCGACGCCGACCTGGGCGTCATGGTCACCGCCTCGCACAACCCCGCGCCGGACAACGGGATCAAGCTGTTCGGCCGCGGCGGGCGCAAGCTCACCGACGCCGAGGAGTCCGCGGTCGAGGTGGCGATCGGCACCCCGTGGACCCGTCCGACCGGCGGGGACGTGGGCGTCGTCGCCGGCTGCGACGGCAGCGACGCCGAGGCCTACGTCGCCGACCTGCTCACCGTCGCGCCCAAGGGGCTCGACCGACTGCGCATCGTCGTCGACTGCGCCAACGGTGCGGCGTCGGGCACCGCACCGCAGGTCTATGAGCAGGCCGGCGCCGAGGTCATCGCGATCAACGCGTTCGCCGGCGCGATCAACGACGGGTGCGGCGCCACCCACCTCGAGCCCCTACGGGCCGCGGTGCGCACGCACGCCGCCCACGTCGGCATCGCGCACGACGGCGACGCCGACCGGTGCCTCGCCGTCGACGCGGACGGCGACGTCGTCGACGGCGACCAGATCCTCGCGATCCTCGCGCTCGCGCTGCGCGAGCAGGGCCGGCTCACGCACGACACCGTCGTGAGCACGGTCATGGCCAACCTCGGCTTCCACCACGCGATGCGCGCGCACGGCATCACCGTCGTCGCCACCCCGGTCGGCGACCGCAACGTGCTCGAAGCCATGCAGGCCGGCGGGTTCGTCCTCGGCGGAGAGCAGAGCGGGCACGTCATCGTGCTCGACGAGGCGCCCACCGGCGACGGCATCCGCACGGCGCTGCACCTGCTCGCCGCGGTCGCCGGCTCGGGCCGCCCGCTGGCCGAGCTCGCCGCCGTCGTGCAGCGGCTCCCTCAGGTGCTCGTCAACGTGCGCAGCTCGGCGCCGGCCAAGGAGGTCGCCGGGCGCGCCGCGGTCGCGGCCGCCGTCCGGGCGGCCGAGGCCGCGCTCGCCGACCGCGGGCGCGTGCTGGTGCGGGCGAGCGGCACCGAGCCGCTCGTGCGCGTCATGGTGGAAGCGCCCACGGATGACGAGGCGGAGCGGGTGGCGGCGACGATCGCGGCGGTCGTCGAAGGAGCCTGAGCCCGAGCGGGCGGGAACGGGCGCGGCGCTTCGGAGCGTCAGGACGGGCGACGTAGCGTTTCCGGTGGACGCGGTCGTGAGGAGGGCATCAGCGTGTGCGGCATCGTCGGCTACGTCGGCGCCAAGCCGGCGGTCGACGTCGTCGTCGACGGCCTGCGGCGCCTCGAGTACCGCGGCTACGACTCGGCCGGCGTCGCCGTCCTCGCCGACGGCGGTCTCCAGGTCGCGCGCAAGGCGGGCAAGCTCGTGAACCTCGAGAAGGAGCTCGCCGCCGCACCGCCCTTCACCGGCACCGCCGGGATCGGGCACACGCGTTGGGCCACGCACGGCGCGCCGACCGACCGCAACGCCCACCCGCACGTCGACTGCCAGGGCGCCGTGGCGGTCGTGCACAACGGCACGCTCGAGAACTTCGCCGAGCTGCGCGAGGGACTCGAGACCCGGGGTCACGAGCTGACGAGCGAGACCGACACCGAAGCGGTCGCGCACCTCATCGAGGAGCGCTACGACGGTGACCTCGCGGCCGCGGTGCGCAGCGTCTGCGCCGGCCTCGAAGGCTCCTACGTCCTGGTCGTCGCGCACCGCGACCACCCGGACCTCGTCGTCGGCGCCCGCCGCAACCTGCCCCTCGTCGTGGGCGAGGGCGACGGCGAGACCTTCCTCGCCAGCGACGTCACCGCCTTCATCGCGCACACGCGCACCGCCCGGGTCGTCGACCAGGACCAGGTCGTCGAGCTGCGCCGTGAAGGTGCGCGCGTCACCGACCTCGAGGGCAACGTCGTCGAGGCCGAGACGTTCCACGTCGACTGGGACACCGCGGCCGCCGAGAAGGGCGGCCACGAGTTCTTCATGGACAAGGAGATCGCCGAGCAGCCCGAGGCGGTGCGCGCGACGCTCGGCGGCCGCATCGGCGCGAACGGCCTGCTGCAGCTCGACGAGCTCGCGATGTCGGACGAAGACATCCGTGGCCTCGACCAGGTCTTCGTCGTCGCGTGCGGTTCCGCCTACCACTCGGGCCTCGTCGGCAAGTACGCGATCGAGCGCTGGGCGCGGCTGCCGGTGCAGGTCGAGATGGCCTCGGAGTTCCGCTACCGCGATCCGGTCGTCGGCCGGCGCTCGCTCGTCGTCGCGGTGAGCCAGAGCGGTGAGACCGCGGACACGCTCGAGGCCGTGCGCCATGCGCGGTCGCAGCGCGCCTGGGTGCTCGCGGTGACGAACACCGTCGGTTCGACCATCGCGCGCGAGAGCGCCGCCGCGCTCTACACGCGCGCCGGGCCGGAGGTCGCGGTCGCGTCGACCAAGGCCGTCATCACGCAGATCACCGCCATGTACCTCGTCGGTCTCTACATCGCGCAGCTGCGCGGCACCCGCGACGCCGACGAGGTGCGTTCGCACATGCGCGACCTGCAAGAGGTCCCTGACCTCGTCGACGAGGTGCTCTCGCGCATGGACGGCGTGCGGGAGCTCGCGCGGGAGATCTCGGACCAGGAGCGGGTGCTGTTCGTCGGCCGGCACGTGGGCTACCCCGTCGCGCTCGAGGGCGCGCTCAAGCTCAAGGAGCTCGCGTACGTGAGCGCCGAGGGGTTCCCGGCGGGGGAGATCAAGCACGGCCCCATCGCGCTGGTCGAGGACGGCACGCCGGTCGTCGTGCTCGCGACCCGTCACGTGCTCACCCCGAAGCTCGTCACGAACGTGCAGGAGCTGCGCGCCCGCGGCGCCCGCACCATCGTGGTCGCGACCGACGGTGACGAGTCGGTCACCCCGTACGCCGACCACCTCATCCGCGTGCCCGACACGAAGACGCTGCTCTCGCCGCTGCTGTCGGTCGTGCCGATGCAGGTGCTCGCCGCCGAGTTCGCCCGGGCGCGCGGGCTCGACGTCGACCAGCCGCGCAACCTCGCGAAGTCTGTGACCGTCGAGTAGGTCCCTGGCGTAGAGCACGCGGCACCCTCCGCCCTGCGGCGGTGAGCCGGACCTCCCCTGCGGCCGTGTCAACCTCGGGGGGCCTTCGGACGTGGAGCAGTGGACATGACGGCGAGCGACGCCTACGAGGACGCGTTCGCCACGCTGTACGCGCTCGCGTACCGCGTGGCCTACCGCATCCTCGGCGTCCGGGCGGAAGCGGAAGACGTGGCGGCGGAGACGATGGCGCGGGCGTGCGACCGGTGGGACCGGTTGCGCGACGACCCGCAGCCCTGGGTCGTCACCGTCGCCGCCCGCCAGGCGCTCGACGTCGCCCGCGGCTGGGCCCGCCGGCGACGGCTCGCCCCGCCACCGGCACCCACGACCGTGCCCGACCCGCACGTCGAGGAGCGCGTCGACCTGCAGCGGGTCCTGCGCAAGCTGCCGAGGCGTCAGCGTGAGGTCGTCGCGTTGCGCTACCTCGCCGACCTCTCCGAGGCCGACACCGCCGCCGCACTGGGCATCAGCGCCGGCGCCGTCAAGACGCACGCGAGCCGGGGGCTCGCGGCCCTGCGAACCGTCCTGTCCGATCCCGCCGCCGTCGGCGAGGTGCGGGGCTGATGTTCGAGCACCTCGACGACCCCTACGCGCCCGAACCCGGTGCGGACGCACGCGCCGCGGTCGCGGCGATCGTCGCCCGGCGGGCCACCGCGCGGCGGCGCCTGACCGCCGCGGGCACCGTCGGTGCGGTCGTGCTGCTCGGCGGCGTCGGCGTCGCCGGAGCCACGCTCGGCCACCACACCGACCACAACCCGTCACCCGGCACCGTGCTCACGACGCCGACCGCAACCGTGCCCCCCTCGTCCGCGCCTTCGGCGGTCGGCTCGCCGGAGCCGGGGGACGACCGCAGCCGCAGCGCCGAGCCCGGGGACGG
>DASZYF010000209.1:0-14850 GCA_035545535.1 Mycobacteriales bacterium | reverse complement strand
GCCACTTCGCCGTCACGGCGCTTTGTAGGCATCTGATGCTCCCTAGAGCGTCCTCGATCATGATCGCCGACCAAGTCAGGCGAGGATAGGTCCGGTTTGCGCGCTGAGCAACCAGGCGCGCCGTCGGATTCTTCCGCGGTTCCCGCGCGCGACACGCCGCTCGCGAGAAGTCACTGAAGGCTGCGGTGGCTGAGCGACAACAGCCGTCACCAGCTCACCGGCGCGCGCCGGTCGCCGCCATCAGCTCGGCCAGTCGACCGCGTAGCTCGGCGCTCGAGTCGTCGATCGCGACGATCTTGTCGCGCGAGGTCGCGCCGCGCACCAGCCGGACGTCGCCACGCCGCACGCCGAGGGCCTCGGCGATCGCCGCCAGCGCCGCTTCGGTCGCGCGTCCGTCGACCGCGGGCTGGGTGACGCGGACGACGAGCGCGTCTCCTCGTCGTCCGCCCACCGAGGTGCGTGACGACGCGGGCGCGACCCGGATCGCGACCGTCAGCGGGAGGTCGGGCGGCACGTCGTCCAGGCTAGGCGCACTAGTCTTCGGCGGGTGACCGCACGCGCAATCGACACCGTCGTCTTTGATCTCGGCGGGGTGCTGATCGACTGGGATCCACGCCATCTCTACCGGACGATCTTCACCGGTCCGGACGCCGAGGCGGACATGGAGCGCTTCCTGGCGGAGGTCTGCACGCCCGAGTGGAACGCCGAGCAAGATCGCGGCCGCACACTCGCCGAGGCCACCGCGATCCTCGTGGCGAAGCACCCAGAGCAGGCGGCGTTGATCGAGGCGTACTACGGCCGGTGGGACGAGATGCTCGGCCACCCGATCGAGGGCACCGTGCGGATTGCCGAAGCGCTGAAGCGCCGCGGCCTTCGGCTCATCGCGCTGTCGAACTGGTCGGCCGAGACGTTTCCGCGGGCGCGCCACCGGATGACGTTCCTCGACGACTTCGACGGTGTGCTGATCTCGGGGACGGTCGGCCTCATCAAGCCCGACCGGGCGATCTTCAACCTCGTCGCGCAGCGCCACGACGTTGACCCGAGCCGCGCGATTTTCATCGACGACTCCCCCAAGAATGTCGCCGCCGCCGCCGAGGCCGGGTTCGACGCGATCGCGTTCAAGTCGCCCGAGCAGTTGCGCCACGAGCTGATCGCCCGCGGTTTGACCGTAGACTGACCTCTCGCGGCTGACCTCTCGCGACTGGCCGGCCGCGAACGGCAATGACGGGACGAGTAACCGCGCACGCAAGCGAGAGCGACCTGGGGACGGTGGAAGCCCAGGGCGGTGCGCGCGGCGAAAATCACCCCTGAGCCGCCGGGAGAACCGCGCGCGATCGCCGCGCCTAGTAGATCCGGCGCCGCAAGGCAAGAGTGGGATCGGGCTCGCCCGGTCCAAGGAGGGTGGTACCGCGGGGCCGACCGGCCTCGTCCCTCCGCCGCACGCAAGCGGTCGAGCCGTCCAAAACCGGGCCAAGCTCGCCGAGCCGACGACGGAGGTACCGATGTTCACCCCGCTGCCAACGCAGGTCGACCTGCCCGCGCTCGAGCACGAGGTGCTGCGCCGCTGGCACGACTCCAAGGTCTTCGACCGGTCGCTCGAGCAGTCCCAAGGCCGCCCGCAGTGGACGTTCTACGAGGGCCCGCCGACCGCCAACGGGATGCCCGGCACGCACCACGTCGAGGCGCGCGTCTTCAAAGACTTGTTCCCGCGGTTCAAGACGATGAAGGGCCACCACGTCCCGCGCAAAGCCGGCTGGGACTGCCATGGCCTGCCCGTCGAACTCCAGGTGGAAAAAGAACTCGGGTTCAACGGCAAGCAAGACATCGAGGCGTACGGCATCGCCGAGTTCAACGCGAAGTGCCGTAAGTCCGTCGAGCGGCACGTCGACGCGTTCGAAAAGCTCACCGAGCGCATGGGGTACTGGGTCGACCTCTCGCAGGCCTACCGCACGATGGACACCCCCTACGTCGAGAGCGTGTGGTGGTCGCTGAAGCAAATCTTCGACAAGGGCCTGCTGGTGCAGGACTATCGGGTCGCCCCGTACTGCCCGCGCTGCGGAACGGCGTTGTCCGACCACGAGGTCTCGCTCGGCTACCTCAACGTCACCGACCCCAGCGTGTACGTCCGTTTCCCATTGACGAGCGGCCCTCTCGCCGGTGACGCGTCCTTGCTGGTCTGGACGACGACACCGTGGACGCTGGTCAGCAACACCGCCGTCGCCGTGCATCCCGACGTCGCCTACGTCGCGGTGCGCCTGCAAGCCGCGGACGACGGGACGCCGGCCGAGACATTGGTCGTCGCCGAACCGCTGGTGGCGTCGGTGGTCGGCTCGCGAGAGCACGAGATCGTCGACCGATTCCCCGGCCGCGACATGGAGCATTGGACCTATCAGCGCCCGTTCGAGCTCGTCGACTTCGACGGCGAGAACGCGCACTACGTCGTCCTGGCCGACTACGTCACCACCGAGGACGGCACCGGGCTCGTGCATCAGGCGCCTGCGTTCGGCGCCGACGACCTCGCGGTCAGCCGCGCGTATGGGCTACCGGTAGTCAATCCGGTGCGACCCGACGGCACTTTTCTCGCGGAATTGCCTTTGGTGGGCGGGGTCTTCTTCAAGACCGCCGACAAGGCGCTGGTCGACGATCTGCGCGCGCGCGGGCTGCTGTACCGGAAGCTCGATTACGAGCACAGCTACCCGCACTGCTGGCGTTGCGACACCGCGCTCCTTTACTACGCGCTGCCGAGCTGGTACATCCGCACCACCGCGATCAAAGACGCGCTACTGCGGGAGAACGAAAAGACCAACTGGTACCCCGACACCATCAAGAACGGCCGCTATGGCGACTGGCTGCGCAACAACATCGACTGGGCGCTGTCGCGCAACCGCTACTGGGGCACGCCGCTGCCGGTGTGGCGCTGCACGCGCGACGCGAACCACCCGGTGACGGTGGTGGGCTCGCTCGCCGAGCTGACGGCGAAGTCCGGTGTCGACTGCACGACGCTCGACCCGCACCGCCCCTACGTCGACGCGGTGACGATCCCGTGCTCCGAGTGCGGCGCGGAGCAGCACCGCGTCCCCGAGGTGATCGATGCCTGGTACGACTCCGGCTCGATGCCGTTCGCGCAGGACGGCTACCCGCACCTGCCGGGCAGCGTCGAGAAGGTCGAGCACGGCGGCTACCCCGCACAGTTCATCGCCGAGGCGATCGACCAGACCCGCGGCTGGTTCTACACGCTCATGGCGGTCGGCACGCTCGTGTTCGACAAGTCGTCCTACGAGTCGGTGCTCTGCCTCGGTCACATCGTGGACGAGAACGGCCGCAAGATGAGCAAGCACCTCGGCAACGTGCTCGACCCGTTCGAGGTGCTCGACCGGCACGGCGCCGACGCGCTGCGATGGCTGATGCTGTGCGCCGGCAACCCGTGGTCGACGCGCCGCGTCGGGCACGAGGTGCTCGACGAGGTCGTGCGCACGCTGCTGCTCACCTACTGGAACAGCGCGAGCTTCCTCTGCCTCTACGCGGACGCCGCGAAGTGGTCGCCGCCGAGCGACCTGCCGAAGGGCCTGGCGAGCGGCGGGGCGCTGTCGACGCTCGACCGCTGGCTGCTCGCAGAGGTGCAGGACACCGTCACCGAGGTGACGGCGGCGCTCGATGCGTACGACTCCACCCGCGCGGGACGTCGCATCACGCAGCTCGTCGACGACCTGTCGAACTGGTACGTGCGCCGTTCGCGCCGCCGCTTCTGGGACGGCGACGACCTCGCGCTCGCCACCCTGCACCACGCCGTGCGGCTGCTGACGCAGGTGATGGCGCCGTTCGTCCCGTTCATCGCCGACGAGGTGTGGCAGCACGTTCGCCGCGCGAACGACGCGGACTCGGTGCACCTGTCGTCCTGGCCCGAGGTCACGGGATGGGAGGACGATGCGCTGCGCGCGCAGATGTCCACGCTGCGCAAGCTGGTGGAGCTCGGCCGCGCCGCCCGCGCGACGAGTGGCGTCAAGACGCGGCAGCCCCTCGGCCGCGCGCTCGTCTCGCTGCCCGCGTCGATGCCGCCCCTGCCCGACGAGCTGATGCAGGAGCTCGCGGAGGAGCTGAACGTCGACGCGATCGCACCGCTGTCGGGTCAGGACGAGCTGGTCGACGTCGTGGTGAAGCCCGGCTTCCGCGCACTCGGCAAGCGGTTCGGCAACCGCACGAAGGAGGTCGCCGAGCAGGTCACCGCCGCCGCGTACGACCGGGCCAAGGGCAGCGTCACGATCACCCTCGACGGGGCGGAGCACGTCCTGTCCGGCGAGGAGCTGCTCGTCACCGAGAGCCCGCGCGAGGGCTGGGCGGTCGCGTCAGGCGACGGCCTGTCGGTCGCGCTGGACCTCACGCTCAGCCCGCCGCTGGTGCGCGCGGGCCTGGCCCGCGAGGCGGTCCGCTCGATCAACGACATGCGCAAGGCGCGCGGGCTCGCCATCAGCGACCGCGTGCGGCTCTGGTGGCGGGCCAAGGACGAGCTCGCCGAGGCGATCGAGGAGCACAAGGAGCGCATCGCCAAGGAGGTCCTGGCGGTCGCGGTGAGCCCCGGGCCCCCCGGGCGCGGGGGCGAGGAGATCCGCGACGAGGCGCTGGGGCTGTGGATCTGGCTCGAGGTCGTCCGCCCCTGAGGGGGCTGCTCCGGACGGACCAGCCCGCCGCTCACCCACATGGGGGCACGCACTGGGGTCAAGGTGGCGGCGCCGGACGCCGACACCCTCACTGGACTGCCGGCACCGTCAGGGACAGAGGTTCGTGCGTTGAGCTCACCGTTCATGTCGCCGCACCCCACCGCCGTGCCGCAACGGGCGGCCGGCCTGGCCGACGCCGACCCCGGTGCGGACGTCAACCTGAACCCGCACGCGGTCGCCGTCCCCGCACTCGCCTCCAACGTGCGCCCGGCCCTGGTGCTGCGCGAGCGCGAGGCGCGGGAGCTGCTCGCCGAGGCGCGTCGTCACGACGTCGGCAACGGCGGCATCTTCTCCGCCGGTCCGGCCGGCATCCAGGTGTGGAGCGGCCCGTTCAACGGCCCGCAGGGATCCCACGGCGACGCCGTGCACCTCGGATCGATCGACTGGATCTACGACACCCCGGTGCGCTACTACGCGACGATCTACCGCGCGATGGTGACCGCCCAGGGCATCGCGGCGAACCACAACCCCGAGACGATCCTCACCTGCGTGCTCTCGCTCACCGGGCTGACGATCGAGGGCACCCGGCTCACCATGCCGATGCCGCCGCCGCGGGACCCGTTCCGCAAGCGCTGACCTGCGTCAGCTCGCTCTGGGTCAGCCCTGCAGCAGCGCGAGCGCACGCACGGAGTCGCCGTACACGCCGTCGAGGCCGAGCGCCTTCGCGCGCCCGACGGCGTGCGTCGTGTGCGCGTCCCAGCCGAACGCGAGCACGCCCGCCGCGTGCGCCGCGTCGACGTCGGGCCGGGTCCAGTCCTGCACCTTCATGTTGAGCGCCTGCGCGCCCACCGCGGCGATGCGCGCGACGCGGGCGGCGACCGTCTCCCCGAGGTTCTTGCGCCGGGTGGAGTCGACGAGCCGCACGTCGGCGTCGAGCTGCCGCCAGTGCGGCAGCTCGGACACGTCACCGCACAGCCACAGCCGTTGCACGCCGCCCGCGGCCCGCGCGACGTCGATCGAGGCCGCCGCCGCGCCGGGGCCCTTCACGTCGAGGCTCAGCGGGAGCGCGGCGCCGATCTCCGCGTAGTAGTCGGCGAGCGACGGCAGCCAGCCCGGCAGGTCCGAGCGCGTGAGCGTCGCGAGCGGCGTGCGGGTGTGCAGCAGCGTGCGCAGCCAGCCGCCGAGCGCGCCGTCGTGGTGCAGCACCGGCACGCCGTCCCGGGTGAGCCAGACGTCGCTCTCGATCGCGGTGGCGCCGTCGGCGACGGCGGTGCGGAACGCCGCGAGCGTGTTCTCGCGCACCCCCGCACGCGGCGAGCCCCGGTGCGCGAACCCGAGCGCGGTCACCGGCGGGCCGGCGCGCTACGGGACTAGCGCGTCGCCTTCTTGGCGACGGCCTTCT
Source organism: Mycobacteriales bacterium (assembly GCA_035545535.1). GTDB lineage: Bacteria > Actinomycetota > Actinomycetes > Mycobacteriales > CAJCIY01 > DASZYF01. The sequence goes on along the minus strand of DASZYF010000209.1, from coordinate 8,793 downwards.
TCGCCGGCGCCGCCTTCTTGGCGACCGCCTTCGCGGGAGCGGCCTTCTTGGCCGGCACGGCCTTCTTGGCGACCGCCTTCGCGGGCGCCGCCTTCACGGCCTTCCGCGCGGCCGTCGGCGCGGGCGTGGCCTTGACCGCCTTCTTGACCGGCGCGGCCTTGGTGGTGCGCGTGGGCGACTTCGCCGCGGTCGGGCGGGCCCCCGCGGTGGGCGTGGAGGTGCGCGTGGTGGTGCGCGGTGCGGTGCGGGTGGTTGCGCGGGTCGCGGCGACGCGGCGCGCGGGCACGGCGGGCACCTCGGCGAGGTCGTCCTCGTCGGCGAACCCGTCGTCACCCGCAGCGTCGTCCGACGCGTTGCCGAACGGGTCGGCGACGGCGGCCGGGACCGGAGCGGGCACCTGGATCGCCGTGGTCGGCGCGTCGACGCGCGGCGGCGTCACGACGGCGACGGCGTCACCTGCGGGCTCGAGCCCGGCGGGGGCGTCGGCCAGCTCGTCGCGGCGTGTGAAGACCCCGCCCAGCAGGAACAGGCCGGCGGCGACGCTCACACCGATCGAGATGTAGACGACCGTGAGGCCCTTCATGGCCAGGCCGACGAGCAGGAGGACGAGCGCGAGGAGCACGAGGGCTCCGCTGATCACGATCAAGGGTGTCTCACCTAGGGAGTCGGGCGGGGCAGGTCGTGCGCCGGTTGGGTCAGTTCGGGGCTGGTGCGGGGGTGTCGGTCAGGTCGTGCCGGTCGGCAGCCTACCGACCGATCTCGGGCAAGCCTCCGATGACGGGCGCCGCGAGCCGCCGGGTCAGGATTGCGCGGGCGGGGTTGCGGCGGGCGTCGGCACCGGGCCAGTCGCCGTCGGGGCGGTCGCCCGGCCGACGTTGTCGAGCTCGCGCAGCTGCAGCTCCAGGTAGGCCTTGAGCCGGGTGCGGTACTCCCGCTCGAAGCCGCGCAGGGCCTCCACCTGGGCCTCGATCGCGCGGCGGTCGGCCTCGATGGCCGCGACGGCGGCCTCGCGGCGGGCGGTGGCCTCGCGCTCGTGCCGCTCCGCCTCGGTCTTGGCCTCGCCCACGAGCCGGTCGGCGTGCGCCTGCGCCTCGGCCTTGAGCCGCGCGGCCTCCTCCTGCGCCTCGGCGACGGCCTGGTCGGCCGTGCGCTGGGCGAGCAGCAGCGTGCGCCGGAGCATCTCCTCCATCTCGGCCGAGGGCCCGCTGAGCGCGGCGGCCGGGAGCTCGTCGTCGCCGGCGGGCCCGGCCGCGGCGGGAGCCGCGGGCTCCGCGACGGCGGGCTCGACGGCGGTCGGGGGCGGCGGGGCCGACTCGAGCACGGTCACGCGATCACGCAGCACCGTGTTCTCGGTGAGGAGCTGCGCGAGCTCGGCCTCGACCTCGTCGAGGAAGGCGTCGACCTCGTCCTCGTCGTAGCCGGGCTTGAACCGCGTCGTCGTGAACTTCTTGTCGCGGACGTCCTGTGGGGTGAGTGCCACGTCGTGCAGTCTCTCTCGCCGGTCGGCTGGGGCGGGTCTCGGGGTGCGGGCAGAGCTGTCGGGTCAGATCTGGGTGAGCACCGTCTGCTGGATGATGACGAGCGCGAGGACGAGCACGAGGAACCCGAGGTCCAGTGCGGTGCTCCCGATGCGCAACGGCGGTATGAGCCGGCGGAGCAGCTTGATCGGCGGATCGGTGACCGTGTAGATGACCTCGAACAGCGGGATCGCCAAGCCGGTCGGCCGCCAGTGCGAGAGAGCCATCACCCAGTCGATGACCGCGCGGGCGAACAGGACCAGCAGGTACAGCGTGACCAGGTCGGAGAGGATCCGTCCGACGACGGACTGGGATGACACGTACGAGAGGTGACGTCAGGACTGGTTGTAGAAGCCGCCTTGCACGACGCCGGTGTCGGCGTCGAGCGTGACGTCCACGCCGTGCGGGCTGAGCAGGAACACGCCCTTGGTCACCTTCTCGATGCGACCGCGCAGGCCGAACGTCAGGCCGGCGGCGAAGTCGACGAGGCGCTTCGCGTCGGCTTCGTCCATCTCGGTCAGGTTCATGATGACGGGCGCCCCACGGCGGTACTCCTCGCCGATCGCACGGGCGTCGTTGTAGGTGCGCGGGTGCAGCGTCGTGATGCGCGACAGGCCGCCGCCTGACTGCGGCCGCGCGGCCGGTGCCTCGGCGACGGCGAGGCCGGCGCCCCGGTCCTGGCGGTCGAGGGTGCGGACGCTGCGGCGCTCGGGCTCGGGACGCGCGGGACGGTCGTCGTAGGCGGGCTCGTCGTACCCCTGCTCGCCGTAGCCGTAGTCGTCGCCGAACTGGTCGTGCTCGGCGTAGCCCTCCTCGTCGTCGACGAGACCGAGGTACAGCATCGACTTGCGCAGGAGCCCGGCCATGCTCGGATGCTAGCCCGTCGGGGGCGGCCGACGACCGAGCAACGCCGACCCGATGCGCACGTGTGTCGCGCCCTCGGCCACCGCGGCCTCGAGGTCGCCGGACATCCCGGCGGAGATCCAGCGCGCGCCCGGCAGCTCGGACGACAGCCCGTCGCGCACGGAGCGGAGCTGCGCGAACGCCCGCTGCGGGTCGGCGCGGAGCGGCGCGACGGCCATGACGCCGCGCACGTCGAGACCGGCGGCGGTCGCGGCGGCGGCCACCCGGGCGACGTCGGCCGGTCGCGCTCCCCCGCGCTCGGGGTCGCCGTCGAGGCTCACCTGGATGAGGACGATCGGTGCCGCCGCGCCGACCTCGGCCGCGCCCCGGGCCAGAGGGGCCGCGAGCTCGGCCCGGTCGAAGGACTCGACCACGCGGGCCCACCCCCCGACCGAACGCGCCTTGTTGGTCTGCAGCCGGCCGACGAAGTGCCACTCGAGGTCGGCGCGGGCGGCGGCCTTGGCGCGGCCCTCCTGGTCACGGCTCTCCCCGAAGACGTGCTGGCCGGCGGCGGCCAGGTGCTCGACGTCGGTGAGCGGGAACGTCTTGGTGATCGCGACGAGCTCGACGTCGCCGGCGTCCCGCCCCGCCGCGGCGCAGGCGGCGGCGATGCGGGCGCGCACGTCGCCGAGGTTGGCCGCGACCTCGGCGCCCCGGTGGGTCACGCGAACGCCGCGACGATGCCGGCCATGCGGCCGGTGACGCCGTCGCGTCGGTAGGAGAAGCAGCGCGGGTCGTCGGCGGTGCAGGCGGCGTCGGCGCTGACCTGCTGCACGCCCGCGCGCTCGAGCTGGGCGACGACCGCGCGGCGCAGGTCGAGGCTGCGGGTCCCGGCGCGCGTGGTGGAGGCGGCCTCCGGCGCGACCGCGACGACCTCGTCGAACACGTCCGGCCCGACCTCGTAGCAGCAGCCCCCGATGCACGGCCCGAGCCGCGCCCACGGGTTCGCCCCCATCGTGCGCAGCTGCTCGACCGTGGCCGTGACGATGCCGTTGGCCACGCCGCGCCGGCCGGCGTGCACTGCCGCACGCACGCCGCTCGCCGGGTCGACGAGCAGGACGGGCACGCAGTCGGCGACGAGCACGACGAGCGCCAGGCCGGGCTCGGCGGTGATGACGGCGTCGACGCCCGGCACCGCGTCCGGCCGGCGTCCGTCGACGACCGCGATGTGCGGTCCGTGCACCTGTTCCATGAACACCAGGTCGGCGACGTCCACGCCGGTGCGCTGCGCGAGCAACGCGCGGTTGGCCGTGACGGCGGCGGGGTCGTCCCCGACGTGCGTGCCGAGGTTCCACGTGTCGTACGGCGCGGCGCTCACCGCACCGTCGGTGAACCGCCCCGTGAACCCGGCCGTCACCCGCACCGGCCCAGTCTCCCCGAGACATGACGGAGCCCCGGCCGAGGGGACCGGGGCTTCGTCGAGCAGCGAGCCGTGCGCCTGCTTCAGCTGCTTCAGCTGCTTCAGTCAGCTACTTCAGGAAGTCGGGGACGTCCAGGTCGTCGTCGTCCTCGAACACGACCGGACGGCGCGGCTCGGGACGGAGCCCACCGCGCCGCGGCTCGTCCGCGTAGTCGTCGAAGGTCACGGTGCGGGTCGGGGTGTCCGACGCGTAGGACGCGACGCCGACCGGCTCCGGCTCGGGGTCCGGCGCCTCGACGACGACCGGCGCCGGAGCGACGGCCGCGCGCCGCGGAGCCGCGGCGCGGGGACGCGGAGCCCCACCTTCGAAGCCCGCGGCGATGACGGTGATGCGCACCTCGTCGCCGAGCGCGTCGTCGATGACGGTGCCGAAGATGATGTTCGCCTCGGGTGACGCGGCCTCGCGCACGATGTCGGCGGCGTTGGTGATCTCGAACAGGCCGAGGTCGCTGCCACCGCTGATGTTGATGAGGACGCCGCGCGCACCTTCCATGCTCGACTCGAGCAGCGGGCTGGCGATCGCCATCTCGGCCGCGACCTGGCTGCGGTCGTCGCCGCGGGCCGAGCCGATGCCCATGAGCGCGGAGCCCGCATCCTTCATGACGGTGCGGACGTCGGCGAAGTCGAGGTTGATGAGGCCCGGCGTCGTGATGAGGTCGGTGATGCCCTGCACGCCCTGCAGGAGCACCTGGTCGGCCGACTGGAACGCCTCCATGACGGTGACGTTGCGGTCGCTGGTCTCCACGAGGCGGTCGTTCGGGATGACGATGAGCGTGTCGACCTCGCCGCGCAGCGACTCGATGCCGCTCTCGGCCTGGTCGGCGCGGCGCGCCCCTTCGAACGCGAACGGACGGGTGACCACGCCGATGGTCAGCGCACCGAGGTCGCGCGCGACGCGGGCCACGACCGGCGCGCCGCCGGTGCCCGTGCCGCCGCCCTCGCCCGCGGTGACGAACACCATGTCGGCGCCCTTGAGCACCTCTTCGATCTCCTCGCGGTGGTCCTCGGCCGCCTTGCGACCGACCTCGGGGTCGGCGCCGGCACCGAGACCGCGCGTCAGCTCGCGGCCGACGTCGAGCTTCACGTCGGCGTCGCTCATGAGCAGCGCCTGCGCGTCGGTGTTGACCGCGATGAACTCAACACCCTTGAGACCGCACTCGATCATGCGGTTCACCGCGTTGACGCCACCGCCGCCGATGCCGACGACCTTGATCACCGCCAGGTAGTTCTGGGGTGCAGCCACGGGGAAGTACCTCTCTCGTCTGTCGTGCACGGGGAATGCACGCGCGTCCGTCCACCGGCCTTCGGCGGCGAGGGGAAGACGCCACCGGTGCGCTCCGACCCAACCCTCACCCTCAACCAGAGGGTTATAGTTATGTCAGATTGCGAACCGTGCGGGAAAGGTAGAGGGATCCCGCGCGGGTGGTCAAGCCCGCGTGTCGACATTCACCGCAGTCCGGTGACCCCGGGTCCGGCCGGCTAGAAGCGACCGACGACGCGCACCTCGGGCCGCAGGCGCGGTCCGCCCGCGGCGAGCACCCTCTCCTGCACGGTCTGCACGACCGCGAGCACGTCGGCTGCGCGCGCACCGACGTCGGTCTCGATGAAGTTCGCGTGCATCCGGCTCACCTGCGCACCGCCGACGCGCAGGCCCTTCAACCCGGCCGCTTCGATGAGCCGTCCGGCGCTGTCGCCTTCGGGGTTCGTGAACGTCGAGCCGCACGTGCGCTCACCGATCGGCTGCGTCGCCCGGCGCCAGGCGCGCACCTCGTCGAGGCGCGCGCGCACCGCATCGGTGTCGTCAGTGGTGAGCGCCCACGTCGCACCGGTGACGACGGAGCGGGGCGGCAGCGCGGAGTGCCGGTAGGACAGGCCGAGCTCGGCGCGCGGCACGTCGCGCACGCCGTCAGCGGTGGCGAGCTCAGCGGTCACCAGGCAGTCGGCGACCTCACCGCCGTGCGCTCCCGCGTTCATCCGCACCGATCCCCCGACCGTTGCCGGCACCCCCGCGGCGAACTCGAGTCCGGAGAGCCCTTCGTTGGCGGTGAACGTCGCGAGCACCGGCATCGACGCGGCACCGCCGGCGGTGACGTGCAGGCCGTCGCGCCCGATCGCGGTGAAGCCGGCGCCGAGCCGGACGACGATGCCCGGGAAGCCGTCGTCGGAGACGAGCAGGTTCGAGCCGCGTCCCATCACGAGCATCGGCACCGCGTCCGCGTCGGTCGTCGCCAGAGCGCGCAGCACGACCGCGAGCTCGTCATGGTCGGCGGGCTCGACGAGCAGCGCGGCCGCGCCGCCGACCTTGAGCGTCGTCCAGGGCGCGAGCGGGTGCGCGCGCTTCACCTCGGGCGCACCGGGTGCGGAGTCGAGCAGCGCGCCGAGGCGCGTGACCTCGGCGGGGTCGGCGCGCGGGTCCCAGGCGTCGAGGTCGGCGATGTTCATGTGCGAGCTCATCTGTGCGAGCTCATCGGGGCGAGCTCATCGCGTCGTGAGCTCGTCGAGGACCACCGGGCCGAGCTGCGTGATGTCCCCCGCGCCGAGGGTGATGACGAGGTCGCCGCGCTGCGCCAGCGAGGCGAGCAGCGGCGGGACGGACACCCACGACGGCTCGTAGTGCACCTCGGTGCCCGCGGGCACCGCGTCGGCGATGAGCGCACCGGTGACGCCGGGCACGGGGTCCTCGCGCGCGCCGTAGACGTCCATCACGACGACGATGTCGGCCGCCGACAGGGCGCGGCCGAAGTCGGCGGCGAAGAACGCGGTGCGGCTGTAGAGGTGCGGCTGGAAGGCGGCGACCACGCGCCCGTCGCCGGCGAGCTGGCGCGCGGCGCGCAGGTCGGCCATGACCTCTGTCGGGTGGTGCGCGTAGCTGTCGACGACCCGGACGCCGCGAGCGCTGCCCTTGGTCTCCATGCGGCGGCGGGCGCCGGCGAACGCCTGCAGCCCCTCGGCCACCTGCGGCAGCGGGACGCCGAGGCGCTGCACGACGGCGAGCGCGGCCGTCGCGTTGAGGGCGTTGTGGCGGCCCGGCACCGACAGCACCTGGCGGCCGATCTCGCCGGTCGCGTCTGCGAGGGTCGTCACCGATCCCCCGGTCTCGGTGAGCACGAGCTCGACGATGCGCACGTCGGCGTCCGCGGCCTCGCCGTAGGTGCGCACGTCGACGCCGTGCGCCCGGGCGACGTCGGCGACCCGGCGGGCACCGGGGTCGTCGGCGCACGCGACGAGCGTGCCGCCGGGACGGATGCGGTCGATGAACGCGTCGAACGCGGCATCCACCGCGGCGGCGTCGCCGTAGTGGTCGAGGTGGTCGGCCTCGACGTTGGTGACGACCGCGATCTCCGGCGCGAGGAGCAGGAACGAGCCGTCACTCTCATCAGCCTCGGCGACGAACACGTCACCGCTGCCCTGGTGGGCGTTGCTCCCCGGCTCGTTGAGATCGCCGCCGATGGCGAAGGACGGGTCGAGGCCGGCCTGCTGCAGCGCGACGGTGAGCATCGACGTCGTCGTCGTCTTGCCGTGCGTGCCGGCGACCGCGATGCCACGGTTGCCTGCCATCAGCGCGGCGAGCGCCGCCCCGCGCTTCAGCACCACGTTGCCCTGCTCGCGGGCGGCGACGAGCTCGTCGTTGTCGGCCCGGATCGCGCTCGACACGACGACGGTGGCGTCACGTCCGGCGCGCACGACGTGGGCACGGTCGTGACCGACGTGCACGTCGGCGCCGATCTGGCGGAGCGCCTCGAGGACGCGCGAGTCCCGCGCATCGCACCCGGACACCGATGCGCCGCGGGCGAGCAGGACGCGGGCGATGCCGCTCATGCCCGCACCCCCGACGCCGATCAGGTGGACCTTCGACAGGTCCGCGTCGGCGGTGCTGCGGCTCACGAGGAGCCATCCTTCCCGACGCCCGCGGCCTGCTCCGCCAGGTCGGCGACCCGCGCGCTCGCGTCGAGCGGCAGCGCCCGGCGCGCGGCCGCACCCATCGCCGCCAGCCGGTCGGGAGCGGTGAGCAGCGGCAGCGCGACCCGCAGCAGCTCGTCGCTGGTGAGCACGGCGTCGTCCACGAGCACTCCCCCGCCGGCCGCGACGGTGGGCTCCGCGTTGCGGCGCTGCTCGCCGTTGCCGATGGGCAGCGGCACGTAGACGGCCGGGAGGCCGACGGCGGCGAGCTCAGCGCACGTCACAGCGCCGGCGCGGCACAGCGCGAGGTCGGCGGCGGCGTAGGCCGCCGGCATGTCGTCGCAGTACGCGATCACGGCGTAGCCGGAGATGTCCGCGGGCACCGCGGCCCGCACGTCATCGACGTTCTTCGGGCCGGCCACGTGCAGCACCTGCACGCCCGCGTCGGACAGTGCGCGGGCGGCGCCGGTGGCGGCGTCGTTCAGGCGACGCGCACCTTGCGAGCCGCCGGTGACGAGGAGCGCCGGGCGGTCCGGGGCGAGGCCGAGCTCCGTGCGGGCGTCGGCACGCCGGGCAGCGCGGTCGAGCCCGGTGATGGCGGCGCGCAGCGGCAGCCCGGTGAGCACGGCGTGCCGCAGCGGCGTGCCCGGAACGCTGATGGCGACGTGCGTCGTGAGCCGCGCGCCGAGGCGGTTGGCGAACCCGGGCAGCGGGTTGGCCTCGTGCACGACGATCCCGATGTGTCGTCGCCTGTGCCGCCGCGCGGCGAGGTACGCAGGTGCGCTGACGTAGCCGCCGAAGCCGACGACCGCGGACGCGCCGACGTCGTCGATGACGGCCGCGGCCGCCCGCACGGCCGCCGACAGCCGGGCGGGCAGCCGCAGCAGGTCCGCCCCCGGCTTCCGCGGCAGCGGCACGCGCGGGATGGTCCGCAGCTCGTGACCCCGGGCCGGCACCAGGCGGGTCTCGAGGCCCGTCTCGGTGCCGAGCAGCACGGGCCGGTGCCCGCGGGCGCGCAGCTCGTCGGCGACGGCGAGCGCCGGCTCGACGTGG
>DASZYF010000208.1:0-24080 GCA_035545535.1 Mycobacteriales bacterium | reverse complement strand
CCCTCCCCTCGTGCCGCCCGGCGCACGCCGGGGGGCACGAGCGGGGAGCGTCAGCTCCGAACCACGCGGACCGACGGGCAGGAGTAGAAGGTGCTTGGATTCGCGGTGCGGCGGATCGCCATCGCCATACCGGTGCTGTTGGCGGCGACGTTCTTCATCCAGCTCTGCCTGGTGTTCGCCGGCAACCCCCTCGCGGACCTGCGCACCAAGAACCCCCCGGTCCCCGCACAGACGCTGCACCAGATCTCGCACTCGCTCCACTACGACACGAACTTCTTCAACCGCTACTGGCTCTGGCTGAAGGGCCTGTTCAGCGGCACGTTCGGACCTCACGTGCCGATCTCGGGCACCTCGTCCGGCCCCATCGGACGGCTGCTGGAGCACCGGCTCGGGGTCACCGTCTACATGGTCTTCGGCGCGATGATCCTCGCCGTCATCTTCGCCATCATCACCGGCGTCGTCAGCGCCACCCGTCAGTACTCCGCCGTCGACTACGGCTCGACGTTCTTCAGCTTCCTGTTCATCTCGATGCCCGCCTTCTGGTTCGCGGCGCTGCTGAAGACCTGGGCCATCCAGCTGAACGACGCAGCCGGCACCCACATCGCGACGATCGGTGACTCCACGCCGGCGTTGGCGGGCGGCACCTGGGCGCACTTCACCGATCGCCTGTCGCACCTGGTGCTGCCCGCGCTGTCGCTGTCGCTGATCAGCTACGCGGCCTGGAGCCGCTACCAGCGCGCCTCGATGCTCGAGGTGCTCAACAGCGACTACATCCGCCTGGCCCGGGCCAAGGGCCTGTCCAGCCGCCGGGTCCTCGTGCGGCACGCGCTGCGCAACGCCCTCGTCCCCCTGACGACGGTGGTCGCGCTCGACGTCGGCGCGATCTTCGGCGGTGCCGTGATCACCGAGACCGTCTTCGCCTGGCACGGCATGGGCGAGCTGTTCATCCAGGCGGTGCACACGCGGGACGTCAACGTCGTCCTCGGCTGGCTGCTGATCTCCGGCCTGTTCGTGATCATGTTCAACCTGATCGCCGACCTCTTGTACGCCGCCCTCGACCCACGGATCCGGTACGCGTGAGCACCAGCATCGAACGTCCGGCCGCCGACGGCACCGTCGGGGTCGGAGAGCCGCCCACACCCGGCGTGGAGCGCGAGTTCACCGTCGAGGCGCGCTCACAGCTCCGCATCATCGTGAGCCGCTTCGTGCGGCACCGCGCGGCGGTCGTCAGCCTCGTCGTCTTCCTGCTCATCGTGCTGACCGCATTCATCGGCGGCGCCCTGTGGAAGTACAAGTACGACCAGCTGACCGGTGCGTACTACCAGGGTCCGTCCGGCGCGCACCCGCTCGGCACCGACAACATCAGCCACGACGAGCTCGCGCTCATCTTCCGCGGGTCGCAGGGCTCGATCGAGATCGCGCTGCTCGTCGCGGTGATCTCCACGTTCGTCGGCACCGTCGTCGGTTCGATCGCCGGCTACTTCGGTGGCCTCGTCGACTCCGCGCTCATGCGCGTCTGCGACCTCATCCTCACGCTGCCCTCGATCGCCATCGCGATCGTCATCGGCTACAACCTCAGCAACATCCACTGGCTGAGCCTCAAGCTCGCGGTGGCGCTGCTGCTGGCCCTGCTCGGGTGGCCCTACGTCGCCCGTGTCGTGCGCGCGCAGTTCCTGTCGTTGCGCGAGAAGGAGTTCGTCGAGGCGGCGCGGGCGATGGGCGCGAGCAGCTCGCGCATCATCATCCGGCACCTGCTGCCCAACGTGCTCGGCCCGATCATCGTCAACGTCACGGTGTCGATCTCGGTCGCGATCCTCGCCGAGAGCGCGCTGTCGTTCCTCGGCTTCGGCGTGCAGCCGCCGGACACCTCGCTCGGCCTGCTGATCAACGCCTCGGTGAGCGCGGCGGACAAGCACCCGTGGGTGTTCTACTCGCCCGGCGTCGTCATCATCCTCATCGCGCTGACCGTCAACTTCATCGGTGACGGCCTGCGCGACGCACTCGACCCGCAGCAGAACCGGGTGCGCGCGTGACCGACGTCATCGACGCTGCCACGGCCACGCCGCGCAGCGCCGGAAGCGCCGTGCTCGAGGTCACGAACCTCACCGTCGACTTCCCCACCGAGGACGGCGTGGTCCACGCCGTGCGCGGCGTCAGCTACGCGGTCGGTCGCGGCGAGACCATCGGCATCGTCGGCGAGTCCGGCTCCGGCAAGTCGGTGACGTCGCTCGCGATCATGGGCCTCCTGCCCCGGACGGCGACGGTCGGCGGCTCGGTGCGCCTGCACGGCCGCGAGCTGCTCGGGCTGTCCGAGCGCGATCTCGCGAAGGTCCGCGGCAAGCAGGTCGCGATGATCTTCCAGGACCCGATGACCTCGCTCAACCCGGTCTACACCGTGGGCTGGCAGCTCGCGGAGGCGCTGCGCGCGCACGACGATTCGATGTCGAAGCAGGCGGCGCGGGATCGCTCGATCGAGCTCCTCAAGCTCGTCGAGATCCCGAACGCCGAACGCCGCGTCGACCAGTACCCGCACGAGTACTCGGGCGGCATGCGCCAGCGCGCGGTCATCGCCATCGGCATGGCCAACAACCCCGAGGTGATCATCGCCGACGAGCCGACCACGGCCCTCGACGTCACCATCCAGGCGCAGGTGCTCGAGACGCTCAAGAAGGCGCAGCAGGAGACCGGCGCGGCTCTGGTGCTCATCACGCACGACCTCGGCGTGGTCGCGGGCGTCGCCGACCGCGTGCTCGTGATGTACGCGGGCCGGCCGGTCGAGCTCGGGTCCGTCGAGGACATCTACTACTCGCCGCGCATGCCGTACACCGTCGGCCTGCTCGGTTCGCTGCCGCGGCTCGACGCACGCACGCAGGAACGGCTCACGCCGATCCAGGGCGCGCCGCCTTCGCTCATCAACCTGCCCCCCGGTTGCCCGTTCGGTCCGCGCTGCCCGCTGCACCAGGAGCGGTGCGACGAGGAAGAGCCGCGCCTGGAGGCGGTCGCGGGGATGAGCCACCTCGCCGCGTGCTGGTACTCCGAGGCGCTCTCTGCGCAGGGCATCGAGGCGTCGGACATCTTCGCGCCCACCGGCGTCGACGCCGAGGTGCCGCTGGCGGGCGAAGCGCTCGGGGGCGAGGAGGCCGACCTCGAGTCGCTCGGCGCGGCCGCCGCCGCCGAGAAGCTGCGCACGCGCGCGGTCAAGCGCACCGCGACGAAGGCGACCAAGGCCACAAAGGCCCCGCGGCGCGGGACGCCGAAGGACCCGTCGGCGTGACCGTGACGAGCCCCAGCGCCACCGACGCCGGTCAGGGGGTCGCGCCCATCCTGTCGGTGCGCGACCTCGTGAAGGACTTCCCGATCATGTCCGGCGGCATCATCCGCCGGCACGTCGGCGACGTGCACGCCGTGTCCGGGATCTCCTTCGACCTCCGTCCCAGCGAGACCCTCGGCCTCGTCGGCGAGTCCGGCTGCGGAAAGTCGACGACCGGGCGCGTCATCCTCGGGCTCTCGCCGGCGACGGCGGGTGAGGTCGTGTTCGACGGCCGGGAGATCAGCCGGCTCACCGACAAGGAGATGCGGCCCCTCCGGCGCGACCTCCAGATCGTGTTCCAGGACCCGTACGCGTCGCTGAACCCGCGCATCCCCGTCAACGCGACCATCGCCGAGCCCCTGCAGATCCACGGCCTCTGGTCGAAGCAGACGGGCCCCGCGCAGGTGCGCGAGCTCATGAGGACCGTCGGCCTCAACCCCGAGCACGGCAACCGCTACCCGCACGAGTTCTCCGGCGGTCAGCGCCAACGCATCGGCATCGCCCGGGCCCTCGCGCTCGAGCCGAAGGTGCTCATCCTCGACGAGCCGGTCAGCGCGCTCGACGTGTCGATCCAAGCGGGCGTGGTGAACCTGCTCGAGGACCTGCAGGAGCGCCTCGGCCTCGCGTACCTGTTCATCGCGCACGACCTTTCGGTCGTGCGGCACATCGCCGACCGCGTCGCCGTGATGTACCTCGGGCGGATCGTCGAGATCGCCACCCGCGACGAGCTCTTCGAGTCACCGACCCACCCGTACACGCAGGCACTGATCTCGGCCGTCCCCATACCCGACCCGCGACGCGAGCGTGCGCGCGAGCGGATCATCCTCACCGGCGACGTGCCCAGCCCGGCCAACCCGCCCGCCGGCTGCCACTTCCGTCCGCGCTGCTGGAAGTACCAGCAGCAGCTCGACGACGGTCAGCGCCAGCTGTGCGACGAGCAGTACCCGGAGCTCGTCGACCGCGGTCACGGGCACCCGTCGGCGTGCCACTACGCGGGTCCGCGCCGCCTGATCTGACCGCCGCGCACAGACCCCTGACGGCGCTCCGGGGCCCGCGCCGGGGCCGACGGGAACCCGTTGTGGGCCCGGTGGGTCGTCGGTTCGTTACCCTGGAGCCGTGATCCTGGCGTTCTCGATCATCGAGATCATGGCAAGCGTCCTGATGGTCGTGCTGATCCTGCTGCACCGTGGCAAGGGCGGCGGCCTCTCGTCGCTGTTCGGCGGCGGTGTCTCCAGCAGCCTCGGCGGTTCGAGCGTCGTGGAGAAGAACCTCGACCGCCTCACGATCTTCGCCGGATCGGTGTGGTTCATCGGCATCGTCGTCCTCGGCCTGCTGATGAAGAACCACTACAACTGAGCAGGGGAGCAGCGCACGATGGCAGGTGGCAACGCGATCCGGGGAAGTCGGGTCGGGGCGGGGCCGATGGGGGAGGCCGAGCGGGGCGACGCCGCACCCCGGCAGCGCATCTCGTTCTGGTGCGCCAACAACCACGAGTCGCGCCCGGCGTTCGCCGAGGACGCGGCCATCCCGGAGACCTGGGACTGCCCGCGCTGCGGCTACCCCGCGGGCCGGGACAAGGACAACCCGCCGGCGCCGCCGCGCACCGAGCCGTACAAGACGCACCTCGCCTACGTCCGCGAGCGGCGCAACGACAGCGACGGCGAAGCGATCCTCAGCGAAGCTCTGCAGCGCCTGCGCGACCGCTAGGTCGGTCCTGCCCTGGCACGGGGCTGCCCTGTGACAGGGTGACGGGCCAAAGGCTGTGGCACGCTCTTCCGCCGCAGCCGGAGGCCGAAGGGACAGCATGAGCAGCATCTACGTCGTCACCGGTGGCACTGGGTTCATCGGTCGCTTCCTCGTCGAGCGGCTCCTCGCCCGCCCCGGCGCGGAGGTCCACGTCCTCGTCCGCGAGGGCTCGCGCGCCAAGCTCGCCGAGCTCGCGCAGCGGTGGGGCGCCCCGGACCGCGTGCACGCACTCGTCGGCGACCTCGGCGCCGAGCGCCTCGGCGTGAGCGACGCCGACGTCGCCGCGCTGTCGGGCCAGGTCGATCACTTCTTCCACCTGGCCGCGCTCTACGACATGACGGCCGACGAGGAGAGCAACGCCACCGCCAACGTCGTCGGGACGCGGTCGGCGGTGGCGCTGGCGAACGAGCTCCGCGTGGGCTGCCTGCACCACGTGTCGTCCATCGCGGTCGCGGGCACCTACCGCGGTCACTTCCGCGAGGACATGTTCGACGAGGGGCAGAAGCTGCCGTCGGCCTACCACCGCACCAAGTTCGAGGCCGAGCGCATCGTGCGCGCGCGCGCCGAGGTGCCCTGGCGCGTGTACCGCCCGGCGGTGGTCGTCGGGCACTCGCAGACCGGTGAGATGGACAAGATCGACGGGCCCTACTACTTCTTCACCGCCATCAAGAAGATCCGCTCGCTGCTGCCGGAGTGGGTCCCGCTCATCGGCCCCGAGCTCGGGTCCACCAACATCGTCCCGGTCGACTTCGTCGCCGCAGCGCTCGACCACATCGGCCACCAGCCCGGGCTCGACGGCCAGGCGTTCCACCTCACCGCGCCGCGCTCGATCAAGTCGGGCGAGGTGCTCAACGCGTTCGCCGCGGCGGCGCACGCGCCCCGCCTCGCCATGCGGTTCGAGGCGAAGCTGCTCGACGCGCTGCCCAAGGGCGTGCTGTCGATGGTCATGAAGCTCCCGGCGATCGCGCAGATCCGCAAGCAGTTCTTCGCGGACATCGGCATCCCCGAGGAGGTCGTCAGCCACATCGAGCTCATCCCGCAGTTCGACACCCGCGACACCGAGCGCGCGCTGGCCGGCAGCGGCATCGCGGTGCCCGAGCTCGACACCTACGCGGCGAACCTCTGGGACTACTGGGCGCGCAACCTCGACCCCGACCTGTTCAAGGACCGTTCGCTCGGCGCCGCCATCGCCGGCAAGCTCGTGCTCATCACCGGCGCGTCCTCCGGCATCGGGCGCGACGCCGCGCTGAAGGTCGCGGCCGCGGGTGGCATACCCCTGCTCGTCTCGCGCGGACGGGAGAAGCTCGAGGAGCTCAAGACCGAGATCGAGGACGCGGGCGGCACGGCGTACGTGCACCCGTGCGACCTGTCATCGCTCGAGGCGATCGACGAGCTCGTGGCCGAGGTGCTCAAGGAGCACGGCCACGTCGACATGCTGGTGAACAACGCCGGCCGCTCGATCCGCCGCTCGGTGGCGCTGTCCTACGACCGGTTCCACGACTACGAGCGCACGATGCAGCTCAACTACTTCGGCGCGATCCGGGTGATCCTCGGGCTGCTCCCGTCGATGACCGAGCGCAAGTCCGGCCACATCGTCAACGTGTCGAGCATCGGCGTGCAGACGAACCCGCCGCGCTTCTCCGCCTACGTCGCGAGCAAGGCCGCCCTCGACGCGTTCACCCGCATCACCGCCACCGAGGTGATCGGGCGGGGCGTCACGTTCACGACGATCCACATGCCGCTCGTGCGCACGCCGATGATCGCGCCGACGAAGATCTACGACTCGTTCCCCACCATCACGCCGGACGAGGCGGCCGACATGATCTGCGAGGCGCTGCGCAGCAAGCCCAAGGAGATCAACACCCGGCTCGGGACGTTCGGTGAGGTCGCCTACGCGCTCGCGCCCAAGGCGGTTGACCAGGTGCTCCACCTCGCCTACAAGACCTTCCCCGACTCGACCGCTGCGAAGGGCGAGAAGGCGCCGGAGCAGTCCGTGTCCGGCGAGGCCATCGCCCTCGCCCACGTCCTCAAGGGCGTCCACTGGTAGGTGCGATCACCGGACGGGGCGGCTAGGGGGCGGCGGTCTTCGCGGCGGCGGCGCGGTCGACGATGAGCAGCGTCGCGTCCCGGCCGCGCGCCCCGCTCGCGGGGAGCTCGTCCTCGGGGCGGCCGGCGATGATGCCGGCGACGGCGTCGGCCTTCTCGGCGCCCGCGGCGATGATCCACACCTGCTGCGCGTGCCGCATCGCGGGCAGCGTCAGCGTGATGCGCTCGGGGGGCGGCTTGGGGCTGTTCACCACGCTGATGACGGTGTCGGCGTCGGCGGAGATGCCGCTCGCGTGCGGGAACACCGAACCGACGTGCCCCTCCGGGCCGAGGCCGAGGAGCAGCACGTCGAACGCGGGGACGCTGCCGTCGTCGCCCCGCTCGTGCGCGCGCCGCGCCAGTGCATCGGCGTAGCTGCGCGCGTCGGCGTCGATCGCGGCGCCGTCCCGGCGGGCCGGCATGGCGTGCACGCGGTCGGGACGCAGGGGCAGGTGGTCGAGCAGCGCCGTGCGGGCCTGCTCGTCGTTGCGCTCCGGATCGCCGTCCGGCACCCAGCGCTCGTCGCCCCACCACACGTGCACCCGCGCCCAGTCCAGGTCGGCGTACCCGGGCACGTCCAGGACCGCGGCGAGCATCGCGATGCCCACGCCGCCGCCGGTGACGACGACGTCGGCACCGTGCGCGCTGTTGCCGAGCGCGGCGCCCAGCGCGGTGACCAGCCGGTGCGCGGCGGCGTGGGCGACGCCGGCGGAGTCGTCGAGGACGACCAGCTCAGCGGTGCTCATGAGGCCGGCGTGCCCGGGCCGACACCGCCCACCGCGGCGAGCGACTCCGCGTACACGGCGTCGGCGTCGAGGCGCTGCAGCTCCTCGGCGAGCAGCTCCTCGAGCGGGCGGATGGGCAGCGGCAGCGTCCGGTCGGGCTGGCCGGTGCGGGTGAGCGTCGCGGTCTCGCCGTCCGGACGCGACAGCCGCGCGGTGATCGAGCCCGAGGCACCGTCGGCGGCGACGATCTCGAGCGCGGTGATGGCCGGGCCGGGCCCGTCGACGAGCTCGACGGAGACACCGGTGCGCGACTGCAGCCACGCGGCCAGCAGGGCGGCGCTCGGGTTGCCGTGCTCGGTGGTGATGCGCACGCCGGTGGCCGGTCCGGGCAGCGCGTCGAACACCGCCGCGATCATCGAGCGCCACAGCGAGTCGCGCGTCCACGCGAGATCCGTGTCACCCGGCTCGTAGGTGGCGGCGAGCCGCGTCAGCGCGTCGCGCGGGTCCTTCGCGAGGTAGGTGTCGGTGATGCGGCGCGACGCGAGGGTCGCGATCTGGCGGCCGGCCGGGCCGGCCGGATCGCCGGTCCACCACGTGACGACGGGGGTGTCCGGGGCGAGCAGCGGGAGCACGACGGTCTCGGCGTGCTCGTGCAGCGGCCCGTGCAGGTGGATGACGATCGACTCGCCGGGGCCGAGGTCACCGCCGACGCTCACCTCGGCGTCGACCTGGGCCTCACCCTCCGGGTGCGGCGCGACCACGATGACCCGGCACGGGTGGGCCAGGGACGCGGCCGTCGCGGCGGCGACCGCGCGGTCGACCGACACCTCGCCGTCGGGATCGATGACGACGACGAAGGTCAGCACCAGGCCGAAGGTCACCGCACCGGCCTTGCGCCGCTCGGCCTGCAGCGCCGCCATGATCGCGTTGCTGGACGTCTTCTCCAGCTTGGTCGTCATGGCCGTCGCCTCACTGTGTCATTCATGGCTCCGGCCATGAGGGAAGAGCGTGTCATGGCCTTCGCCAGCTGCGGCCGTCACGTTCGAGCATCCGATCGGCGCCCGGTGGACCCCACGTGCCGGCGTCGTAGAGCTCGGGCTGCGTGCCCTTCCAGTGCGCCTCGAGCGGGTCGAGCATGCGCCAGCTCGCCTCGACCTCCTCGGTGCGCGGGAAGAGCGTGGAGTCGCCGAGCAGAACGTCGAGGATCAGCCGCTCGTAGGCCTCGGGCGAGGAGTCGGTGAACGCATCGGAGTAGGAGAAGTCCATCGAGACGTCGCGCACCTCCATCTGCGTCGCCGGCACCTTGGAGCCGAAGCGCAGGGTGATGCCTTCGTCGGGCTGCACGCGCACGACGAGCTGGTTGTGCCCGAGCTCGTCGGTGTCGGTCACCGCGAACGGCAGGTGCGGGGCCTTCTTGAAGATGATCGCGATCTCGCTCACCCGGCGGGGCAGCCGCTTGCCGGTGCGCAGGTAGAACGGCACGCCGGCCCAGCGACGGTTGTCGATGCCGAGCCGCACCGCCGCGTACGTCTCCGTCGTCGATCCCGCCGGGACGTTCTCCTCCTCGAGGTAGCCCGGGACCTCCGCGCCGCCCTGCCAGGCGCGCCGGTACTGCCCGCGCACCGCGTAGGAGTCGAGGTCGTCGGGCAGCCGCAGCGCGTCGAGCACCTTGCGCTTCTCGGTCTGGATCGCCCCGGGGGAGAAGTCGAACGGCTCCTCCATCGCGGTCAGCGCGAGCAGCTGCAGCAGGTGGTTCTGCAGCACGTCGCGGGCCGCGCCGGCATCGTCGTAGAAGCCCGCGCGGGAGCCGATGCCGACGTCCTCGGCCATCGTGATCTGCACCGAGTCGACGTGGTTGGAGTTCCAGATGGGCTCCCACAGCGCGTTCGCGAAGCGCAGCGCGAGGAGGTTCTGGACGGTCTCCTTGCCGAGGTAGTGGTCGATGCGGAACACGTCCTGCGGCGTGAACACGTCGTCGACGAGCGCGTTCAGCTCGCGGGCGCTCTGCAGGTCGTGGCCGAAGGGCTTCTCGACGACGACGCGTCGCCAGCCGCCGCTCTTGTCGTTGTCGGCCATGCCCGTGCGCTCCATCTGCTTGAGCACGGTGGGGAACATGGGCGGGGGGATCGAGAGGTAGAACGCGGCGTTGCCGCCGACGCCGTGCTTCTGGCACATCTCGACGAGCGAGCCGGCGACGGTGTCGAACGCGGCGTCGTCGTCGAACGAGCCCGGGACGAAGCGGATGCTGTCGGCGATGCGCTCCCAGACCTTGTCGCGCCACACGGTGCGGGCGCCCTTCTGCGCGGCTTCCCGAGCCACCTGCTCGAAGTCGCCGTGGTCCCAGTCGCGGCGGGCGAAGCCGACGAGCACGAACCCGGGCGGCAGGAGGCCGCGGTTGCCGAGGTCGTAGACGGCCGGCAGCAGCTTCTTGCGGGCGAGGTCACCGGTGACGCCGAACACGACGAGGGCGCAGGGCTCGGGCAGCCGCGGGATGCGCCGGTCGCGCGGATCCCGCAGCGGGTTGACGACCGCGAGCGGGTTGGGCTGGGTCACTGCGAGGCCTTGGCGGTGAGCTCCTCCTGCACGCTCGCCAGCAGCTCGGTCCACGCGGTCTCGAACTTCTCGACGCCCTCCTCCTCGAGCACGCGCACGACGTCGTCGTAGTCGATGCCGAGCGCGGCGAGCTGGTCGAGCACGCCTTGCGCGTCGGCGTAGAACCCGCGCACGGAGTCACTGGGGATCACGCCGTGGTCGTACGTCGCCTGCAGCGTGTTCTCAGGCATCGTGTTGACCGTGTTGGGCGCGACGAGGTCGACGACGTAGAGCGTGTCGGGCAACGATGGGTCCTTCGTCGACGTCGAGGCCCAGAGCGGCCGCTGCGGTCGTGCGCCCGCCTCGGCGAGCGGCGCCCAGCGCGGGTTGCCGAGGATGTTCTTCTCGTAGTGCTGGTACGCGAGCCGGGCGTTGGCGATGCCGGCCTTGCTCTTCAGCGCCTTCGCCTCGTCGGTGCCGATCTTGTCGAGCCGCTTGTCCACCTCGGTGTCGACACGGCTCACGAAGAAGCTCGCGACGCTCTCCAGGCCCTTGAGGTCGCTCTCGGTCGTGCGGCGCCGCTCCAGGCCGGTGAGGAACGCGTCCATGACCGCGTCGTAGCGCTCGAGGGAGAAGATCAGCGTGACGTTCACCGAGATGCCCTCAGCGAGGCACTGGCTGATGGCGGGCAGGCCGGCGAGGGTGGCCGGGATCTTGATGAACAGGTTGGGCCGGTCGACCTGCCACCACAGCGCGCGCGCTTCGGCGATGGTCTTCTCGGTGTCGTGCGCCAGCCGCGGGTCGACCTCGATGGAGACGCGGCCGTCGACGCCGTCGCTCGCGTCGTAGACGGGCCGCAGGATGTCGCAGGCCTGCCGGACGTCCCACGTGGTGAGCGCGCGGATCGCCTCGCCGATGTCCACGCCCCGCACGGCCAGGTCACGGGTCTGGTCGGCGTAGGCCTCGGAGCCGCTGATCGCCTTCTGGAAGATGCTCGGGTTGGTCGTCACCCCGCGCACCGAGCGGTCGCGGACGAGCGTGCCCAGCGCCCCGGTGCGGATGCGGTTGCGGTCGAGGTCGTCGAGCCAGACGCTGACCCCCGCATCGGTGAGCTGCTTCAGCGGATCGGTCACGGTGACTCCTTGCTCGTAGATGTCGGGGACTAGTTCCCGGTGGTGCTGCCGACCTCGCCGCGTGCGTAGACGAGGCTCTCGTGGGCCGCGGCGACGACGCGGTCGGCGGTGATGCCGAACTGCTCGTACAACGTCGTGTAGGGCGCACTTGCTCCGAAGTGGTCGATGCCGACCGACGCTCCGCGGTCACCGACGTGCTTGGACCAGCCGAACACCGACGCCGCCTCGACGGAGACGCGGGCCCGGACCTCGGGCGGCAGCACGGTGGCCTGGTAGGCCACGTCCTGCTGGTCGAACCACTCCCAGCACGGCAGCGACACGACGCGGGTCGGCGTGCCCTCGGCCTCGAGCTTCTCCCGCGCGGCGACGGCGATCTGCACCTCGCTGCCGGTCGCGATGAGGATCACCTGCGGCAGCCCGGCGCTCGCGTCGGCGACGACGTAGCCGCCGCGGGCGACGCCCTCGGCGGACGTGCCCGAGAGCACGGGCACCTTCTGCCGCGTGAGCACGAGCCCGACCGGTCCGTCGCGGTGCTCGAGGATGTGCTTCCACGCGCCGGCGGTCTCGGTGGCGTCGGCGGGGCGGACGACCGCGAGGTTGGGCATCGCGCGCAGCGACGCCAGGTGCTCGATGGGCTGGTGCGTGGGGCCGTCCTCGCCCAGGCCGATGGAGTCGTGGGTCCAGACCCACACCGCGGGTGCCTTCTGCAGCGCGCCGATGCGCACCGCACCGCGCATGTAGTCGCTGAACACGAAGAACGTGGCGCCGTAGGGGCGGGTGGGGCCGTGCAGCGCGATGCCGTTGCAGATCGCGCCCATGGCGTGCTCGCGGATGCCGAAGTGCAGCGTGCGGCCGTACGGGTTCGCGTCGGGCGCGCCGCTCTCGAGCGGCAGGAACGAGTCGGCGCCCTTCATCGTCGTGTCGGTGCTGCCGGCGAGGTCGGCCGAACCGCCCCACAGCTCGGGCAGGACGTCCTTGAGGGCCGACAGCACGGCGCCGCTGGCCGAGCGGGTGGCGACCGAGTCGCCCTCCTCCCACGTCGGCAGCGCGTTCGCCCAGCCGTCGGGGAGCCGGCCGGCGTGCAGGCGGTCGTAGAGCTCGGCCCGCTCGGGCTCGCGCTCACGCCACGCAGCGAACGCCTCCTGCCACGCGTCGTGCAGCTCCTTGCCGCGCGACTGGCGGCCGCCGCGGGTGTGCTGGAGCACGTCCTCGGGCACGTCGAACGTCTTCGACGGGTCCATGCCCATGAGCTTCTTCGTGGCGGCGATCTCGTCGGCGCCGAGCGCCGAGCCGTGCGCGGCGCCGGTGTTGCGGGCGTCCGGGGCCGGCCACGCGATGACCGACGTCATCGCGACGATGCTCGGCCGGTCGGTGACGTCGCGGGCCTCGGCGAGCGCCTTCTCGATCGCGGCCCGGTCCTCGCTGTCGCTCACGCGGTGGGTGTGCCAGCCGTAGGCCTCGTAGCGCTTGAGGACGTCCTCGCTGAACGCGACGTCGGTGTTCCCCTCGATGGAGATGTGGTTGTCGTCGTAGAGCACCACGAGGTTGCCCAACCGCTGGTGGCCGGCCCACGAGCACGCCTCGCTGCTGATGCCCTCCTCGAGGTCGCCGTCGCTCGCGAACACCCAGATCGTGTGGTCGAACGGCGACTGGCCGACGGGGGCGTCGGGGTCGAACAGGCCGCGCTCCTTGCGGGCGGCCGCGGCCATGCCCACGGCGGTGGCGATGCCCTGGCCGAGCGGGCCGGTGGTGGTCTCGACCCCCGGGGTGTGCCCGTGCTCCGGGTGGCCCGGGGTGAGGCTGCCCCACTGCCGCAGCGACTTGAGGTCCTCGATGGACAGGCCGGTGCCGGACAGGAACAGCTGGATGTAGAGCGTGAGGCTCGAATGGCCCACGGACAGGACGAAGCGGTCGCGGCCCGGCCAGCTGGGGTCGACCGGGTCGTGCCGGAGCAGGTCCTGGAACAGCGTGTAGGCGGCCGGGGCGAGGCTCATCGCGGTGCCGGGGTGGCCGTTGCCCGCCTTCTCGACCGCGTCCATGGCCAGGCCGCGGATCACGTCGACGGTGCGGCCGGGGAGGTCGTCGGCCGCCGGGGGGACGACCGGACGCTCCATGAGCGGCGCGAGCTCCTCGGGGACGGTCGACGCACTGCTCCCTGACACGGCTCGCCTTTCGCTGTCGGCCCCTTCGCGGGCCGGGTCCTCGCGCAAACTACTGCGCGGGCCTCTACGGCAGTCATCCACCTCTTTCGAGACGTTGCCCGCTCGTCACGGCGGGTACGCCCGGGGGACCCCCGGTAGATTCGCCAGGTGGTCAGCGCCGCCCCCGTCGCCGTCCCGGCGCGCGCCGGTGCCGCGACCGTCGTCCGGGCCTACGTCGCGCTGACGAAGCCCCGCATCATCGAGCTGCTGCTGGTCACCACCGTGCCTCCGATGGTCCTGGCCGCCCACTCCCGCGACGGGCACCTCCCGTCGCTGTGGCTGGTGGTCGCCACGCTGCTCGGCGGCACCCTCGCCGCCGCCAGCGCCAACACCATCAACTGCTACGTCGACCGCGACATCGACGCGGTCATGGGCCGCACGAAGCGCCGGCCGCTGGTCGCCTCGCACACCGTGTCGCCGCTCGCCGCGCTCCGCTTCGGCATCCTGCTGACGGTCGCCGCCACCCTGTGGCTCGGCCTGGTCATCAACTGGCCGGCCGCGCTGCTGGCCGACGCGGCCACCGCGTTCTACGTCTTCGTCTACACGCTGGGGCTCAAGCGCCGCACGCCCGCCAACATCGTCATCGGCGGTGCCGCGGGCTGCTTCCCGGTCCTCGTCGGCTGGGCCGCGGTCACGGGCACGGTCGGCTGGCCCGCCGCGGCGCTCTTCGCGGTGGTGTTCTTCTGGACCCCGCCGCACTTCTGGGCGCTGGCCATGCGGTTCAAGGACGACTACGCCGCCGCGGGAGTGCCGATGCTGCCGGTCGTCGCCTCACCGCTGACCGTCGCCCGCCGCATCACGGGCTACTCGTGGGCGATGGTCGCGGCCACCCTCACGCTCGTGCCGGCCGCCGGCTGGCTCTACGGCGCGGTCGCCGGGCTGGCGGGGGCGCTCTTCCTCGTCGAGTGCCACGCGCTGGTCCGCCGGGTCCGCAGCGGGGCCGACGCCAAGCCGATGCGGCTGTTCCACTACTCGATCACGTACCTGACGATCGTCTTCGCGGCCCTGGCCGTCAGCGCCGCCCTCTAGCCGCGCGACCCGTCAGTGGACGGGGCAGCCGGGGAACAGCGTCAGCCGGCGGGTGAGCTCATCACCCATGTCGAGGTGGCGGTCGAGCTCGCGCAGCGCGGCCCGCACCTCGTCGCGGTGGGCGCGGGCGGCCCGGGCCTCGTCCCGGAGGATCCGCTGCCAGGCGAAGCTCGGCGTGCGGGGGGCGGGCGTGGCCGCGCGGTCCTGAGCGGGCACGGCGACCCGGCGGCGGCGCCGGGCGGCCGCCTCGCGGGCAGCCCGGCGAGCCGTCTGGGCGACGGCGGACTCGCGGGCGGGAGCGACGGTCACCCCTGCGTTGTCGGCACCCCACGCCCCTTCCCTGAGGCCCCCCGCACCGGTCGACGTCGGGTTTGTGGCAGCTTCCGGGCCCCAAAAGGCGGCACAAAGCCGATGTCGACGGGTCTGCGGGTCAGCCGCCGGGCTGGGAGACGGGGCAGCGGGTGGGTTCGGGGGTGGGCGGTTCGTGGGCGTGGAGGGGGTCGGTGACGGTCAGCAGGGACACGACGCCGCCGAGGGCGCAGAGGCCCGCCGAGACCGTCATGGCCACCCGGAAGCCGTGGGCCAGGGTGGCGGCGGGCAGCGCGGCGGCCGTGCTGATCCCGGCGATGGCGGGCAGGACGGCCACGGCGACGAGGCCTGCGGTGCGCGCCACGTCGTTGTTGATGGCGCTGGCGACCCCGGCGAGCCGATCGGGCGCCGCGCCCAGGACCGTCGCCGTCAGGGGGGCCACCGTCAGCGACAGCCCCAGAGCGAACACGAGGAGGGCGGGCAGCACGTCGGTCAGGTAGCTCGCGTGGGCGCCGATGCGGGTCTCGAGCAGGAGGCCGCCGCCGACCACGATCGGCCCGACGGTCATCGGCAGGCGCGGCCCGATCCGCTGGGCGAGCCGGCCGGCCCGCGCGGACAGGACGAGCATCACCGCGGTCACGGGCAGCAGCGACGAGCCGGCCTTCACGGGGGAGAACCCGCTGACCCGCTGCAGCACGAGGGGCAGCAGGAACAGCGCGCCGGACAGCGCCGCGTAGACGATGAACGTCACCAGGTTGGTGGCGCTGAACTGCCGGTTGTTGAACAGGTCGAGCGGCACGAGCGGATCCTCGTGGTGCGCCTCGCGCCATACGAACGCCGCCAGGACG
Organism: Mycobacteriales bacterium; assembly: GCA_035545535.1. Lineage (GTDB taxonomy): Bacteria > Actinomycetota > Actinomycetes > Mycobacteriales > CAJCIY01 > DASZYF01. Next base: position 8,162 of record DASZYF010000208.1, on the reverse strand, counting down.
AGCACGCCGGCGACGAGCAGCGCCACGTCGAGAGCCGGCCAGTGCCGGGCCGGGCCCTCGGTCAGGCCGAAGACCGCCCCGCCGAGGCCGATCGCCGCGAGCGCCGCGCCCAGCGCGTCGAGGCCGGTCGCGCCGCGCGGATCGACCTCGGTCTCGGGGATGCCGCGCGCGAGCCAGACCACCACGACCGCCAGCGGCGCGTTGATGATGAACACCCAGCGCCACGACGCGGACTGGACGAGCCAGCCGCCGAGCACGGGCCCGAGGGCGGTCGCGACCCCGCCGAGGCCGGACCAGGCGCCCACCGCGGCGCCCCGGTCCTCGACCACGAACACCGACTCGAGGATCGCGAGCGAGCCGGGCATGAGCAGCGCGGCGCCGATGCCCTGCAGCCCGCGCATGCCGATGAGCACTCCGCTGCTGGGCGCGACCGCGCAGCCCACGGACGCCGCGGCGAACCAGACCGTGCCGACGACGAGCAGCCGGCGGCGGCCGAGCCGGTCACCGAGGGCGCCGCCGAGCAGCAGGAGCGACGACAGCGTGAGCGCATAGGCGTTGACCACCCATTGCAGCGACGTGAAGCCCGCGTGCAGGTCGCGGCCGATCCGGGGGAGCGCGACGTTGACGACCGTCATGTCGAGCCCGGCCATGCCGGACGCGAGGATCGTCGCGGCCAGGACGCGGCGCCCGTCAACCGTCCCCATGCGCACGGCCGTGCTCGGACCGCCGCTCACCGGTACTTCCTACCGCTGCGCCCGCAGCGGTGCTCAGGCGGTGGCGGCGGCGGTCAGCGTGCGGGCGTCGGAGGGGACCGGTGCGGTCATCGGCGGCCAGGTGCGGCAGCCCAGCGCGACACCGATGGCGAGCGACCACACGGCGACCGCACCCGCGATGTGCACGAGGATCAGCCCGGCGGGCAGGTGGGTCGCGTACTGCACGAAGCCGATCGTCGCCTGTGCGCCGACGACGATCGCGAGCCACGTCGCGCGCTGCCGGGCCGGCGCCGGGATCGCCGGTGCGAGCCGGGCGACGAGCAACGTCGCGACGACGAGACCGGTGAGCAGCATCGCGAGGTCGGCGTGCAGCTGCGTGATGTTGCGCAGCGACGTGATGTGCAGGCGCGGGTGGTGCCCGCCGCCGGAGTGCGGGCCGCTGCCGGTGACGAGCGTCCCGATCACGAGCACCAGACCGGACACGAGGACCAGTGCGCTCGAGAGCCAGAACAGCTCGGGTCGGGCGGTCTGCGTCGGGACCGCATCCTCGTCACGGCCCGCGCGCGTGTGCAGCAGCAGGCCGACCCACAGCAGCGCCATCGAGAACAGGAAGTGCACGGACACGAGCGCGGGTGGCAGGTCGTAGCGCACCGAGAGGCCGCCGATGACCGCGTCGCCGACGACGCCGAGCACGAGTGCGACGGCGAGCACGCGCAGGTCACGTCGCGGTCGCGGCAGGCGCAGGACGAGCACGACGGTGACCGCGATGAGCAACGTGATCGCGACCGTGATCAGCCGGTTGCCGAACTCGATCGTCGAGTGCAGGCCACCGAACGAGCCGACCGCCGCGTTGGTGCACTTCGGCCACGTCGGACAGCCGAGGCCCGAGTCCGACAGCCGCACGCCGCCGCCCGTGACCACGATCGCGCCGAGTGCGATGGCGGTCGCGAGGGTGAACCCGCGCAGCACCCGGTGGCTCGTCTTCGGCACATTCATGTCGTCCCGAGGGTACGGACCCGCCTACGGTGCAACCCGTGGGGACGCCGATCGCCCTGGCCACGTGCGCGGCGCTGCCCGACCTCGACGAGGACGCGCCCGAGCTGCTCGCGGCTCTCGCGGCCGTGGGGATCGACGGGCAGGCCGCGGTGTGGGACGACCCGGAGGTCGACTGGACGCAGTTCGCCGCCGTGGTGATCCGCTCCACGTGGGACTACGTGCCCAAGCGGGATGCGTTCGTCGCCTGGGCGTCGTCGCTGCCGGTGCCGGTGCACAACGACGCCGCGCTGCTCGCGTGGTCGACCGACAAGAGCTACCTCCGCGACCTCGACGCCGCCGGGGTGCCCACCGTCCCCACGGCGTGGTCGCCGACCGAGGTGCCCGACGACGGGCGGTCCTGGGTGGTGAAGCCGGTGGTCGGCGCGGGTGCGGAGGAGGCGGCCGCGTACCGGTCGGACCAGCGCGCCGATGCGGCCGCGCACCTGCGGCGGCTCGCCGACGCCGGCAAGGCGTCGATGGCCCAACCGTTCCTCGCCCGCCTCGTCGACGAGGGCGAGACGGCGCTCGTGCACTTCGCGGGCCGGTTCTCCCACGCGGTGCGCAAGAACGCGATCCTCGAGCCGGGCGGCGGGGTGTTCGAGCGCCCGATCGTCGGCGTGTGGGATCCGCGCGAGGTGCTCACGCCGACGGCCCCCACGGATGCGCAGCTCACGGTCGCGCGCGCGGCGCTGTCCGCGCTGCCCGACGGCCGCGCGGCGCCGCTGTACGCCCGGGTCGACGTCGTGCCGCTCGACGACGGTTCGCCGGCCGTCATCGAGCTCGAGCTCGTCGAGCCGTCGTTGTTCCTGCGGCTCGGCGAGGGTTCCGTCGAGCGCTTCGCCGCGGCGATCGCCGCTGCGGTCTGATCAGCGCGGCAGCGACGTGACCGTCGCGGTGTACTCGTTGTTGTAGGTGCCCCCGCTCTTGTGGGCGGAGATCTTCTCGTAGATGCGCAGCGGCATCGCGAGCGCGGGGGAGTACCACCACGCCTGCGTGCGCGAACCGCTCTCCGGCCCGCTCATCGTCACGTCGGTGCGGATGACGAAGACCGGGTACGCGATGCCGTCGACGCTGATCGAGTCGGTGCCGGTGACCGTGCTCGTCGCATCCTCGGTGCGGTCCGACGAGCCCCCGCGGCTGTGCCACGTCGCGCCGACGGTCAGCGGCAGCTGCGCGCGCACCTGCGGCGGTGTGTACGGCAACGTGGTCGACTGCTTCACGCCGCCACAGGTGACGGTCGCCTGCTCGTAGTCGAGCAGCACCTGGCTCGCCGAGTACCGGTAGATGTGCCGCTCGTCGTGCTTGTCGGGCTGGCCGGGGTAGAAGCGCAGATCGAAGTCGTAGCTCGTCGCCGAGTCATCGGTCGCCGGGCTGATCGTCAGCGTCGCCGCCGTCGGCAGCGTCTGGTTGCACACGCCGATCGGCCCGAACTTCGCAGCTTCGGTGCCTTGCACCGACAAGGTGTAGGTGCCGGTGCGCGGCCGCGGGACCGCAGCCCGCGACGGGCGCGGCGCGGACCGTGCCGAGGTCGTCGGTGCACTCGTCCGCGGTTGCGGTGATGACGTGAGGGGAGCCGTCGACACGGGGGTGCTTCGCGGGGCCGGTGCGGAGACGGACGATGCGGTCGGTCGCTGTGCGCTGGACCTCGCCGGGCCGGTCGTCGTCGGCGGGGCCGTCGGCTTCGTGCGCGGCGACGCGGTCGAGGTCGGTGCGAGAGCCGCCGGGGTCGTCGCGCCGGGCGTCCCGGTGCCGAACGCTCCGCCCCGCGCGTAGCTCGTCGGGGTCAGCCGGGAGTGCAACGCGTACGCCTCGAACCCGGTCACCGGGACGAGCGCGACCACGACGGGCGCGAGCAGCCAGGCGCCTGCCCGTTCGATGCCGTGCAGCCGGCGACGGTGCGGCCTGCTCATGAGCGGTCCTCCACGGTGAGCGGGGTCGATGCGGCGTTGACGCCGCCGGAGCCGATCCAGGTGGGCGCCGGTCCGCCGTGGTCGTGGCCCGCGTCGAGCGACTGCGGGAGGAACGCCGCGTCGCCGGCGACGTAGAGCTGCCAGCGGCGGGCGCCGGCCAGCGAGGAGTGCTCGGCGATCCAGCCGACGAGTCCCTCGTAGGTGGCGGGCTGGCCGGGCGCTGCCTTGGTGATCGCGGCGAGGTAGGCCTGCGCGGCCGTTCCGAACGGGTCGAGCGGCAACGTGAAGACGACGGGCGCCGGCGCCTCGCCCGGGACGTCCGCACCCGAGTCGAGCACCGCGCGGTCGAAGAGCCACGGGGCGAGCCACACGCCGTACAGCGGAGCGCGGTGCACCTCCGCGAGCGCTGCCCGGGCGGCGATCGCATCGGCGCGCTCGCCCGTCACGACGAGGGCGTCGTCACGCAACGCGGTCGGTTCGGTGGCGGCGCCGACCGCGTCGATGCGGATGCCGGCCGTGCGGGCGGCGGTGGTGATGCCGCGCACCAGCAGGGTGCCCCGGTCGGAGGTCGGCAGGAGCACTGCGGCGCTGTGCACGCCGCGGAAGCGCAGGCCGGCCACGATGCCCCGCCCGTCGAGCTCGGGGTCGTCGCTGCCCTGCGTCGCGGTGGTGGTCGCCGGCGTCGCGCGTCCGGAGAGCGCGTGGCCGAGCCAGGCGTCGGCATCGTCGGTGCGCACCGCCGCCGGAAGAGCGGGGAGGGCGATGCGGGCCGATGCGGAGTGACCGTCGGGCGTGGTGATGCCGACGGTCACCGGGGACGTGGGGTCGACGACCGGCGTCGTCGCGACGCCGCCGGTGGTGCTGAGGGTCGCGGGTGACCCGTCGACGGTCACCGCGAGGTGCACCTGCGGCGCACCGGCGACGACGAGCGTCGCGCGCCCGTCGGTGCGGGGCACGAGGTAGGCGCTCGCGGTCACGTCGCCGAGCGCGAGGCGGGCGACGCCGACCGGCCGCGGGCCGCCGTCCGGCCCTCCGGTGGTGACGGCCCAGGTGAGGGTGGTGCCGACGACCACGACGAGCGCGGTGCGCGTGGCGATGCGGCGGGCCGATCCTCGGCGCGGTGCCGCGACGGCCGGCCCCGCGTGGGGGCCGGCCGCCGCAGCGGTGCGGGGTTCGAGCAGCGTGGTCATGGCCGCTGCGTCACCGGACGTCCGCGCCGGCCACGACGAACAGCTCGCTGTGCGGCTTGGCGTCGCCGTCCTTGCCGTGCGGCCAGCTCGTGCGGTTGAAGTCGACGCAGGGAGTGCCTTCGTCCTCGTCGCGGAACGTCGTGTCGAGCGTGAGCTTGCCCTTCTTGCCGACGTCGACCATGCAGACCTTGTGGTTGCCGTCGACGCCGGTACGGGCGACGAAGTAGTCCGAGATCGCGATGCGACTCCAGGTCTTCGACTCGCTGAACGAGCCGTCGGCGTTGCGGGTGAAGTTGTCCGGTGCGCCCCAGTGCGGTCCGCCCGAGGTGCCGTCCGTGATCGGGAGGACGCTCACGAGCTTGGGGCAGTCGGCCGCGGTGCCGCCGTCGTAGACCTGGCTGATCGTGCTGATGTCGCAGTGGAAGCCGGTGCCGGCGGCGACGAGCTTCGACACGTCGAGCGCGTAGATCATCTTGGCGGAACCGGTGTCGTCCGGGCCGAGAGCACCCGCGCTGCGGCCGATGACCGTGTGGTACAGGTAGTGGTCGGTCGGGTCGACGGCCACCCAGCCGCCGCCGTCGCAGCCGCCACCCTCGGTCACCTGCGGGATCACCTTCGCGGACGCGGTGGTGTCGTCGAACACCTCGCGCCACACCGGGTGCTTCGCGGTGATGTCCGGTGTGTAGTAGATGACGCCGCCGCACATCGACTCGGCGAACGCACCCTTGTGCTTGTGCTGGTTCGTGACGCTGACCTCCATGATCCCGCGCGGCTCCTCGTGGCCCGGGTTCTGCTCCTTGCGGGGACCGTCCGGCATGTGCGACACCGATCGGAGGACGGGGTGGTTCTCGTTGGAGATGTCGAACGTGCGCACGGTGTCGCGGAAGATGCCGGCGTCCGGCGGCTTCACCGGGTCGAGGATGATGTCGCGCGGCTCGGCGTAGTCGCTGGCGATGAGCGTGTGCAGGTCCGGGCGGACCTGGATGCCGTGCGGGTTCGCGCAGCTGCTGGTCACGACGATCGGCAGGTCGAAGCACGGCTGCGTCGCGCCCGTGGCCGGGACCGTGTAGCTCTCGCTCGTCGTCGACGCGGTCGGGAAGATCCCGAGCACCTTCCCGTTCGCGTCGAAGTGCACGAGTGCGCCCGGCGTGCCGCCGTAGCCGTTGCCGACGCGCGTCGTGCCGTCGGAGTAGGTGCACGGGCCCGGGGCGACCGGGCCGCCCATGTAGGTCGCGTACGCCGTGTGGTCCGGCAGCGTGGCGAACGCGTCCGGGATGGAGCCACAGGCGGTGTCGGTCGGCAGCGTCTCGTTCGCCAGCTTCACCACCGGCAGGTCGGTGACGTCGAACGTGTAGCTCGTGCTCGCGAACAGGCCGCCGGCATAGACCTTGTCGCCCTTGTGCCAGACGTACTGCATGTGGTGCGGCTCGTTCTCGACGAGCGGGCCGACGGTGACGGTGTTGACGACCTTGCCGTAGGTCGGAGAGGTCTTGTCGGCGTCGATGACGGCGAGGAAGTCGGGTGCGATCCCGGCCTTCGCCGCGTCGACGTTGAGCAGCTTCACCGGGTTCACCGCGAGCGGCAGGCTGGTGACGTCGCTGCCCTTGGTGTCGGCGACGTTCTCGTCACCCGCCCAGACGAGGAGGTACTCGTGACCGTGCCCGGCCGTGGCGGCGTTCGCGGTGGCCTTGTCGGCGGCGGTGCGCGAGACCCGTGCGTAGGGCTCGTAGGCCTTCACGAGGTGGTTCGTCGCCCAGTAGGTCTTGCCGTCGCTGCCGTGGATGGTCGACGTGATCACGTCGACCGAGGCGGCGGCGTGGCCCGCCGGGATGAGGTAAGCGGCGCTGCCGAGGGCACCGACGAGGGCGACGGTCGGTGCGAGCCTTCGCCGCCGGCTGAGCCGGGCGGACACGGATGGTGCGGACACGCGATCTCCTAGCGGATGAGGGTGTGTGCGGACGTGCAGGGGTGACGGGACGGCCCGCCCGTTGCGGGACCGGACAGGGCGCCGAGGTGGCGCCGGAGCGGGACGCGCGTCAGCGACAGAAGGTGTCGAACAGGTGCTGGCGCCGCGTGGGCCAGAACACCTCGAGGTCGCGCGGGTTCCTCACGGCGCGGAACCATACCACCACAATGTGGACAGTGCATTCCACGATGAGGCAGGCCGTAGCGTCGTCGCGTGCCGAGCCCGCCCGTCCTCTCGCTCCAGGACGTCGCCGCGGGGGCGCCGCTCGACCTGGACCTCGATGCCGACGGCGTGCCGCGACGGCCGTTGGTCGTGGTCGACCTCGACTCCGATCCGGTGCCCGCAGCCGGTCGCCTCGAGGACGCCCTGCCGGTCGTCGTCGGCATCACGCGCGACCCGCAGAGCAACGAGCCGGCCGCCGATGCGTGTGACCTCACGCTCGCGACGGGCGACGGGCAGCGGTCCCCCCGGTTCGTGCCGGTGGCGGACGTGGACGCCGCGCTCGCCGTCCTGGTCGCGAAGGTCGCGAGCGCTCCGCGGGCGGCGGTTGCGCTCGCCGCGCTGTTGCGCCAGACGTCGAGCCTGCCCCCGCGTGACGGCTTGCTGGCCGAGTCGGCCGCCTACTCGACGCTGCTGGCCGGGCCGGACTTCGCCGCGTGGTTGCGCAGCCGGGGTGCCCGTCGGCCCGTCCCGTCCGGCGATCCGTTGCGCGTCGAGCGCGACGGTGACGTGCTGCGGCTCACCCTCGCGCGGCCCGAGCGCCGCAACGCGGTCACCGCGGCGTTGCGCGACGCGCTCGTGGATGCGCTCGCGATCGCGCACGCGGACCCGTCGCTGCGGGTCGAGATCACGGCCGAGGGTCCGGACTTCAGCACCGGGGGTGACCTCGACGAGTTCGGCACCGCACCCGACGTCGCCACCGCGCACCTCGTCCGCAGCGACCGCAGCGTCGGTGCCGCGCTGCTCGACATCAGCGATCGCGTGCGCGTGCGCATGCACGGCCGCGCGCAAGGGTCGGGGTTGGAGATGCCCGCGTTCGCAGGACACATCACCGCCACGCCCGACGCCACGTTCGAGCTGCCCGAGCTGGCGCTCGGACTCGTGCCCGGCGCCGGCGGCACGGTCAGCGTGACGAGGCGCATCTTCCGCTGGCGCACGGCGTGGCTCGCGCTGTCCGGTGCGGTGATCGACGCACCTACTGCGCTGCGCTGGGGACTCATCGATGCCGTCGCGTGACTGCGACGTCATCGCCGCCTGGCGACGGTCGGGGTGCGTTGCGCTCACCGGCCGGGCCGACGGCCCGCCGCTCGTCCCTCCCGGTGACGCGGCGCTGCGGGCGGCGGAGGCC
>DASZYF010000207.1:0-4743 GCA_035545535.1 Mycobacteriales bacterium | reverse complement strand
CGCAGCTGCTTGGCGAGCGGGCCGCCCTGCTGGGGCTGACCCGGCGCGGGCCGGTGTCCGCCGGCGGCAGCTGCCGCACCGTCCGCGCGCGGGACGGCTGGTGGGCGCTGTCGCTCGCTCGCGACGACGACATCGGTGCCGTGCCCGCGCTCGTCGAGGACGGGGAGGCGAGCACCGACGTCGACGGAGCGTGGACGGCGGTCGAGGCGTGGTCGCGCCATCGAGAGCTCGCGACCGTCGTCGAGCGGGCGCGGCTCCTCGGGCTGCCGGCCGGCGCCGTCGGCGAGCCGCGCGACGGCCGCAGGCCGGTGCGGGTCACGCACCATCGCGGTGTCGAGGGGGAGCGACCGCGGTCGCCGCTCGTCGTCGACCTCTCGTCGCTGTGGGCCGGCCCGCTGTGCGCGCACCTGCTCGGCCTCGCCGGCGCGCGCGTCGTGAAGGTGGAGAGCGAGCACCGTCCCGACGGAGCCCGTCGGGGCGATGCGGCGTTCTACGACCTCCTCCACGGCGGGCACGAAGCGGTCGCGCTCGACCTGCGCGATCGCGCGGGTGTCGCGGCGCTGCACGCCGTGGTGCGCGCGGCTGACGTCGTGATCGAAGGATCGCGTCCGCGCGCTCTGGCGCAGCTCGGCGTCGACGTCGACGCGGTGCTCGCCGCGAGCCCGACCACCTGGGTGCGCATCACGGCGTACGGGAGCGACGAGCCGGACCGGATCGGCTTCGGCGACGACGCGGCCCTCGTCGGCGGCCTGTTCGTCGACGACGGGGGGATTCCGCTGCCGTGCGGTGACGCGATCGCCGACCCCCTCGCCGGCATCACCGCCGCCGCCGAGGCGCACACCTACCTGGACGTGCCCGGGAGCACGCTGATCGAGGTGAGCCTGGCCGACGTCCCGCGGCTCGGTGCGCTGACCCCCTCCTCTGCCCGCGCTGCGGACCGCGACGGCACCTGGTTCCTGGACGGGGAGCCGGTCGCGGCGCCGACGGCCCGACCGGTGCTCGCGCGGGCGCCCGGGCTCGGCGCCGACACCCGGCGCGTGCTCGCCGAGCTCACCGTGTTCGCCGAGCCGTCGTGACCGTCCTGCTCCGCGCCGTCGAGGTCGACGGCGCGGTGGTCGACTGCCGCCTCGGGGACGGCCTGATCGCCGAGGTCGGCCGTGACCTCGCGGTGCGACCGGGGGACGAGGTCGTCGACGGCCGCGGTGGCGCGCTCATCGCCGGCCTGGCCGACCACCACCTGCACCTGCTCGCCATCGCCGCGCGCGCCGGCTCGATCGACGTCGGCCTGTCGCTCGAGCCGCTGCGCAGCGCGCCCGGCGACGGCTGGATCCGCGCGGTCGGCGCCGTGCGCGAGCTGACGCGCGGTGATCTCGACGCTGTCGCGGCGCACCGCCCGGTGCGCGTGCAGCACGTCGGTGGCTCGTTGTGGACCCTCAACACGGCCGCGCTCGACCGCCTCGGCATCACCGGCGCCGAGCGGGAGACCGGTCAGCTGTGGCGCGCCGACGCGCGGCTGCGCGCGCTCCTCGCCGACGACCCCGCCGACGACCTCGTCGACGATGCTGTGCCTGACGTCGCCCGCGTGGGTGCCGAGCTCGCGGCCCGCGGCGTGACGCACTGCACCGATGCGACCCCCGACCTCGACGAGGACGCCGTCGCGCTCATCACCAAAGCGGTGCCCCAGCACGTCCTCGCGCTCGGCTCCGCCCGGGGGAGCGGACCGCGCAAGCTGGTCGTCGGTGATCATGAGCTGCCGGATCCGGATGCGCTCGCCGCGGCCATCGCGATGACGCACGACGCCGGTCGGGCCGTTGCGCTGCACGTCGTCACGCGCGCGGCGCTCGTCATCGCCGTCGCCGCTCTGCGCGCCGCCGGTGGCCGTGCGGGGGACCGCATCGAGCACGCCGCGGTGTGCGACGAGGAGCAGGCGGGCGAGCTCGCGGAGCTCGGCGTCATCGTCGTGACGCAACCGGGGCTGCTCGCCGCGCACGGCGATCGCTACCTGCGCGACGTCGACGCCGACGACCGCAGGTGGCTGTGGCGCTGCGCGGGGCTCGAGCGCGCCGGTGTGCGCGTCGCGCTGTCGAGCGATGCGCCGTACGGTCCGCTCGATCCGTGGGCGACGCTGCGGGCGGCCCGCGACCGCACCACCGCCACGGGCGTGCTCGTCGGAGCGGACGAGCGCGTCACGGCGGCGAGCGCGTTGCGGATGATGCAGACCGAGCTCGACGACCCCACCGGCGCACCGCGGGCCGTCGCGGCCGGTCAGCCGGCCGACGTCGTGCTGCTGCACACGTCGTTGCGTGACGCCCTCGATGCCCTCGACGCGACGGCCGTCCGCCACACCTTCATCGCCGGCCGGGCGGTCACTCCCAGCGGAAGGTGAGGGCGGCGGCGGTCAGCGCGGCGACGGCCCAGCCGAGCAGGATGCCGAGGTCCGCTCCCGGCAGCGACGCCCCGTCGAGCAGGACGCGGCGCAGCGCGTGGGCCAGCGCGCCCGTCGGCAGCGCGCGCGAGAGACCCTCCAGGGCGCCGAGCTTCGAGGCGGGGATGACCACCGCACCGAGCAGCAGCAGCACGAGGTAGATGCCGTTCGCGGCGGCCAGCGTCACGAGCGCGGGCAGCGTGCCGGCCATCAGCAGCCCGAGGCCGCAGAACGTGACGGTGCCGACGACGACGAGCAGCACGACGGCGGCGGGCGAGCCGTGCGCGTGCCACCCCAGCGCCGCGGCGAGCAGGGCGATCAGCGCGAGCTGCACCAGCTCCACCGCGACGACGGCGAGCGTCTTGCCGGCGAGCAGCACGCCCCGCGGGAGCGGCGTCGCGCCGAGCCGGCGCAGCACCCCGTAGGAGCGCTCGAAGCCGGTGGCGATCGCGAGTCCGGTGAACCCGGTCGACGTGATCGCCAGCGCGAGGATGCCGGGCGTCAGGAAGTCGACGCGGCGGGCGCCTTCGGTCGGCAGCACGTCGACCGCGCAGAAGAAGCCGAGCAGGCCGAGGGGGATGACCAGCGTCAGCAGCAGGCTCTCGCCGCGGCGCAGCGTCAGCAGCGTCTCGGTCCACGTCTGCCGCGCGAGCATGCGCGCATAGGAGGCGCGGCCCGGCGCCGGCGACAGGTCGAGGGCGACGGTGCTCATGTGCGGGTGCTCATGCGCGCAGGTCCCGGCCGGTCAGCTCGAGGAAGGTGTCCTCGAGCGTGCGCTGCTCGACGCGCAGGTCCTCGACCAGCGCACGTTGGCTCGCGGCCCACGACGTCACGGCGGCGAGCAGCGCCGGGTCCACCTCGCCCTCGACGAGGTAGTGGCCGGACGGCGACTCCTTCGCCCGCGTCCCCACCGGGAGCGCGCTGAGGAGCTGCTCGAGGTCGAGGCCCGTCGGCGCGCGGAAGCGGAGCTGCCCGTCGGCCCCGCCGCGGGTCAGCGCCGCGACGGTGCCTGACGCGACGATCCGCCCACGGTCGACGATCACCACGTGGTCGGCCAGCTCCTCGGCCTCGGCCATGTCGTGGGTGGTGAGCACGATGCTCACGCCGCAGGTGCGCAGCTCGCGGACGAGGTCCCACATGGCGTGCCGGGCCTGCACGTCCAGCCCCGCCGACGGCTCGTCGAGGAACGCGAGCTCCGGCCGGCCGACGACGGCGAGCGCGAGCGAGAGCCGCTGCTGCTGGCCGCCGGAGAGCTTGCGGAAGCCGGTGTGCGCGGCCTCGGCCAGGCCCAGCCGCTCGAGCAGCGCGGGCACCGGCAGGGGGTTGGCGTAGTGGCCGGCGACGAGCCTCAGCATCTCGCCCGCGCGCAGGCCGGGGTAGGCGCCGCCCGCCTGCGGCATGACGCCCACGCGCTGCCGCAGTGCCGCACGGGCCGCTCGGGTGCCGGGGTCGAGCCCCAGCACCCGGACGTCACCGCCGTCGCGCGCGCGGAAGCCCTCGCAGATCTCCACGGTCGTGGTCTTGCCGGCCCCGTTGGGCCCCAGCACGGCGGTGACGGCACCGGCGGGCGCCTCGAAGGTGAGCCCGTCGACCGCGACGACCGGGCCGTAGGCCTTGCGCAGGCCCCCGACGGACACCGCGGGCTCGGCCGTCACCTGCCCAGCGTAGGTCGGTGCGGGTGTCGGGTTCCTGACCGGATCCTGGACGCGGTGATCAAGTTCGGTCACAGTTCGGCCCATGCGGACCTCATCTGCGCTCGACCGGCTCCAGGCCGTCCCGCTCTTCGCGGGCTGCACCAAGAAGGAGCTGCAGGCGCTCGACAGCGCCTGCACCGAGGTGAAGCACCCGGCCGGCAAGGTCCTCTGCAAGGAGGGCGACGCCGGGCGGGAGCTGATGATCATCGTCGAGGGCAAGGCCCACGTGGAGCGCGAGGGCCAGCACGTGGCCACGCTCGGCCCGGGGGAGTTCCTCGGCGAGCTCTCCCTGCTCGACCACGGCCCGCGCAGCGCGACGGTCACCGCCGACAGCGACGTCTGCCTGCTCGTCCTGACCCCGTCCGAGCTGGCGTCGGTGCTGTCCCAGGTCCAGCCGCTCGCCCTGCGCATGCTGGCGACCCTCGCCGCCCGGTTGCGGTCGGCGGACACCGTCGCGTACCACCACTGAGCGCGAACCGCCCCTGAGCTGAGGCGGGCCCCGACCCGCCCGGCGGGGTGGCCGGCGCCACATCGGGTCGTCCTGCGACGACAGCACCCCGCCAATTAGGGCACAATGGCGTTGTGAAATTGGCCGGTCTGCCCGGGGCGGACGCGGGGACCCCC
>DASZYF010000206.1:0-20805 GCA_035545535.1 Mycobacteriales bacterium | reverse complement strand
CGCGGGCGGGGCTTCCGGCGGCCGGTCGGCGGGGCGACGGTCCGAGCCAGGCGGGTGGGCCCCGCGCGGGCGCCCGCCGCACCACCCGCTAGCCCGACTGCGCACCGCCCGGGTGGACCTGAGGGCGGACTTGAGCGCCTTGCCGCCCCCGGCCGTCACTTTCGTCCCATCGTGACTACGCACAGTCACGAAGCGCCTTCGCGGTAGACACAGAGTGCCGCCGTTCACCCGGATGGGTGAACGCCCATTCGGCCTAATCCCCGAAGCCCGGGCCATGGAAACGAAGCGCACCGCTCGCCTCGCCACCGCCGCCCTCGGCGCCTCGGTCGCCGGCCTGCTGGCCCTCGCGCCGGCCGCCACCGCCGCCACCGCGCAGACCGCCGCGGCGTCCGTCACCCGGCACACCGCGGCCTACCGCGCGAGCCACGCGGCACTCACGAGCTTCGAGTCCCGCATCGTCTTCCTCACCAACCAGGCCCGCGCCGCCCACGGCCTCAAGCCGCTCCGCGCGATGCCCGGCACCACCGACGTCGCCCGCCGCTGGACGATCACGCTGGTCGAGCAGCACGGCCTGTCGCACAACCCGGCGATCACCACGCAGCTGTCGCGCGCGGGCAGCAGCCAGTGGCTCACCGTCTTGGAGAACGTCGGCATGGAGGAGGACGGCAACGCCGACACCCTCTTCGCGGCCTACATGGGGAGCCCGCACCACCGCGCGAACATCCTCGACCCGGCCGTGCGCTTCATCGGTGTCGGTGCGATCCCCGTGCGCGACGCGTCGGGCCACGTCACCACCTACAACACGATGGACTTCACCGACGCGTACAGCACCCGCTACGGCGCGAACCGCACGCACGCCATCACCACCGCGCTGACCAGCACCGCGAACCTGGCGCACCTCGTCCACTGAGCCCCGCCCGCGGGCCCGGTAGCGTCCGCGACGTGACTGCCTACGTGGTCGTGGACGTGACGACGACCGACCAGGACAAGGCCAACGCCTATCGCGCCCTGTCGAAGCCGAGCGTCGAGCGCCACGGAGGACACTTCGTCGCGCGCGGCGGCGAGACTGTCGTCCTCGAAGGTTCGTGGGACCCGGAGCGGCTCGTCGTGATCTGGTTCGACAGCGTCGCGGCGGCCCGCGCGTGGTACGAGTCCGACGACTACCGCGAAGCGCGCGAGGTCCGCGCCGGAGCCGGCACCTACAACATGGTCGTGGTCGAAGGCGTCGCCTAGCACGCTCGTCCTCACGACGGAGCGCAGGCCCGAAGAGCCATGTCCGACATGTGCCGGAAGCCCGTCCGCTCGATGCAGCGGAGGGCGATCATGTGGCCATGGAGCCGGAGCTGTCGGGGTGGGACCGCCGCCGCCAGCAGCTGCTCGACGAGTACGAGCGCGTCGCCCTGACGCTGTTCGCGGACCGTGGCTACCACTCGGTGACCATCGAGGACATCGCGGTGGAGGCGCACATCTCGCAGCGCACGCTCTTCCGCTACTTCGCGACGAAGGAAGACATGCTGCTGCGGCTGCCCCGCCGCGGGGTCGTCGCGGTGACGTCCTCGTTCGGCGACCTCGCACCGCGACCCGACGCGGTCACGGCCGCGTGGCGGCACCTGCGCACCTGCTACCGCACGAGCCGCCCCGATGCCGAGCTCGCGCAGCTGTGGCGACGAGCCGCGTCCGGCGCGCCCGAGGTCGTCGCGCGGGCGCGCGGCGAACGCATCGAAGCGGTCATCGACGCGGTGTCGACCTACCTCCTGCGCTCGCTCGGACCGGGCGCCCGGCCCGACGTGCGAGCTCGCGTCTACGCCGGCATCCTCGCCGGCGGGGAGCTGGCAGTCATCGAGAGCTTCGGCCGCGGGGACGACGCCGAGCGCATCTTCGATGCGGCCGAGGCGGCATTGCGGGAGCTCGCGCGCGGCGTGTGAGCTCAGCCCCAGCCGAGCTCGTGCAGGCGGGCATCGGACAGGCCGAAGTGGTGGCCGACCTCGTGCACCACCGTCACCTGGATCTGCCGCACCAGCTCTTCATAGGTGCGACAGCGGCGCGCGATCGGCAGCCGGTAGATGGTGATGCGATCGGGCAGGACACCTGCGTAGGTCGACGACGTGCGCTTCGTGAGCGGGATGCCCTCGTAGAGACCGAGCAGGTTGGGCGAGCGTCCCTCGTCCTCGACGAACACCGCGACGTTGCGCATCATCCGGCCGAGCTTGGGCGGGATGCCGTCGAGCGCCTGCTCCACGAGCCCGCCGAACGTGTCCTCGTCGACCTCCACTCCCGTGCAACGAAAGAGCGCGTCCCGTTGCTTCCCGTCCGGCGAGGCGAAGAGGTTGCGGCCGCCCGGGTCGGTCGGCACCGTCGCACCGTAGGAGGCGCGCTCCGTAGGCTCCTGGCCGAGCCGCCCGCCCGATCCAGGAGAAGACCTTGTCCGATGTCGTGCTCGTCGAACGCCGCGACGGTCTGCAGATCATCACCATCAACCGTCCGGACCAGCGCAACGCGGTGAACCGTGCGGTGTCCGATGCGGTGTGCGCGGCGATCGACGAGCTCGAGTCCACGCCGGAGCTGAAGCTCGCCATCATCACCGGGGCAGGTGGCACGTTCTGCGCCGGCATGGATCTCAAGGCGTTCGTCAGTGGCGAGGACGTGATGAGCCCGGACCGCGGCTTCGGCGGCATCACCTCGCGCCCGCCGCGCAAGCCGCTCATCGCGGCGATCGAGGGTTGGGCGCTCGCCGGCGGCACGGAGATCGCGCTCGCGGCCGACATGATCGTCGCCGCCGAGGATGCCCAGCTCGGCATCCCCGAGGTGAAGCGCGGCCTCGTCGCGGGGGCCGGCGGGCTGCTGCGCATGCCCGGCAAGATCCCGCTCAACCTCGCCTACGAGCTCGCGCTCACCGGCGACCCGTTGTCCGCGAAGGCGGCGCACGCCATCGGCCTGGTGAACGCGCTGACGCCGAAGGGCGGCGCGCTCGACGGCGCGCTCGCGCTGGCCGCCCGCATCACGCCGAACGGCCCCCTCGCGCTCGCCGCGACGAAGAAGGTGCTCGACTTCGCGGCCGAGCACACCGTCGATGAGGGCTGGGCCCTGCAGCTGGAGGTGCTGCCGACGATCTTCGCGAGCAACGACGCGCGCGAAGGCGCGACCGCGTTCGCCGAGAAGCGCCCCCCGAAGTGGACCGCTACCTGATCACCCAGTGGTTCAGAGCATGTAGCGGACGACGGACTCCGCGATGCACGCCGGCTTCGTCCCGCCCTCGATCTCGATGCTGTTCGACAGCGTGATCTGCACGGTGCTCGGCGCGGGCTCCTCGACCGACGCGACCGACACGGTGACGCGCACACGCGAACCGACCGGCACCGGCGACGGGAAGCGCACCTTGTTGAGGCCGTAGTTCACGCCCATCTTCACGCCCTCGACCAGGTACACCTGCTTCCAGAGCATCGGGAGCAGCGACAACGTCAGGAAGCCGTGCGCGATGGTCGTGCCGAACGGACCCGCCGCAGCCTTCTCCTCGTCGCAGTGGATCCACTGGAAGTCGCCGGTCGCCTCGGCGAAGGAGTTGATGCGGTCCTGGGTGATCTGGATCCAGTCCGACGACCCGATGGGGTCGCCGCCGACGAGGGCGGCCAGCTCGGACGGGTTGGCGAAGATGCGCGGCTCGGTCACGGACAGATCATGGCGCAGCTCACCGCGCGGGTTCCCGTTCGGCGAGCAGGCCCTCCTGGACCATCGTCATCAGGACGGTGCCGTCGGCGTTCGCGAGCGTCCCGAGGACGATGCCGCGGCCACTGCTCGCCGCGGGTGAGCGCAGCTCGAGCACGTTCCACTCCTCGACCCGCACGGGCCGGTGGAACCAGAGCGCCCAGTCGGTCGTCGCGCGCCGGATGGAGCGGTCCTCGATGCCGAGGCCGTGTGCGCGCGCGGCGACCTCCATCACGTAGAGATCGCCGACGAACACCGCCATCGCGGAGTGCAGCAAGGGCTCCGACGGCGGCTCGAGCAGGTAGCGCCACCAGAGGCGCCGCACGAACGCGTCGGCCGCACCGTCGTCGGCGATGCGGATGTCGAACGCGTCCGGTGGCAGCGCGAGCGCCGGACCGGGCGGCCCGGTCATCGGCAGGTCCTCCGGCCGGTGGGGCACCGCGATGCGCCCGTGCTCGAGTCCCGGCGAGGGCTCGGCGAAGGTCGCGGTGACCGAGACCATGTCGCGGCCGTCTTGCCCACCCGTCACGCGGCGGGTCGACGCGGTGCGCCCGGTGCGGACCTCCTCGACCTCGTAGGACAGCGGTGTGCCGGCATCACCCGCGCGGAGGTACTGCGCGTGCACGGTGCGCAGCTCGTGCGCCGTCGGCACCGTGCGGGCCGCGGCGACGACCGCCTGCGCGCACGTCTGCCCCCCGTAGGCCCGCTTGCCGACCGGTCCGACCGCGGGTGCCGTCCAGCGGCCGTCGGCCCGGTGCGCCAGCGCCAACGCGTCGGCGACGGTCGGCCTCACGCCGCCTGACGCTACTTGGCGGCGGTGAGCCGTCCGTTCGGACAGATCCCGACGAACCGCCACCAGATGACAACAACGGGCCATCTCATCTGAGCGACCAGGTCCCGACGATGTAGTGACAACTCATGAGGAGAGCACCCGTATGCGGTCAACCACTCCCTTCGCCCGGACCGTCGCCCTCGGCCTGGGCGCCGCTGTCATCACCGTCGCGGCCGGCACGGCCGCGAGCGCAGCTCCCGCGGGGGTGGTCAAGAAGCTCGCCGCTGCCCTTCGCGTGAGCACGGCAGCACCCGCGGTCGGCTCTCCCGTCCTCGTCGACGTGCACGGGACGAAGGTGCCCAAGCACGACAGTGTCAAGAGCATCACGATCTCCTTCGGCGACCACACGAAGGCGGTCCACCTCAAGACGCTCAAGGGCTCGACCAAGCACAGCTACGCGAAGGCCGGCACGTACACGGTGACCGTGACGATCGTCGACAAGCACAAGAAGCGGTCCGTCAAGACGAAGAAGGTCGTCGTCCACGCGAAGCCGACGCCGACCAACCCGACCCCGCCGGCGGCGCACACGTTCCCCGTCGTCGTGCCGGCCACCGCCACGCCGACGACACCGCTCAGCTCGATCCTTTCGGCCGACCAGCTGGCCGCGGTCGCGGCGCAGCTGGTGACGCCCGCGAACGTGCTCGGCACGCTGCCGGTCGGCTACCTCGGCCTGCTCCCCACCTCCGAGCTGTCGCTGCCGCCGAACGGCCTGCCGCGCCTGCCCGGCCTCGTGGACCTGAACCTCGGCTACAACCTGCTCGGCCAGCTCTCCTACCTGACCGGCCTGCCGATCAACGTGCCGACCAGCGGTGTGAAGCTCACGACGCCGATCGACCAGGTGTCGCTCATCTCGTTCGCGCAGCGCGGCACGCTGGGCGCGCTGTTCGGCGTCTCGTCGAGCACGGTGGGGCAGCTGCCGCTGGTCGCCCTGCTCCTGCTGCCCGGCTCGTTGCTGCACGCCGGCGCTCCGGCGACGGTCGGCCTGCCGATCACGATCCCCGTCGGCCTCGACCCGACCAAGACCGTCCAGGACCTGCTCGACCAGCTCGGCATCACCGGCGCCGACGCGAGCACGATCGTGAACGAGATCGCCTCGCTGCTGAGCACGCCGCCGTCGGTGCTGCCCTCCCTTCCGGTCGGCTACCTCGCGCTGCTCACGGAGACGTCACCGACCTCGATCGTCGGGGCCGGGAACCTGCCCGGGCTGCCCGGCCTCACGGGCATCGACCTCGGCGCCGACCTCGTCACGCTCCTCACCTCGCTGCTCGCCCACGGGCTCACCGGCTTCCCCCTGGTGCTGCCCGCGGACACCAACGTCACGCAGGCGCTCGGGTCGCTGCCGGCGGCCAACCTCACCGCGGGTGAGGCGAGCTCGCTGGCGACGATCTTCAACGTGCCGGGCGCGACCGTCACGCAGCTGCCGCTCCTCGCGCTGCACCTGCTGCCGAGCAGCCTCTACGGCGTCGCGAGCGGTGGCGGCGGTGGCGGTGGCGGTGGCGGCGGTGGCGGCATCACGGTGCCGACGCTGCCCATCACCATCCCGACGGGCCTCGACCCGACCACGACGGTCGCGGAGGTCGTGGCGTCGCTGACGCTGCCGGGCACCATCGTCGACCAGCTGGCGGCCGGCCTCGGCGTCCCCTCGGACGCGTTCGTGCAGCTGCCGGTGGGCGTGCTCAAGGCACTGCCCGCGTCGCTCGTCACGCTGCCCGGTGACCTGCCGCAGCTGCCGGCTCTCGACGGCCTGTCGCTGGGTGCGGTCAGCAGCGTGCTCAAGACGGCGCTCGGCCTGCTGGGCATCGGCGACCCGACGCTGACGGTCCCGAGCGACTTCGACGTGGCCAACACGCTCGGCGTGCTCCCGTCGGCGGCCGATCCGGCCGCCACGATCACCGCGATCGCGAAGGTGTTCAACGTCCCGACCGCGGTCGTCGACCAGCTCCCGGTCAGCGTGTTCCAGAACGCTGCGGTGTGGCCGGCCGCGCTCGTCAAGGCGGGCGGTCTGCTGTCGACCTACCTCACGGGCCTGCCCGCGACGCTCAGCGGTCCGATCTCGTCGACGACGCTCATCGGCAGCCTCGGCCTCAGCGCGAACGCGCTGTCGACGATCTCGTCGCTGCTCAACATCCCGACGGCGACGCTCACCCAGCTGCCCGCGGCGTTCCTCACGCTGCTCCCCAGCGGCGACATCACCGGCGCGTCGCTGCCGGGCCTGCCGGGGCTCGCGAGCCTGCCGGTCGTCGGGACGCTCGCCATGCTGCTGGCCGGCCTGCCGGTGAACCTGTCGACCGTCACCGACCTGACCGCCCCGGTCTCGTCGATCTCGACCGGGCTGCTCGGCGTCTCGCAGGAGGCGCTGTTCGCGACCGCGATGGGCATCTCGCCGAGCCTGCTGTCGTCGCTGCCGATCAACGTGCTGACGCTGCTCCCGACCGGCTACATCACCGGCCTCTAGCCCGCCACCCACCCAACCACCCCGGCTTCTCGTGATCTGTGAGTGTCGCTAGCGGCACTCACAGATCACGGGGAGAAGGCGGAGCGGGGGCGTTCGACGAGCTCGACGGCCACACCGCCGGGGTCGTGGAAGAAGCTGATCGACAGCGGCGGCACGGTGGTGCCCGGCATCGGCACGACGACGGGTTCGCCGGCGGCGTCGAGGCCCGCGTCGACCAGGCGCGCGTGCTCGGTGGCGACGTCGTCGACGGCCAGCGCGAACCGGTACAGCCCGCGGTGCCACGGCTGCAGGTACGCGCACTCGCCGACCACCGGCCGGTGCCAGACGAGCAGCAGCAGGAAGAACGCGTGGTCGTCGGGCAGGCGGAGCTCGTAGGCGTCGACGACGTCACCGGACGCCGCGGTGGGGAACACGTCGGATGCGTCGGCGATGTGCTCGTGCGCGACCTGCTCGAAGCCCAGCGCGCCGTAGAAGCCGAGCGCCGCGTCGATGTCGTCGACGCTCACGACCAGTCGGTGCAGCCGGCCGCCGGGGACGCCGCGCTCCTCGACGAGCTCGAGCAGCACACCGTCATGGTCGCGGACCCACAACGTGCGCGGGCCGGAGCGCAGCAACGCGCCCGGGCGCTCACCGACGACCGTGCCGCCGGCTGCCCGCACCGCACCGGCCACGCCGTCGAGCGAGGGGACCGCGAGGCCCAGCGCCTGCAGGCCCCACACCCGCAGGTCCTCGTAGGGCTCGCCGACGACCTTCGGCCGGTGCCACTGCTGCAGCTCGAGGCTCGTCACCCGGCGCGGGCCGCGGTCGTCGTAGAGGAACGTCGCGTCGCTGTGGGTGAGCACGCCGGGCCGGCCGTAGAGCGCGCCGTCGATCGGCTCGGCCGTCGTCTGCATCGCGACGGAGAGCCCGAGCACCTGCGTGTACAGCTCGGCCGCCCGCGCGGCATCCGGGGTGTTCAGGTTCACGTGCAGGAAGCGGTGCGCCCCGGTCACACCGATCGACCGTAGTGCCCGTCGACATCGGCGTTGTGGCACGGATGTCGACGGACGGGCCCGCCGACATCGGCGTTGTGGCACCGACATCGGCACAAGACACGGCACAACCCCGATGTCGACCGACGGGCCCCCGACATCGGCGTTGTGGCAGCGACGACGGCCTCGCGGCTGCCACAAGTCCGATGTCGACCGGTTGGGCGGCCGTCGGGACCGGCCGGCGACCCGGATGAGATGGTGATGAGCGAGATGACCGCCGTCGACCTGCCCCTGCCCGGCCCGCACGCGCCGACCACCTCCGTGCCCGCCCGGCGTCCCGGATCCGTGCGCCGGACGAGCACGATCGACATGCAGCGGCCGGACGCGCTCATGGGCACAGTGCGCGTCGACGCGCGGGCGCGCGACCTGCTCACCGGGCCGGACGGGGAGATCGCCGACGTCGCCGAGCAGCGGCTCGAGGCCGACGTCACTCTCGAGCGGACCATCGCGGCCCTGCGCGCCGCACCGGCCGAGCCCGCGCTCGACGCGCTCGTGGGCATCTCGTCAGCGGGCGGGTTCCGCCGGGCGGCCCTGCGCGCCGCACCCGAGCACGCCGCCGCGTCGACGTTGCTGAACCTGCTGCTCGACGACCTGCCGGCCGCCGGCCACGTCGGCGGCTTCTCCATCGGCCACGCCGCCCAGGTGCCGGGGCCGATGCACGACCTGATGGTCCAGCACGGCCCGCAGTCGGGAACGCCCGACCTCTGCGCCGGCTGGGCCGAGGGCGGCGGCATCATGACGTTCCTGCGCCGGGAGGGGCTCCCCCCGGTGCTCACGGGCCCGCCCGCACCGGTCCTCGCCGGCGCGGACGACGACCCGGACGCGTGGCACGCCCGCCCGACCCTCACGACGCACGCCGTGCGCCGGGCCCGGATGCTCGACGTCTGGACCGAGGGCGACGTCGTGCACGCGCACAGCCTGTTCCGCGACTCGCACGTCGACGGCGACGGCCGCGAGACCGTGATCCACGAGTACACGCTCGACGCGACGCTCGACCTCGACGGCACGATCACCGGCTGCGACGCGCAGGTGCGTGTGCTCCCGTGGCAGGAGTGCCCGCAGGCCATCGGCAGCGCCCGCCGGGTGATCGGCACGAGCGCCCGCGACCTGCGCGACCGCGTGCGGCACACGTTCACCGGCACCTCGACCTGCACCCACCTCAACGACCAGCTGCGCTCCCTCGAGGACGTCCCCGCCCTCGCCGCCCGCCTGACCTAGCCCCGCCCCCGGTCGAGGGCGGGGTTGTGGCAGGTTCCGGGCCTCGGAACCGGGCACAAAGCCGATGTCGGCCGGACTGTCGAGGGCGGGGTTGTGGCAGGTTCCCGGCCTCGGAACCGGCCACAAAGCCGATGTCGGCCGGGGATGTGGAATCGTCGGCGCAACCAGACCGCGGATCGACTACGGACGGAGCACAGGGGCATGGCGGGCATCTGCGAGGGTCGCGTCGTCGCGATCACCGGCGCGGGCAACGGCATCGGCCGGGAGCACGCGCTGCTGTTCGCCCGGGAAGGCGCGAAGGTCGTGGTCAACGACCTCGGCGGCCCCCGCGACGGCAGCGGCAGCGACGCGGGCGCGGCGCAGGCCGTGGTCGACGAGATCGTCGCCGCCGGCGGGACCGCGGTCGCGAACACCAGCAACATCGCGACGCACGCCGGCGCGAAGGAGCTCATCGACCAGGCGGTCGACACCTACGGCGACATCAACACGCTGGTGAACAACGCCGGCATCCTGCGCGACCGGATGCTCGTGAACATGGAAGAGGCCGAGTGGGACGCGGTCATCGCCGTCCACCTCAAGGGCACGTACGGCCCGATGCGGCACGCGTCCGCCTACTGGCGCGACCAGAGCAAGGCGGGCAAGCAGCCCGACGCGCGCATCATCAACACGTCGTCGGCGTCGGGCGTGTTCGGCAACATCGGTCAGGCGAACTACGGCGCCGCGAAGGCCGGCATCGCCGCGATGACGATCATCACGAGCATGGAGCTCGCGCGCTACGGCATCACCGTCAACGCGATCTCCCCCACGGCACTCACCCGCATGACCGAGGACCTCGAGCGCTTCAAGGGCGAAGAGGTCAAGGACGAGCTGCCGGCCGCGGGCATCTCGCCGCTGGTCGTGTGGCTGGGCAGCGACCTCTCGGCGGGCATCACCGGACGCGTGTTCGGGGTGAAGGGCGGCCGCATCACGGTCTTCGAGGGCTGGTCCAACGGCCCGTTCGCCGAGCGCGAGGGCATCTGGGACCCGGGCGAGCTGAGCGAGGTCGTCCCGCAGCTGGTCGAGCGGGCGGCCCCCAACGCGGGCATGGACGGCCAGCGGCGGTGACGTCGCGGGCGGCCGCCCGCCGTCCCGGCTGAGGCCGGGCACAGATGGGCCCGCCGCTGCGTTGATCCGGACATGAGGACGGCCGCACCCCCGCTCGGGGTGCACATCTACGGGCTCGACCAGCGGGCGCTGCGGCGCGCGGGGCGGCGGTGGTTGGGTGGGGGCGTGATCCGCTTCCTCGTCCGCATGGTCGTGCTCGCCGCGATCATCGGCCTCGTCGCCGACATCGTCCCCGGCATCCACGTGCACGGCGGCTTCGGCGCCCTGCTCTGGATCGCGTTCCTGTTCTCCGCCGTCCAGGTGATCCTCGGCCCGATCCTGCTGCTGTTCTCGCTGCCGCTGATCATCCTGACCACCGGCCTGTTCCTGTTCGTGATCAACACCGCATTGCTCGCCACGACCGCCGGCCTGTCGTCGCACCTCGACGTCGACGGCTTCGGCAGCGCGCTCCTGGGCAGCACGCTGATCACCGTCTTCGGCTGGCTCGCCCGGCGGATCTACCCCTCGTCGTGGGACCGCCGCCGTCGGGTGGGAGCGGCCGCCAAACCTCGGGACCCCCGCGTCATCGACATGCAGTAGCCGCCCGTCGCGCTGCGTCACCCTCCGTCGCGAGGGGCTGCGCCGAATGCGTGGTGGCGGGCCGCCACCTCGGGGCCGAGGGCATCGTTTGGTCCTACGTAACCCGAAGTGACCCCCCATCCCCCTCAGCTCGTGCCACCACAGCCGGATCGGCTGCGCAACGCGCCGGAGGAGCGCACGCTCGGCTCGCAGCCTCCGATGTCGCATCTGGGGAGGCAGACGCGATGACCGAACGACCTCCACACGTGCTCGTGGTCGAGGACGCGCCATCGGATCGTGCGCTGATCCGCGCCATGCTCGAGCGCGCGAACCCGCCGGCCACGACCAGCGAGGCCCACGACCTGCGCGCCGCGCTCGCCCGCCTCGCCGACCCCGGCATCGACTGCGTCGTGCTCGACCTCCACCTGCCCGACAGCGATGGCCTCCTCGGGCTCGGCCGCCTGGTCGCGGCCGCCCCCGAGACCGCGGTCATCGTGCTCACCGGGACGGACGACGCCGACCTCGCTCTCGCCGCGGTGGGCGCCGGCGCGCAGGACTACCTCCTCAAGGGCCGCATCGACATCGAGACCCTGGCGCGGACGGTGCGCCACGCGATCGAGCGCCAGCAGATCCAGTCGACGCTCGCGATCTCGGAGAACCGCTTCCGGCGGGCGTTCGAGGACGCGCCGATCGGCATGGCGCTCTCGGAGTTCGAGGCAGACGGCAGCCGCCGGATCGTCGCCGTCAACCACGCGCTGGGGGAGATCCTGCTCTGCCCCACGCCGGAGCTCGTCGGCACCGCACTGGCCGACCGCATCCACGCCGAGGACCTCGAGCGAGCGGTGAACGCCTTCACCCACGACCGGCACGCACCCAGCCCGCCCGCCTCCGTCGAGGTGCGCCTGCGGCGCTGCGACGACGAGCACGTGTGGGTGAAGATGACGGTCTCCGTCATCCGGGACAAGAGCGGGTTCGCGCGCCAGACGCTCATCCAGGTGGAGGACATCACCGAGCGGCGGATGGCGCAGCAGCAGCTGGCCGAGTACTCGTTCGTCGACGTGCTGACCGGACTTCCCAACCGGCTGCTGGCCCTCGACCGCGTGCGGCTCGCGCTGGCGCGCGCGGCGCGCACCGGCCGCAGCGTGGCCGTCATGTACGTCGACGTCGACAACTTCAAGGTCGTCAACGACTCACTCGGTCACGCGGCCGGTGATGACCTGCTGCGCGTGATCGGCGCGCGACTGCCCGACGCGGTGCGGCCGGAGGACACGGTGGCGCGCATCGGCGGGGATGAGTTCGTCATCTGCTGCGACGACCTTCCGCGCGAGCACGCCGCCGCCGAGGTGGAGGCGGTCGCCATCGCCGACCGGGTGCGCCAGCAGCTCGAGCGCAGCGTCAACGTGTCGGGGCACGAGCTGTCGATCACCGTCAGCGTCGGCATCGCGATCTCGAGCGAGCAGCCCCGCACCGCTGACGAGCTGTTGCGCGACGCCGACACGGCGCTGTACCGCGCGAAGGACAACGGGCGGTCGCGCTGGGAGCTGTTCGACGACGCGCTCCGCGCCGAGGCGGTGGACCGGCTCGAGACCGAACGAGCGCTCCGGCGCGCCCTCGAACGCGTCGAGCTGAGCGTGCTGTACCAGCCGCTCGTCGCGATCCCCAGCACTGAGGTCGTCGGCGCGGAGGCGCTGCTGCGCTGGCGTCACCCGTCCGGTGCACTCGCCACACCCGACGACTTCATCCGGGTCGCGGAGGAGACGGGCCTCATCGTGCCCATCGGCCGATGGGTGCTGGAGCAGGCGTTCGAGACGCTCGCCCGCTGGAGCGAGACCGGCCGCGACCGGACGATGGCCGTCAACATCTCCGCGAAGCAGCTCCTGCGCTCCGACCTCGCCGCCACCGTCGCCGAGCTGTGCGCGCAGCACGCGCTGAAGCCCCAATGCCTCACGCTCGAGGTCACCGAGCGCCAGCTCGTCGACCTCGTCGGCTCCGGGCTGTCCGAGCTGCGGAACCTGGCGGACCTCGGCGTGCAGATCGCGCTCGACGACTTCGGCACCGGCTACGGCTCGCTGACCTACCTGCGCACGTTGCCGGTGAGCACGGTGAAGATCGACCGCACGTTCGTGAGCGGCATCCTCACCTCACCGACCGACACCGCGATCGTCGAGTCGGTGATCCGGCTGGGCACGACGCTCGGCCTCGACATCGTGGCCGAAGGCATCGAGGAGCAGCCGGTGGCCGACCGGTTGATCGACCTGCGCTGCCCGCACGCCCAGGGTTGGCTCTACGGGCACCCGGTGAGCGCCGACCGGCTGCTGGCCGGCGCCCCGGGGTGAGCCTCAATCGGCGATGGCGGGTGCGACGGCACGGATCGGCTCGATGCGGAGCACCTTCGCGAACCAGTCCGGCATCCACCAGTTCCAGCTGCCGAACATCGAGACGAGCGCCGGCACCAGCAGCGAACGGACGATCGTCGCGTCGAGCAGGATGCCGAAGCCGAGCGCCGAGGCGAACGTCTTCAGGTCGGTGCCCGGGCCGGAGGACAACGCGAGGAACGCGAGGAAGAGGATCAGCGCCGCGCTGGTGACGAGTCGGCCCGTGCGCCCGATGCCTTCGACGACCGCTGCGTCGGTGGATCCCTTGTTCTCGTACTCCTCACGGATGCGGGCGAGGATGAACACCTCGTAGTCCATGGACAGCCCGAAGAGGAACGCGAACACCATCAGCGGCACCCAGAACGTGACCGCACCGGTCTCGTGCACGCCGAAGATCGCCTGCGAGCCGTGCCCGTACTGCCAGAAGGCGACCATGAACCCGAGCGTCGCCGCCAACGTGACGAGGTTGAGCAGGATCGCCTTGATCGGCAGCACGACCGAGCGGAACGCCCGGGCCAGCAGCACGAACGTGAGCAGGGCGATCAGCGCGAGCATCAGCGGGAAGTTGCCGTAGACCGCCTTCAAGAAGTCGATCTGGTCGGGCCCCTGGCCGGCGACCCCCACCACTCCGGGCAATCCGTCGACGGCGTTCTTCACGCGCTTCACCGGACCGACGGTGGAGCTGTTCGCGGTCTCCTTGTCGGGGAAGACGAGCACGATGCTGTGCCCGTTCGCCGTCTGGCCGTCGCCCGTGGCGATGACGGCCCGATCGACACCGTTGACCTTGCGCACGGCGTCGGCGGCGGCCGGCGCGTCCGGCGTGTCGACCAGGACCTCCATCGGCGTGAGGATCCCGGTGCTCACGCCGCCCTGCTTGAGGACCTGCAGCGTGTCGTAGGCCTTGCCGTTGTGGGCGAGCGAGTCCGAGCTGGCCAGACCGATCTTGATGCCGAGGAACGACGCGAACAGCAGTCCGAGCGCGATGAACGCGGTGAGGGCGGCGACGACGCGGTTCTTGACGACGCCCCTGGCCCAGCGGCTCCACGACCTCGACGCGGTGTTCTCGTGCCGGATCTTCGGCCAGTCGACCTTCGGTCCGATGCCGCCGAGGATCGCCGGCGTGAGCGTCAGCGTGGTGATCACGCTGGTCAGCGGGATGAGCGCTCCGCCGATGCCGATGCTGCGCATGAACGGCACCGGCAGCACGACCAGTGCGAGCAGGCCGATGGCGACGGTGAACCCGCTGAACAGGACCGCCCGCCCCGCCGTGTCCATCGCCGTGACCACGGCGTCGTGGTTGTCGCGTCCGTGGTCGCGCTCCTCGCGCCATCGGGTGACGAAGATCAGCGAGTAGTCGATGGCGACGCCGAGCCCGATCAGCATCACGAGGAACTGCACGATGAACGACACGTCGGTGAGGTGCGTGAGCGGGAACAGCAGGATGTAGGTCGTCATGATCGACGCCGCCGCGATGACCAACGGCAGCAGCGCGAGGAACGAAGCGAAGACGAACCCGAGCACGACGAGCGCACCGAGGGCACCGAGCAGCAGCTCGACGATGACGCCGTTGCCTCCGGAGTCGCTGCCTTCCTGCAGGGCGAACTCACCGGTGAGGCCGACGGTGGAGCCCGCGGGCTTCGCCTTCTCCATCGCGGCCCGCATCTGGTTGAAGACGGGCTTGGCGGTCGGGTCGTGGTTGAACCGTTCGAAGGCGAGCGCGTAGGCGGTGCGCCCGTCCTTGGTGACGAACGCCGGGTCGCCGGTGTTGGCCTGGTCGATGACCCGGATGTCCTTCAGCGACGTCTGCACCGCGGCGAAGGTCGACGCGATGGCGGCCTGGTCGTCGGCGACCTTCTGACCGGCCGGCAGCGTGACGGTGAGGACATCCGGGGGCACCTTGCCGCCCGTGTGGAGCTCGCTGTCGATCTGGTTGGCGGTGGTGGTGCCGGGCTGACCGGGCAGCGAGAAGTCGACGTTCATGCGCTTGACGGTCGGGTTGTAGAGCAGGAACCCGATCACGAAGATGACGAACCACCCGGCCCCGACGGCACGGCGGTGGGCGAGGACGAGCTCGGCGAGGCGACGCACTGCGGGACCCCCTGTTGCGCGGACGTGCGGATGCCATGGAGACGTTCGTGGATTGCCCGAATCATCGCAGCCCGGTGTGACACGTCGCGAGGGGGAAAACCCCCAACGGCCGGATGCCAGCCCCCCTCCGTTGCCGGCGCAACCGGACCGGTCCGATAACGTCCTGCGATGCCCATCAACGTCGGGCTCTACTTCGACCTGCGCAACCCGCCCCAGTGGCCGCAGGACCCGGCCCGGCTGCACGCGTTCACGCTCGAGGTCTGCGAGGAGGCCGAGCGCCTCGGCGCGCACTCGGTCTGGTTCAGCGAGCACCACCAGTTCGACGACGGCTACCTCGCCGCGCCCCTGACGTTCGCCGCCGCCGCGGCGGCGCGCACGAGCCGGATGCGCATCGGCACCGCCATCGTCATCGCCCCGCTGCACCACCCGGTGGAGCTCGCCGAGCAGGCGGCGATGGTCGACCTCATCTCGGGAGGCCGGCTCGAGCTGGGCATCGGAGCCGGCTACCGCGTACCCGAGTACGCGCTGTTCGGAGCGCCCGGTGAGCAGCGCTACGCCCAGACCGACCACCGCGCGCGGGAGCTCCGGCGCCTCTGGGGGCCGGGCGGCATCACGCCGCGGCCCGTGCAGGAGCGCCCGCCGATCTGGATGGGCTACCAGGGGCCGCAGGGCGCGCGCCGCACGGGCCTGCTCGGCGAGTCACTGCTGACGGCGAACGGCGCGAGCTGGCAGCCCTACCGCGACGGGCTCATCGAGGGCGGGCACGACCCGGCGATCGGACGCATGGCGGGCGTCATCAACGCGTTCGTCAGCGAGGACCCGGAGAAGGACTGGCCGCACGTCGCCCCGCACATCGCGCACCAGCAGGACTCCTACCGCCGGCACCTGGTGGAGGGCACCGACCAGCCGGTCCCCCGGCCCGTCGACCCGGACAAGCTGCGCGAGCGTGAGGCGAAGGCGATGGGCTACTACTGGTGCGACACCCCGGAGGTGATCGGCGACCGCGTGCGCACGCGCGTCGGCGACGCACCGGTGGAGACGGTGTTCTTCTGGGCATCCGTCGGCGGTCAGCCCGAGGACGTCGTCGTCGAGCACGTGCGCACGCTCTGCACGAAGCTCGCCCCGCTGCTCGCGGAGGACTAGCGGTCGGCCGCTGTCAGTCGGGCAGCTCGATCACGTCGGGCCGGCGCGGGCGCTGCGGCCCCTGGGACT
The DNA here is from genome assembly GCA_035545535.1 of Mycobacteriales bacterium. GTDB lineage: Bacteria > Actinomycetota > Actinomycetes > Mycobacteriales > CAJCIY01 > DASZYF01. The sequence goes on along the minus strand of DASZYF010000206.1, from coordinate 4,230 downwards.
TGAGCGACGCCGAGCCGGCGTGCGCGACCGAGAGCGGCAGCGCGACGTCCTCGAGCGACTTCCGCTCGGCGTCGACGCCGAGCAGTGCGGCGATGAACCCGCCGAGCGCCATGACGACCGCGCCGATGAGGTACCCCACGAACAGCTTCGTGTGGTCCTGCCCGTTGCCGATGAGCTGGCCGTAGAACCACGGACCGAACGCGCCGAAGCTCTGCGCGATGGCGAAGAACACGGCGATCGCCTTCGCCCGCACCTCGACGGGGAACACCTCGGACACCGTCAGGTAGGCGGCACTCGCGCCGGCCGAGGCGAAGAAGAAGATGACGCCCCAGCAGATGGTCTGCGTGACCGCGTTGAGGGCACCCGCCTTGAACAGCACCGCGGAGACGCCGAGCAGCACGGCCGAGATCAGGTAGGTCGACGCGATCATCCTCCGTCGGCCGATCGTGTCGAAGAGGTGGCCGATGATGAGCGGACCGGCCAGGTTGCCCACCGCGAAGACCATGAAGTAGTACTCGGTGTGCCCGGTGTCGACGCCGTAGACCTTCGTGAGCACCAGGGCGTACGTGAAGAAGATCGCGTTGTAGAGGAACGACTGCGTGATCATCAGCGCGGCCCCGAGGATCGCGCGCCGCGGATAGGTCTGGAAAAGCGTCTTCGCCAGCACGACGAAACCCATGTCGCGGGTGCCGACGACATCGATGGCCTTCGACTCGTCGACGGGATCGTGCGTACCGGAGCGCTCGGCCTCGTCCTCGATGCGCTTCACCTCGGCCTCGGCCTCGTCGACGCGGCCGTGCATGAGCAGCCAGCGCGGGCTCTCCGGGAGGTTCTTGCGGACGAAGAGGATGACGAACCCGAGAACTGGGCCGATGAGGAACGCGACGCGCCACGACGTCGACGGCGACAGGTGGTTCACCACACCGACGGTGAGGATCGACGCGAGCAACGCGCCGCCCCAGTAGGTGCCGTTGACGGCGATGTCGACGCGGCCGCGGTACTTCGCGGGGATGAGCTCGTCGATCGCGGAGTTGATGGCGGCGTACTCACCGCCGATGCCCATGCCCGCGATGAACCGCGTGATGTCGAGCCACCACACCCAGCCCGTCCCCTTGCCGGCGGTGCACGCCGTCAGCGCCCCGCCGAGCAGGTACACGCCGAGGGTGATCATGAACAGGTTCTTGCGACCCCAGCGGTCGGACAGGCGACCGAAGAACAGCGCGCCGGCGACCTCCCCGAGCAGGTAGACGGTGCCGACCGAGAACGCGACCGATCCGGAGCCGAGACCGAGCGCCTCCGGCTTGCTGATGACGTTGGTGACGTTGCTCGCGATGGTGATCTCGAGACCGTCGAGGATCCAGGCCACGCCCAGCGCGATGACGAGCCTCGTGTGGAACCGCGACCAGCCCAGCCGGTCCAACCGGGCCGGGACGAGGCTGCGGACCGGGGCCGAGGCCATCTGCGAGAGACGGCTCGCACTGCGCTGGGGGGTCGGGTGAGGGGTCACGGTCGCCACGCCGTAGGGGTTCCCCGGGCAGGATCGATCGACACCTTGCCGAAACAATGACCCATGCTCCTGCGCCACCCGCACGCGACCCGCCTGCTCGCCGCCGCCCTCTCCCTCGGACTCGGCGTCCCCGCCTACGCCGCCGTGCGGCACGCCACCGCACCCGCGGCCGCGACCTCGCACTGGGTCGCGCCCGCTCCGGACGGCTGGGCCGGGCACAGCGGCGCCCCGACGAACGTGCAGGGCTGCGACCCCATCGACCCCGCCCAGTGCCTTCTGCCGTTCCCCAACGACTGGTTCACCAAGCCGGACGCGACGAGTGCCACCGGCCGTCGCGTCGACCTGCCGCAGCTCGGCATGCCGAGCAACGTCGCCGGCAAGCCGATCGAGACCACCGAGTGGAACCGCAGCGACGGCTTCAGCCCGGGCTCGCAGATCCTCACGCTCGTGCCCGGCATGACGAAGAACAGCGACCTCGCACCGTCGAAGCTGCCGCCGGTCACCGACCTCGCGCAGACGAACGACCCCGACTCAGGCGTCGTGCTCCTCGACACCGCGACCGGCCGCCGCTGGCCCGTGTGGGCGGAGCTCGACCAGTACACCGACGAGGCCGGCGTCACCCGCGTCGGCCCGGTGCAGCACGACCTGATGATCCATCCGTCGGTGAACCTCACCGACGGGCACCGCTACATCGTCGCGCTGCGCCACCTCGTCGGCGACGACGGCAAGGCGGTGCCCGCCCCCAGCGCGTTCGTCGCCTACCGCAACGGCACCGCGAAGGACGCGCGCGCCGCGCACATGAACAAGCTCTTCGCGACGCTCGCGCAGGCCGGTGTGGCCCGCAAGGACCTGTACCTCGCGTGGGACTTCACCACGGCGAGCACGAAGGACCTCACCGGCCGGCTCCTATCCATCCGCAACGACGCGTTCGCGACGCTCGGCGAGACGAACCCGGCGGACCTGGCCGCCGGCAAGGTCGTCGGCAACGCGCCGACGTTCACCGTCGACACGGTCGCTGACTACACACCGCAGCAGGACTCCCGCATCGCGCGCCACATCGAGGGCCACTTCACCGTCCCCTGCTACATCTCCCCCACGTGCGATCCGCCGGTGAAGTGCGACGAGGTCCCGCAGAGCCCGGTCGATGACTGCCCGACGCCGACGCAGTTCCTGCTCGACCCCACGAACCCCGACGCGCTGCCGCAGCGCGTGCCCGGGCAGACCTACCAGGCGAACTTCATCTGCAACGTCGGCCGCCCCGGCTTCGCCAAGCATCAGCTGCTCCGCCCGGTCGAGTACGGGCACGGCCTGTTCGGCGGCGCGGGAGAGGTGAACTCCGACCCGCAGAAGACGATGGCCTACCGGTTCGGGATGATGTACTGCGCCACCGACTGGTTCGGCATGGCGAGCGCCGACGTCCCGAACGCGGTCATCGCGCTCAGCGACCTCTCGCGGTTCCCGCTCCTCACCGACCGCGTGCAGCAAGGTGAGCTCAACTTCCTCTTCCTCGCGCGCCTCATGGTGCACCCGCAGGGCTTCGCGTCGAACGCGGCGTTCCAGTACGCCGACCACACGAGCTTCATCGACACGACCGCCGCCTACTACGACGGCAACAGTCAGGGCGGCATCTTCGGCGGCACGGTGTGCGCGGTGTCGATCGACGTGCGCCGCTGCACGCTCGGCGTCCCGGGCATGGACTACTCGGTGCTGCTCCCCCGCTCGAGCGACTACGTGGCGAAGGACCCGCTCACCAAGTTCGACGTCACGAAGTTCGACCCGACCGACCCGACGTCCGAGGTCGGCTACTCCTCGATCTTCGACGCCGCGTACCCCCGCCAGGCGCAGCGGATGATCGTGCTGGACCTCATCCAGATCCTCTGGGACCGCTCCGACCCCGACGGCTACGCGACCCACATGCTCAGCGGGCTGCCGGCGACCCCGACGCACAAGGTGCTTCTGCAGCTCGGCTACGGCGACCACCAGGTCGCCAACATCACCGCAGAGACCGAGGCGCGGACCATCGGCGCCCGTGCGGTGAGCACCCCGGTGGTGAAGAAGCGCCTCGGCCCCTACAAGGACCCGTTCTGGGGCCTGCAGAAGGTCAAGCGGTTCCCCTACGACGGCTCGGGCATCGCGATCTTCGACAGCGGACCGGCGGACCACACGACGTCGGAGAAGCACCAGGGCACCGACCCGCCGCCGACCGCCGACGTGCCGAACCGCTCCGGGGAGGACCCGCACGAGGCCCCCCGCCGGGCGAAGTGCGCGCAGGGGATGAAGAACGCCTTCCTGCGCCCCAAGGGCGTCATCATCGCCACGCCGTGCGGCGGCCGGCCGTACTTCTCGTGGAGCTGGGACGGCCAGGCCGGCCTCTGATCGCCCGACCCGCGGGATGATCTGGGCATGGGGGCGCCGGTGGACGTGCGGGACCGTCCGCTGCCCACGGGCGACGTCACGTTCCTGCTCGCCGACATCGAAGGGAGCACCGAGCTCTTCCGTCGCGTCGGCGACGAGACCTATCGCGTGGTGCTGAACGACTACCGGGCGCTGCTGCGCGGCGCCCTCGCCGCCCACGGCGGCGCCGAGGTCAGCACGCAGGGCGACGGCCTGCTCGCCGCGTTCCCCAACCGGGCGGCCGCCGCCCGGGCGGCCCTCGACGCGCAGCGCGCGCTGGGCGCCCACCCCTGGCCCGCGCATGCGCAGGTCAGTGCGCGGATGGGCCT
>DASZYF010000205.1:0-41285 GCA_035545535.1 Mycobacteriales bacterium | reverse complement strand
GCACCGCAGAGCAGGACGGAGAAAGCAGTGACGAGCCGGACCCGCAGCAGGCGACGCGACGACCCCGGACGGCCGGGCCGCCGGGTGGGCAGGACCGGGCGGCGGGCGACCGGCACGGCGGGCGACGGCCCGGGGTCGGCGCGCTGGCTCGGTCGGTGCGATAGCCCGAGCACTGCACCTCCTCGCCGTGGACCGCTGGCCTGTCTGACGTACCGCGCTCTCACCCTGCTGAGAGCAAGGCAGAGGGGCGCCCGGAGGCGCTCCGGGTGCCGTATCGGCAGGAAGTCGGTCGAGGTGGAGAGTGTGTGACCCGATCGGGTGAGTGGGGTTGCACCCTTTCGGGTGAACGCGGCTGCTACCGAACTGCTTCAGATGTGCCGCATCTCGTCCGACAACCCCAAAGGACAGCGCTACCAGGCGCGGACGAAGCCGGGGAGACCCGGCATGAGGAGGCAGGCGTGACGGCACACGCAGTGACAGCGCCCCAGGGCGTTGCCGCTCCGACAGCCGAGGGCATGCGTGCCCCCGTCGACGCTCCTGGCTTCACCGCGATGGTCGTCGACGACCACCCTCTGGTCCGCGAGTCGATGGTCGCCCGACTCCGGGCGATGGGCGCCACCGACATCGTCGAGGCGGCCAGCGCCGCCGAGGCCCGGGCCCGCGCCCGCAGCGGCCCCCGCGACCTGGCTGTGCTCGACCTCGGTCTGCCGGACGGCTCGGGCATCGAGCTCGTCGGTCACCTCCGCTCCGAGGGCTGGGCGCGCGTCGTCGTGCTGTCCGCCGCGGACGACCCGTACTCGGTCCGCGCCGCGTTCGTCGCCGGCGCCCAGGGCTACCTGCTGAAGAGCGCGTCGACCGCGGTCGTCGCCGACGGCGTGCGCCAGGTCCTCGGCGGCGGCGTCTACGCCGACCCGTCGGTCGCCTCCCTGCTCGCCGCCGGCCTGCGGGGCACCGCCCCCGGCGAGGGTGGTCTCGCTGAGCTCTCCGGCCGTGAGGTCGAGGTCCTGCGCCTCGTCGCCGACGGCAAGAGCAACAAGGAGATCGGCGACCTGCTCGGCCTGTCGGCTCTCACGGTGAAGAGCCACCTCGCGCGCATCGCGCGCAAGCTCGGCACGGGCGACCGCGCGGAGATGGTCGCGCTCGCGATGCGCGCCGGCGTCATCCGCTAGTCCTCCTCCGGCTCGCGCCGCGGCGATGGCCGCTGCGTAACCTTCGCCCTGTGGCAACCGCGGAGACACCCAGCGTGCCTCCCGTCACCGCCACCCCGGACGAGGGGCCGCCGGCGATCCCGTTGGTCGTCCCCCGCGACGGCACACCCGAGGTCACCGAGACCGTGGCCGCTCTCGACGCGGCCATCGCGGCGCTGCGCGCGGGCAGCGGCCCCATCGCCGTCGATGCCGAGCGCGCCTCGGGCTTCCGCTACGGCCAGCGCGCCTACCTGGTGCAGCTGCGCCGCGAAGGCGCCGGCACGTTCCTCATCGATCCGGTCGCGCTGCCGGCTCTCGCGGGGCTCGGGCAGGCGCTGCGCTCGACCGAGTGGGTGCTGCACGCCGCCAGCCAGGACCTGCCGTGCCTCGCCGAGCTGGGCCTCGTCCCGACGAAGCTGTTCGACACCGAGCTGGCAGCCCGCCTGCTCGGGTACGAGCGCGTCGGCCTGGCCACGCTGACCGAGCGGGTCCTCGGCTACGCGCTGGCCAAGGAGCACTCGGCGGCGGACTGGTCGACCCGGCCGTTGCCTCCCACGTGGTTGGCCTACGCGGCGCTCGACGTCGAGCTGCTCGTCGACCTGCGCGCGGCGCTGGCCGCCGAGCTCGACGACGCGGGCAAGCGCAGCTGGGCCGAGCAGGAGTTCGCCTGGCTCATCGACGCGCCGCCCCCGCCCCCGCGGGCCGAGCCGTGGCGACGCGTCTCCGGCATCCATCGCGTGCGCGGCCGGCGCTCGCTCGGCGAGGTGCGCGAGCTGTGGGAGGAGCGCGATGCGCTCGCCCGCCAGCGCGACGTCGCTCCGGGGCGGGTGCTGCCGGATGCGACGCTCGTCGCGATCGTCCAGGCCCAGGCGACGGACGCGGCCGGGCTGTCGGGCGTGCAGGGGCTGACCGGCCCGCGCATGCGCCGCACGGTCTCGACCTGGTGGCGGGCCCTCGAGCGGGCCAGGGCGCTGCCCGAGACCGACCTCCCTCAGCCGGCCGCGGGTGCCGGCGACGGTCCGCCTGCGAGCGTCGCCCGGTGGGCGGACCGCGACCCCGAGGCGGCCGCCCGCCTGCAGCGCGCCCGCACCGCGCTCGCCGAGATCGGTGCGGAGCGGAACGTGCCGGTGGAGAACCTGCTCGAGCCCGCCCTGGTGCGGCGCCTCGCGTGGTCGCCCCCCGCCGATGCGTCCCCCGGCGGAGTGGCCCGCGCCCTCGCCGAGGGCAACGCGCGTCCGTGGCAGGTGGAGCTGACCGCGCCGGCCCTCAGCGACGCGTTCGCTGGATGATCGTGCGGCGGCGCGCCGCTGCCCGCACCCGCGCCACCAGCTCGCGCCCGCTCGCCTCGGCGAGCACCACGTCGGCCCCGTCCTCGTACGCAGCGACGAGCGCTTGCGTCGGCGCGCCCGACGGCAGGAGCGCGACGAGGCTCGCCTCCGGGTGCAGCGCCCGCTCCTCGCGGACGTGATCAGCCGCCAGCACGACGACGTCGGGCTCCGCCGCCTGCGCCGCGTCGACCGCGAACTCCGGGCCGAGCTCGGCCGCCAGCCGGTCCCCGTCGACCCACGTGCCGCCCCGCAGCACGACGCTCGTCGGGCTGCTGGTCGTGCTCACCCCACCACGGTGCGCGCCGGGGCTGAACCCGCGCTGAGCGCGGTGTGAGAGCGCGATGAGAAGGACCGTCCGGGACCGGCCGCTGATCATCGCTCTCAGGCGGTTCTCACGTCGTCGGCGGAGACTTCCCCGCGTGAAGGTCGCCGCATGAAGGTCTTGGTGGTCGACGACGAGCCGGCCGTGCGCGCATCGCTCGAGCGGTCCCTCAACTTCGAGGGCTACGACGTCGTCCTCGCGAGCAACGGGCTCGAGGCGCTCGATGTCGTGGCGGCCTCGCACCCCGACGTCGTGGTGCTCGACGTCCTCATGCCCCGGCTCGACGGCATGCAGACCGTGCGGCGGATGCGGACCCGCGGCGACGACGTCCCCGTGCTCATGCTCACCGCCCGGGACGGCACCTCGGACCGGGTGATCGGCCTCGACGCCGGTGCTGACGACTACCTCGCGAAGCCGTTCGCGCTGGAAGAGCTGCTCGCCCGCCTCCGGGCACTGCTGCGGCGGACCGGGCCGACGGTCGAGACGGGTGGCGGGTACTCGTTCGAGGACCTGCGGCTGGACCCGGCGACCCGCGAGGTGAACCGAGGTGGCACGCCGATCCGGCTGACCCGCACCGAGTTCACGCTCATGGAGCTGTTCATGCGGCACCCGAAGCAGGTGCTCACCCGCGGGCAGCTCCTGTCCGAGGTGTGGGGCTTCGACTTCGGCACCTCGTCGAACTCCCTCGAGGTCTACATCGGCTACCTGCGCCGCAAGACCGAGATCAACGGCCTGCCGCGGGTCCTGCACACCGTGCGGGGAGTCGGGTACGTGCTACGCAAGGAACCGTGAGACGGCTATCCCTGCGTGGCCGGCTGACGCTGCTCGTCGCCGTCGCCGTCGCGATGGCCGTCGCCGGCGCGTCGGTCGGAGCCTGGTTCGCCGTCCGGCGTGAGCTGCTGAAGCAGATCGACCAGACCCTCACCGACCGGCCGCCGACGACCGAAGGCCTCAGCACCATCGAGCCCGAGAGCGCGGTCGTGTCGCGCCAGCCCAGCACCGTGCGCTTCCGCGTCATGGTGATCAACGCCACCGGCACGGTCGTCGGCACCGACGACATCCCGGTGCGACCACAGGCGGTCGCGGTCGCCAAGGGCGCCAGCGACCTCGCGCTGTACAACGACACGACCAGCGACGGCGTGCACGTGCGCGTGTCCGCCGTGCCGTGGAACGGCGGCGCTCTCGTGCGGGCGCGCCCGCTGACGGAGACCGACACGACCCTGTCCCACCTCACCTGGCTGCTGCTGCTCGTGTCCGGGCTCGGCGTGGTCGGCGCGGGCTGCCTGGGGCTCGTCGTCTCCCGCGCGGGGCTCAAGCCGGTCGACCGCCTCACCGCGACGGCCGAGGAGATCGCGCGCACCGAGCAGCTCGTGGCGGTCGACGTGCGCGGCACCGACGAGATCGCGCGGCTCGGCCGCGCGTTCAACACGATGACGTCCGCGCTCGACCGTTCACGGCGGCAGCAGAAGCAGCTGGTCCTCGACGCCGGGCACGAGCTCCGCACCCCCCTCACGTCGCTGCGCACCAACATCGACCTGCTCGTCCGGGCCGACCGGGCGGGTCGCGCACTGCCGGCGACCGACCGGGAACGGCTGCTCGACGACCTCACCGCGCAGACCGACGAGCTCGGCTCGTTGGTGTCCGAGCTGGTCGAGCTGACCCGCGAGCAGGAGGCCGAGCCTCCGGAGCCCACGGACCTCGGCCGGCTCGTGCAGCGCGCGGTCGAGCGGGCCCGGCTCCGCGCTCCGCACGTGCGCTTCGACGTCAGCGTCGAGGAGCACGTGGTGGCCGGGAACGCGGCCGCCCTGGAGCGCGCCGTGCTCAACCTGCTCGACAACGCGGTGAAGTTCGGCCCGCCGCGGCAGACCGTGCGGGTCCGGCTGCACGCCGGCGTGCTCACCGTCGACGACGAGGGCCCGGGCATCGCGGACGAAGACGTCCCGCACGTCTTCGAGCGCTTCTACCGTGCCGCGAGCAGTCGGGCGATGCCCGGCTCCGGGCTCGGGCTGGCGATCGTCGCCCAGGCGGTCCGCGCGCACGACGGCACCGTCACGGCCACCGCCAGCCCCGGCGGCGGGACACGGGTCACGGTCGAGCTCCCGGGCAGCGCCTCGCCGGTGTGAGCTCCGGGGCTCGCGCCGCCCGCTTGGGAGGGGTGGTGCGGGTTGGCGGGCGGCGCGAACCTCGCGCCGACACTGCGAGCCCGGCCTGAGCCGGTGCTGAGCCGATGGTGAGAACTCGGTGAGAGGCCCCGCCGAGGTGCGCGAGGGGATGGTGTGACGACGCTGCGTCAACATCGTCACCCGGCTGGCGCACCCGATGTTTTGACGGGCACGGACGTGGCAGCCTGGGGGTGTGCCCGAGCGTCCGCATCGCGCGTTGAAGAACGCGTTGCTCGCGGTCGCGGCCGTCCACGAGATCGACCTGCTGCCGAGCGACGACGGCACGGTCCTCGCCGGCGCCCACGAGGTGCTGGTCCCCTGGACCCAGCTCTACGACGTGCTGGGCCGGCGCAGCGCACGCTCCCCCGAGGCCCCGGCGGTCCTCGCGGAGTGGCTGCGGGTCCGGCGCTGGGTGGCCGACGTCCCCGACCTGCTGCTCGGTGACAGTGCGCGGATCCTCGGCCTGCCGGTGGACCATCCGCTGCACCCCGGCCTGTCCTGGGTGAAGGAGCGGGTCCACGGCGACGTGCTCGACCTGGGCATCGCGATCAAGGGGCTCGACCCGGCCGCCCCGGAACGGCTCGTCCCCGTCCCCGAGTCGGTGTGGACCGCGGCCGAGGCCGACCCGATGCGCTGGTGGGACCGCGCCCGCGGCACCCTCGAGGCGATGGGCGTCCTGGCGCTGGAGCGCTGGCGGCGCAAGCCGGACGCGCCGCTCGTGCCCATCGGGGACGCCGATGTCGTGACCCTGCTGGGCGCCACCGACTTCCGCCGCACACTGGCCGCCGAGCACGGCGGCATGTGCCCGGCGGTGGTGCCGATGCGCTCCCGCGGCTGGCTGCAGCTGTCGGCCGTGGACCCGGCGTTCGCACCGGCGGCGGCGATGGCGACCGACCCCGAGGAACGGGCCTACGACCGGCCGCTGCTGCTGACGGCCGAAGAGGTGGCGCTGGCCGGCGCGGGCGACTACGCCCGCAACGCCGCGATCATCGGCCTGCTCCCCACACCGGACTTCAGCACCCTGCGCGGCCGCTGACCCTCGTTCAGTCGACGGGGAGCTCGACCTTGTCGGCGGTGCGGGCGACGGCGGCGACCAGCGCGCCGGCGAGCGCGCCGGCGGACAGGCCGGCCTCGCGCAGCAGGTCGTCGCGGCGGCCCTGCGGGATGAACGCGGTGGCCAGTCCGAAGGTCCGGACGGGGACCGAGCTGCCGGCGTCTCGTAGCGCGCGGGCGACCGCATCGCCGATGCCGCCGGCCCGCAGGCCGTCCTCGACGACCGCGACGAGACGGCGGCCCGACGCCAACGCGATGAGGTCGTCAGGAACCGGGAGCACCCAACGCGGGTCGGCGACCGTCACGCCGACGCCCTCGGCGGCGGCCAGCCCGGCGGCCTCGACAGCGGTCCGCGCCATCGCGCCGACCGCGACCAGCAGCACCTCGTCGTCGCTCGCCGTGCGGGCGAGGACGTCGACCGCACCGGCGCGGGCGATGGCCGGCACGTCCGGGCCGACACCGCCCTTGGGGTAGCGCACGACGGTGGGACCGTCGAGGTCGGCGACCGCCTCGCGCAGCTCGGTGCGCAGCGTCGACACGTCGCGGGGGGCGGCCACGCGGATGCCGGGGACCAGGCCCAGCCAGGCGAGGTCCCACACGCCGTGGTGGCTCGCGCCGTCCGGACCGGTGATGCCCGCGCGGTCGAGCAGGAACGTGACGGGCGCGCGGTGGAGCGCGACGTCGAGGAGCACCTGGTCGAAGGCCCGGTTGAGGAACGTCGCGTAGAGGCACACGACGGGCTTCAGCCCGCCGAGCGCCAGGCCCGCCGCGCTGGTGGTGGCGTGCTGCTCCGCGATGCCGACGTCGAGCACGCGGTCAGGGTGGGCGGCCGCGAACGCGCCGAGGCCGACGGGCTGCAGCATCGACGCGGTGATCGCGACGAGCGTCGGGTCATCGGCGGCCAGCGCGACGAGCTCGTCGCCCACGACCGACGTCCAGGTCTCGGTCTCTTCGTTGAGCAGGCGGCCGGTGCGGGGGTCGAAGGCGCCGGGGCCGTGCAGGCAGTCGGCATCGTCGTTCTCGGCCGGCGCGTAGCCGAAGCCCTTGCGGGTCACGCAGTGCACGAGCACCGGGCCCCCGAAGCGGTGCGCGCGACGCAGCGCACCCTCGACCGCACCGATGTCGTGGCCGTCGATCGGGCCGACGTACTTCAGGCCGAGGTCCTCGAACATGACCTGTGGCTGCACCGCGTCCTTGATGCCCCGCTTCAGCGCGTGCAGCGCCGCGAACGAGTGGCGGCCGATGAGCGGCACGCGGGTCAGCGTCGCCCGCACGGCGTCGAGCGTGCGCTCGTACGCGGGGATGGTCCGCAGCGTGGCGAGGTGGTCAGCGAGACCGCCCGTGGTCGGCGCGTAGGAACGACCGTTGTCGTTGACAACGATGATGATGCGGCGGTCCTTCGCCGCGGCGATGGAGTTCAGCGCCTCCCAGCACATGCCACCGGTGAGGGCGCCGTCGCCGACGACCGCGACGACGGTCCGGTCCCGCTCACCGCGCAGCGCGTACGCGGTGGCGAGGCCGTCGGCGTAGGACAGCGCCGTGGACGCGTGGCTGTTCTCGACGACGTCGTGGACCGACTCCGACCGGCTCGGGTAGCCGGACAGCCCGCCGGGCTGGCGGAGCGTGGTGAAGCCGTCCTGGCGACCGGTGAGCATCTTGTGCACGTAGGCCTGGTGGCCGGTGTCCCACACGATGCGGTCGCGCGGCGAGTCGAAGACCCGGTGCAGAGCGATCGTCAGCTCGACGACGCCCAGGTTCGGGCCGAGGTGACCGCCGGTGCGCGAGACGGCCTGGACGAGGAAGTCGCGGCACTCGGCCGCCAGCTGGGTGCACTGGCGGAGCGTCAGCGCCTTGAGGTCACGCGGCGAGCTGATCGCCGACAACAGACCCACGACGGTGAGTCTAGGTCGCGCCAGGGGGTCAGGCGCGGCGCGAGCGGCGCCGGCTGATGGCGTCCACCGAGGCGGCCACGAGCAGGACCACGCCGGTGATCTCCTGGACCACGCTGATGGGCAGCCCGGGGTGCAGCTGGATGCCGTTCGGGATCATGGCGATGACGACGGCGCCGATGATGGCGTCGCGCGGCTTGCCCCGACCGCCGAAGAGCGACGTGCCGCCGATGACCGCGGCCGCCACCGAGTACAGGAGGGTGTTGCCCTGACCCAGGGCGGGTTGGGCACCACCGTTGAAGTCGGCCAGGAACAGGCCTCCCACCGCGGCCATGGCGGAGCACAGCACGAACGCCGTGATCTTCACCCGATCCACCGGGATGCCGGCGCGGCGGGCCGCCTCGGCGTTGCCCCCGATCGCGTAGAGGTGGCGGCCCCACGTCGTGCGGCTCATGAGGATGCCGAACAGCACCATGAACGCGATGGGGACGCTGGCCGCCCACGGCACGCCCTTGATGGCGGGGCCCGGGTTCGGGTTGCGGTTCTGGTTGAACCAGAACGTGATGAGTCCGCCGCCGACGACGAGGATGCCGACGCGCAGCGCGATGAGGTCGCCGCGGTCGTAGGACACACCCGCCCGGGCGCGCAACCGGTGCCGGGTCGTGGTCACGGCGGCATAGCCGCCCGCCAGCACGACGAAGAACACCCAGCCCACGGCCGGCGACATGTTCCGGTGGGTCATCGCGAACCACGGCCCGTAGAAGCTCGTGCCGATCGACTGGCTCTGCACCGCGTCGAGCGTGACGCCCTCCCATGCGAGGAAGAGCGCGAGGGTCACGATGAACGACGGGATGCCCAGGATCGTCACGAGCACGCCGTTCAGGACGCCGATGGCCGTTCCGATCGAGACGGCCACGAAGAATGCGAGCCAGATGTGGTCCTCCTCCGCGCCGGTCACGGTGAGGATCGTCCCGATCACCACGACTGCGGCCGCCCACCACACGCGCTTCCACACAGCCAGACCCGTGCAGACCAGCATGCCGATGATGAGGCCTACGAAGACAGCGTTGCCCACTGCCCTGTGCAGGTCGCCCGACTTGAGCGCCTGCGCGGCGAAGCCGGCCGCGACGCCGCCGGTGGCACCGGCCGAGAGGTCGATCTCACCCAGGAGCAGCACGAACACCAGGCCCAGCGCGATGAGCGCGATGAACGACGCCTGCGACATGAGGTTGCCGATGTTGTTCGCGGTGAGGAACAACGGCGTCGTCGCCCAGAAGAGGACGCCGATGACGAGGAGGCCGAGCACGGCGGGGAGGCCACCGGGATCGCCACCGCGCACGCGCAGGATGTAGTCCTGAAAGCCGTGACGGAAGCCGCGGGGCTCGGTGTCGACGCGGAAGCTGGTGCGCGGGTCGTCCGTCTCGCCATGTGCGACGTCGGAGGCGGCAGCCTCGGTCGCGGCGCCTTCGGTCATCGCCGTCCTCTCACGCGCTCTGCATCGCGGTCTCACGCGAGAGCCCGATGTCGCCGCTGCGCCCTGCGGTGATCAGCTCGACGACCTGGCCGGTCGTCGTCTCGCTCTTCAGCACCTCCGCCGCAATGCGGCCGAGGTACAGCACGTCGATGCGGTCGGCCACCTCCATCACGTCGTTCATGTTGTGCGAGATGAGGACGACGCCGATGCCGTTGTCCGCGAGCCGGCGCACGAGGTTGAGGACCTGTCGCGTCTGCGCGACACCGAGGGCGGCCGTCGGCTCGTCGAGCACGACGACCTTGCCGTTCCACAGGACCGCACGCGCGATCGCGACCGTCTGGCGCTGACCACCGGACAGGCTGGCGACCGGCTGCCGAACGGAGTTGATGGTGCGCACAGCGAGGCTGCGCAGGGTCTCGCGGGCCTTCGTCTCCATCTCCGCGTCGGACAGGAACGGCCCCGTGCGCGGCTCCCGGCCAAGGAACATGTTCTGGGTGATGTCGAGGTTGTCCGCCAGCGCGAGGTCCTGGTACACGAACTCGATGCCGAGAGACGAGGCCACCGACGGTGACGCGATCGACACCGGTCGGCCCTCCCAGAACACCTGCCCGGTGTCCATCGTGTAGATGCCGGCGAGGCACTTGATGAGCGTCGACTTGCCCGCGCCGTTGTCCCCGACGAGCGCGGTCACCTCCCCGGGGTAGACCTGGAAGTCGACGTCGTGCAGGACATGGACCGCACCGAAGCTCTTGTTGACGCCGGCCACCCGCAGGATCGGTTCCGTCACCACCGCCACCCTTCCTCGCCGCCGGGACGATCATGCACGCGAAGCGGGGGGCGTGGCGGTACGCCACGCCCCCCGCTTCGTGCGTGGATCAGCTGATCCCGGCTGCCGTGCAGGCCGCCTCGACGCCCTTGCACAGCTCGGCAGCGGTGACCGCGCCGGCCGTCACGACGTCCTTGATGTTCGCCTTGGTGATGGCCTCGGGCGTGAGCAGCACCGAGGGGATGTCACGGTTGCCCGTGGGGTCGTGCAGCGTCCCGGTCGCGAGCGAGCTCGCCGTCGCCGTGTCGCCCTTCGCCAGCGCGATCGCGAGCTTGGACGCCGCGTCCGCCTCCTTGCTGACGTCCTTGAAGACCGTCATGCACTGCTCGCCGGTGAGGATGTACTGCAGGCCCTGGGTCGTGGCGTCCTGTCCGGTGACCGGGACCTTGAGGCCCTTGGACTTGAGGATGCCGATCGCCGCGCCGCCGATGCCGTCGTTGGCGGCGAGCACGCCGTCGACCTTGCCGCCGTTGGCGGTGAGCAGCTGCTGGAAGTCAGTCGCGGCCGTGGTGTTGTCCCACTTCGAGACGTCTTCTTCCTTGGCGATCTTGACCTTGCCCTGCGACACGAGCGGGTCGAGGATGTTGTGCGCGCCCTTCTTGAACAGCACGGCGTTGTTGTCGATGTCGGTGCCGCCGTTGAGCTCGATGATCTGCGGGTCGGTCTTGCCCGCGAGGCACGACATCAGGGTCTGCGCCTGCAGCTCGCCGACCTTCACGTTGTCGAAGGACACGTAGTACTGAGCCGAGCCACCGAGGTTGACGCGGTCGTAGTCGATGACCGGGATTCCCGCCGCCTTCGCCGCGGTCTCGACGCTGATGCCCGTCTGCGGGTCAGCGGGGTCGATGAGGAGGACCTTCACGCCCTCGGAGATCATCGACTGCGAGATCGAGACGAATCGCGCGTTGTCGCCCTGCGCGTTCTGGATGTCCGCCTTGATGCCGGCGTCGTTGAACGCCTTCGTGAGCAGCGGCGCGTCGTACTGGGTGTAGCGCGCCGACGAAGTGGTGTCGGGGAGGATCACGCCGACCTGGGCGCCGCCCGATGCGGTCCCCCCGCTGCTCGACGTGGTGGAGCCACCCGACGGCGGGGTGGTGGTCGTCTTCTTGCTGCTTCCGCACGCGGCGAGCGTCAGGGCGGCCGAAACGACCGTCACGGCCACCACGGCGGTGCTGCGGGTGGTTGTTCTCACGAGCTGTCCTCCTAGACCCGGCTGTGACCGCCGGTGGTCACGAGCGCCTGGGCGGACAATGGCCTTCGTCACACCCACTGTCAAGTGTTCGACGGAATCCAAGGCCCTTGGTCCCTCTTTTCGCCTCATCCTTGACAGAACTCAGCGGAAGGGTGCACGGTCGCCGCACCATGCCGACACGAGGGCGCACCCCGAGCGCGTCCGGCCGCTCACGCCGGACGCGGCGCCCCACACCCCTGCCGTCGGCCGGCGCCCCGGGACAGGTCGCCGCCCTGCTGCGCGCGGCGGGCCCGCTGACCCGCGCCGACCTCGCCGGCCGGCTCGGCCTGTCCCGGGCGACCGTCTCGGCCGCACTCACCCGGCTCTCCGCCGAGGGCCTCGTCGAGGAGCGGGACGAGCCCGCCCCGTCGACGCAGCGCGGCCGTCCTCCGGGGCTGGTGAGCCTCACGCGCCCGGCCGGGGTCGCGCTCGGCGTCGACCTCGGCCGCCGGCACGTCCGCGTCGCGGTGGCCGACCTCGGCCACAACGTGCTCGCCGAGCGGCACGAGCGCTTCGACGTCGACTGGCGACCGGACGAGGCGCTCGACGAGGTCATCACGCTCGTCTCAGGGACCTGCGCCGACGCGGGCGTCGACATCCAGGACGCGCTCGGCCTCGGCCTCGGGCTTCCGGCGCCGCTGGACACCGAGGGCCGCCCGAGCGCCCACTCGATCCCACCGGGGTGGGTGGGCCACGTGCCCGCGGACGAGCTCGCCTCCCGGCTCGGCGTCCCGGTCGCAGCGGAGAACGACGCCAACCTCGGCGCGCTCGCGGAGGCCCACTGGGGCGCGGGCCGCGGTCACGACAGCCTCGTGTACGTGAAGGCCGCCACCGGCATCGGCGCCGGGATCGTCCTGCGCGGCAGCGTGTTCCGTGGTGCGGGCGGGACGGCAGGCGAGCTCGGGCACACGACCACCGGGGACGACGGCGCCGTCTGCCAGTGCGGCAACCGCGGCTGCCTCGAGGTGCGCGCGGGGGGCGCCGCGCTCGTCGCGCAGGTGCTGCAGAGCGGCGTCTCGGTGTCGGGCCTGCCCGACCTCGTCGCCCGCGCGCGTGAAGGCCATCTCGGCTGCCGGCGGGTGCTCGCCGACGCCGGTGACGCGATCGGTCTCGCGCTGGCGACCGTCGTGAACCTGCTCAACCCCGATCGGATCGTGCTCGGCGGAGAGCTCGGCACCGCGGGCGACCTCGTCCTCGAGAGCCTGCGCGCGCGACTGTCCCGCAACGCGATCGCGCCCGCCGTTCGCCAGGCCACGGTGGTGCCGGCGCTCCTCGGCGACCGGGCCGAGGTGCTCGGTGCGGTGCTGCTCGTGCTCCGCGAGGGCGAGCGGTTCGCGCCGCCCCCCCGCAGCGTCAGCTCCGGGCCGAGCGGGGCTGGCGCGGGAGCGGCCCCGCGGCCTGCCGGAACGCGGCGTCGACCGCCCGCACGGAGCGCATCAACGCGGTGAGCCGCGCCTGCTCGCGCTCGTAGACCGCGAGCACGTCCTCGATCGCCTGCGCGGGCAGCAGGTCCGCGAGGTCCCGACGGGCGGTGGCGGCGCCGTCGCGTCCGGCGGCCAGCTCGGCCTCCACCTGGGCCAGGGCCAGGCGGGCCAGCGCCACCGGGTGGCGCCGCAGCACCTCGTAGGAGCGGTGCTCCCCCGGCACGACGTCGAGCAGCCAGGACACGGCCGGCTCGCCCCAGCCGGCGGTCGTCGGCGGGGGCAGGCCCGGCGGCCAGTCGCGCATGCCGCAGAGTGTGTCCCGTGGGTGCGACGTGCTCCGCGTGCGGCGACTGCTGCGACCCCGTGTGGTTCCCGCTCGGAGCCGCGGACGTGCGGCAGGGCGCGGTGACCGCCCGGACCGACCCGCATGCCGCGAACCTCACGTTCGCGGCCGCGCACTGGCGGGCGACGGGAGCGGTCGACGCCGACGGCCGGCACGCCTACACGTGCGACGCCTTCGACGCGCAGACGAGGCTGTGCACCGCCCACGAGGCCCGGCCGCCGGTGTGCCGCGGCTACCCGTGGTACGGGAAGCCGCCGACGCGGGTGGAGCCGGCCCTGCCGGATCGGTGCTCGCACCACGCCGATCTGGTCGACCTGCCGTTCCCTTCGCGGAGATAGCCCCGTCCGTGCGGTAGGAAGTGCGCATGCTGCTCCGTCGCCGCTCGGCCGCCGTCCTCTCCGTCACCGCCGTCGCCAGCGCCGGCCTCGGCGCCGTCGTCGCGACGACCGTCGCCGGCGCGGCCGACACACCGCCACCGAACTACCGCGAAGCGGTGGCGTGCGCGGTGACGGTCCCGGTCGCCCCTCCGGCCGACCGGCGCCTGTCGACCAAGATCACCGTGTCGTCCGGGCAGACGGTGAACGGGACCATCCCGGTCCCCACCACGTACAAGGACCCGGTCCGCAACATCACCTTCACCGCGACGCAGTGGAAGATCGAGTACGGCGCGGACGGGCTCGGGAAGCACGGCAAGATCGGCGCGTTCGGCGCGAAGGTCGCCGGCGGCCTCACCCGCGACCCGATCAGCATCGACCTCCCGACCAACGGTCATTACCGGATCGTCGCGGCGTCGGCGAACCCGGCCGCGTTCTCGTTCACCGTGAGCGGCCCGGTGAGCGCCCGCGCCACGATCAGCACCTACCTGGTCGGCATGACGGCGACGACGGTGCGCATGGTGCCCGGCAAGTCCTGCCCGGCCGGCACGACGGTGGCCGCGACGGTCGACCCGAACGGCGCGCCTGACCCCTCCGGCGCGCCGTCCGCCTCGACGTCGGCGACCCCCACGCCGAGCTCGTCGCCGAGCGACGGAGGCGGCATCCTCCCGCCGATCCTCGTCGTGGAGCCCTGACCGCGTAGGGATCCCGTCAGGATCGGGCGTCGGGCGGGTCGGACGACCGGAGGCGTTCCTAGCGTCGGTCGACGTGAACGCCGTGACCGCCGTGAAGCGGGCCGCGCTCGGTAGGCCTCTCCGCAGCGACCGCGTCGGCGAGACCCTGCTGCCCAAGTGGCTCGCCCTGCCCGTGTTCTGCTCGGACCCGCTGTCATCCGTCGCGTACGCCACCGAGGCGACGCTCGCGATCCTCGCCTACGGCGGGGTCTCCCACTACAGCGCGGCGCCGTGGATCGGCGTCTCGATCGCCGCGCTGCTGGTGATCGTGGTGCTGTCCTACCGCCAGACCATCCACGCGTACCCGCAGGGCGGTGGCGCGTACAACGTCAGCAAGGACAACCTCGGGCGCTCGGCCGCGCTCACCGCCGCCTCCGCGCTCCTCGTCGACTACGTGATGACGGTGACGGTGTCGGTCGCGGCGGGCGTCGCGGCGATCACGAGCGCCGCTCCCAGCCTGTCCGCGCACGCCGTGCTCATCTCGGTGGGCTTCGTCGTCCTGCTGGTCCTCGTGAACCTTCGGGGTGTCAAGGAGAGCGGCAAGGCGTTCGCCGCTCCGACCTACGGCTTCTGCCTGATCGTGTTCCTGATGTTCGCCTGGGCGGGCTGCAAGCTGCTGTTCACGCACGAGCAGTTCCGCGCGGTGAGCGCCGGCTACCAGACGGTGCACCCCCAGCACGCGGTCGGGCTGGCGGCCTTCGTGCTCGTGCTGCGCGCGTTCGCCAACGGCTGCACCGCGCTCACCGGCGTCGAGGCGGTGAGCAACGGTGTGCCGGCGTTCCGCAAGCCCGCGACCAAGAACGCGGCCGGGACGCTGTCCATCATGGCGTTCCTCGCCGTCACGATGTTCCTCGGCATCACGCTGCTCGCCCTCCGTGCGCACGTGCACGCAGCCGAGAAGCAGAGCGTCTTCGGACTTCCCGACTCGACGTACAAGAGCGCGCTCGCGCAGATCGGCATCGCCACGTTCGGAGCGCACGGCGTCGGCTTCTACCTGCTGACGGTCTTCACGTGCGCGATCCTCGTGCTGGCCGCGAACACCGCGTTCAACGGCTTCCCGGTTCTCGCGTCGATCCTCGCCCACGACCAGTACCTGCCGCGTCAGCTGCGCAACCGCGGCGACCGGCTGGTGTTCAGCAACGGCGTGCTGATCCTGTCCGGCTTCTCCATCGCCTTGCTCGTCGTGTTCAGCGCGAACGTCGCCACGTTGCTGCAGCTCTACATCATCGGAGTGTTCGTCTCGTTCACCCTCAGCCAGGTCGGCATGGTGCGGCACTGGCAGAAGCTGCGGATGCACGCGGCACCGGCCGAGCGCCGGCGCATGCGCCGGTCGCAGGCCATCAACTCGGTGGGCGCGGCGGCCACCGCGCTCGTCCTCGTCATCGTGCTCGCCACGAAGCTGCTCGAAGGCGCCTGGATCTCGGTGACCGCCATGGCCGTCCTGTTCGTCGGGATGCACGGCGTGCACCGGCACTACGACCGCGTCACGCACGAGCTCGAGCCTGACCTCACCGAGACGAGGCTCGTCCCGCCGGCGCGGGTGCGCGCCATCGTGCTCGTCTCGAAGATCCATCGCCCGACCCTGCGCGCGCTCGCCTACGCCCGCGCGACCCACCCCTACTCGCTGGAGGCCGTGACCGTCGCGTCCGACCCCGCGGACGCCGACGACCTGCTGAAGGCGTGGGGCGAGCTCGGGCTCGAGACGCGGGTGCCGCTGCGCGTGCTGGCCTCGCCCTACCGCGACGTGACCCGGCCGCTGCTCGACCACGTCGCCGCGCTGCGGGCGGACCGGCCCCGCGACGTCGTCGTCGTCTACGTCCCCGAGTACGTCGTCGGGCACTGGTGGGAGCACCTGCTGCACAACCAGACCCCGCTGCGCATCAAGGCGCGCCTGCTGTTCGAGCCCGGTGTGATGGTCACGTCGGTGCCCTACCAGCTGCGGTCCAGCGACCCGCAACGGTTCCGGGCCCGCGAGTCGATGGCGCTGGCTCCGCCACCGGTGGCGGCAGACTCAGGAGCGTGACGCCGTCGCGGCCCCGGACGTTCGCGGGGCTCGCGCTCGCGCTGCTGCTGTTGGCGGGCGGCACGCCCGCGCTCACCGCGGAGCGCGCCCACCTGGCGTTCCCGAGCGACCTGCTGCTGTACCTGCTGGCGGTCGTCGCCGTCGCCGTGGTGGGCGGGCTGATCCCCGCCGTCGTGACGGCGGTCGTCGCGGCGCTGCTCGTCAACTACTACTTCGCCGACCCGCTGCACCAGCTGTCCATCGCGCGCGGGCAGGACGTGCTCGCGTTCGTCACGTTCATCGCGGTCGCCCTCGTGGTGAGCCTGGCGATCGGTGAGGCCGCTCACCGCACCCGCCAGGCGCGCGCAGCGCAGGTGGAGGCCGAGACGCTCACCGCACTGGCCACGAGCATCGTGCGCGGCGACCGTGTGCTGGACGCCGTCGTCGAGCGGGTCCGCGAGAGCTTCGCGGTCGCCGCGGTGAGCCTCCTCGCGGCCACCGGCGCCGTGCCCGCCCGCATCTGGGAGGCGGTCGCGACGACCGGCCCGGACGCGCCCCGGGCTCCCGGCGACGGGGACGCGGACGTGCAGGTGGCGGAAGACCTGCTGCTCGTCGTGCGCGGCCGGCCGCTCACGGCCGACGAGCAGCGGTCGCTCGCCCGGTTCGCCACGCACATCGCCGTCGCCGTCGAGCAGGAGCGCCTCGCGGCGGCGGCCGATGCGGCGGAGCAGGTGGCCGAGGCCGACCGGCTGCGCACGGCGCTGCTGGCCGCCGTCAGCCACGACCTCCGCACGCCGCTCGCGGTGGCGAAGACCGCGGCGACGACGCTGCGCGCCGATGACGTCCGGCTGGCCGACGACGTCCAGGACGAGCTGCTCGTGACGGTGGACGAGAGCCTCGACCGGCTGACGCGCCTGGTCGACGACCTGCTGGACGCGAGCCGCCTCGAGGCCGGCGTCGTGCCGATCACCGCACACGCGGTCGGGCTCGAGGACGTCATCCCGCGCGCGCTGGACGGCGTCGCGGCGGGACGACCCGTCGTCATCGACGTGCCGGACGACCTGCCACCGGTGCTCGCCGACGCCGGGCTCCTTGAGCGCGTGCTCGCGAACCTCGTGCAGAACGCGCTGCGGCACAGCCCGGAGGGCGTCCCACCGACGATCAGCGCGCGCCGCACCGACCGCGCTGTGGAGATCCGCGTGATCGACCACGGGCCGGGCGTGGCGGAAGGCGACCGCGAGGCACTGTTCACGGCGTTCCAGCACCGGGGCGACCGCCGCGGACCGGACGGGACCGGCGTCGGTCTCGGGCTCGCCGTCGCGCGAGGCTTCGTCACGTCGATGGGTGGGCGGATCGAACCGGAGGAGACGGCCGACGGCGGGCTCACGATGCTCGTCGCGCTGCCCGTCGGGAGCGGCGGATGACGCGGGTCCTCGTCGTCGACGACGAGCCGCCGCTGCGGCGCACGCTCGCGATCGGGCTGCGGGCGCGCGGCTACGACGTCGACACCGCGGCCGACGGGCGGGACGCGCTCGCGACGGCGCACGCGACGCCGCCCGACCTCGTGCTCCTGGACCTCGGGCTGCCCGACCTCGACGGGGTGGAGGTCATCCGGCGCCTGCGGGACCACAGCGACGTGCCGATCGTCGTGCTCTCGGCGCGGGCCGGCTCACCGGACAAGGTCGGCGCGCTCGATGCCGGCGCCGACGACTACGTCACCAAGCCCTTCGGCGTCGACGAGCTGCTCGCCCGGCTCCGCGCGGTGCTGCGGCGCAGCCCGGACGCGGACGCGGCGGCGCCCGTGCGGTTCGGCGACGTGGTCGTCGACCTGGTCGCGCGCACGGTGGTGCGCGACGGTGCGGCGGTGCACCTCACCCCGACGGAGTGGGGCGTGCTCGACGTGCTGCTGCGCAACCCCGGGCGGCTGGTGCCGCAGCGCCAGGTGCTCCACGCCGTGTGGGGGCCGGGCTACGACACCGAGACGAACTACCTGCGCCTCTACCTCGCGCAGCTGCGCCGCAAGCTGGAGCCGGTGCCGGCGCGGCCGCGCTACCTCATCACCGAGCCCGGGATGGGCTACCGGTTCCAGCCGGACTAGCTGCAGCTGGTCAGGCGGGGCCCGGGGTCAGCAGCGCGATGCACTCCACGTGCTGGGTCATCGGGAACGCGTCGAACGCGCGCAGGCGCGTGAGCGAGTAGCCCAGCCCGGCGAACCGGTCGACGTCCCGAGCCAGCGACGCCGGGTCGCACGACACGTACGCGACCGCGCGCGGCGTGAGGCTCGCGATCCAGCGCACGACGTCGGCGCCCGCTCCTGCGCGCGGCGGGTCGAGCACCACGAGTTCGACGCTGCGCAGCCCCGACCTCTTCAGCACGTCCTCGACCCGTCCCTCGCGCACGACGACCGAGGGCTCCTCGGCCAGGTTGAACCGGGCGTCCGCGACCGCGCCGACGTCGGACTCGATGGTCTCGACACGACCGCCCGCACCGAGCGGGCCCGCGAGCGCCCCGGCGAAGAGCCCCACGCCGGAGTACAGGTCGAGCGCGTGCTCGCCCGTACGAGGCTGCAGCAGCTCGAGCACGACGGCGCAGAAGAGGTCAGCGGCGGCCGGGTGGACCTGCCAGAAGCCACTGCCGCTCACCCGCCACGTGCGCTCGATCGCGTGCTCGCGCACACCGGGCCGGCCGCGCACCGCCTCGGCCCCGCCCTTGCCGTCCCCGCGCAGGAGCGCGACGCCCCGGCCGAGGTCGGGCATCTGCGCCTCGGCGCCCCGCTTCGACGGTGTGACGACGACGGCAAGGTCTTCGGGCGACGCGATGAGCTCGGC
Organism: Mycobacteriales bacterium; assembly: GCA_035545535.1. Taxonomy (GTDB): domain Bacteria; phylum Actinomycetota; class Actinomycetes; order Mycobacteriales; family CAJCIY01; genus DASZYF01. The sequence goes on along the minus strand of DASZYF010000205.1, from coordinate 22,108 downwards.
CTCGGCCGCGCCGGGCCACGTGTGCCGCCCGGGCTCGAGCGAGCGGATGCGCGCGTGCGCGAGCGGGCAGTCCTCGACCCGCTCGAGGCTGTGCGACCGACTGCGACGCAGACCGAGCGAGCCGTCAGGCTTCACGCCGAACTGCACGCGGGTGCGCCAGCCGAGGCCCGGACCGTCGGCCCCGGCGACATCCGGGAGGGGCTCGACCCTCACGTCGACGTCGAGGTGCGCCAAGCGGTGCATCTGCTCGCGGACGATCTCGGCCTTGAGCGCGCGCTGCGTCCCCAGCTCGGCGTGCTGCCAGTCGCAGCCGCCGCAGCCGCCCGGGCGGGCGTGCGGGCAGGGTGCGCTGACCCGGCCGGCCGCCGGTGCGCCGAGCACCTCCACCGCATCGGCCCGCAGGAACGATCCGGTGGCGCCGTCGGTCACGATCGCCCGGACGCGCTCCCCCGGCAGCGCGTGCCGCACGAAGACGACCCGGCCGTCGAGCCGGCCGACGCACACGCCACCGGTGGCGACGCGTTCGACGTGGAGCTCGACCTGGGTGCCGACGAGCGGGTCGCGGTTCGTCGCCCGCCGGGGGGTGCGAGCGGCGCGGCTCACGTCCCGGTCGCTGTGGTCGACGGGGACTCGAAGTCGTCGATGTCGCCGGTCACCTCGTCGAGGACGGCGTCGCCGGCCTCCTCGCCGTCCCGGGAGCGGCGCATCGCATCGCGTGGCGAGATGACGCCCTCGGGCGTGAGCTGGCTGCTCGACCGCAGCTGGTAGGGCACCGAGGTGACCATCACCCCGGGCTGGAACAGAAGACGGGCCTTGATGCGCAACGGCGTCTGGTTGTGCAGGAACTGCTCCCACCAGTGGCCCACGACGTACTCCGGGATGTAGACGACGACGAGGTCGCGCGGGCTCTTGCGGCGCACGCTGGCGACGTAGTCGATGACGGGGTCCGTGAGGTCGCGGTACGGCGACGCGATGACCTTCAGCGGGATCTTCTTCTCGAGACCGCGCTGAGCCCACTCGTCGAGGAGGCCGTCCGCGTCCTTCTGGTCGACCGCGACGGTGACGGCCTCGAGCGTGTGCGGGTGCGTCGCCTTCGCGTACGCGAGCGCCCGGAGCGTCGGCCGGTGGATCTTCGACACCAGCACGATCGCGTGCACGCGGCTGGGAAGCACGGGCGCCTGTCCCGGCTCGGGCTCGAGCTCCTCGTGCACGCGGGCGTAGTGCCGGCGGATGCCGGCCATGATGAGGAACAGGATCGGCATCGTCACGACCACGATCCACGCGCCGCGCATGAACTTCGTCAGCAGCACGATCACGAGCACGATCGACGTGAACACCGCACCGATCGAGTTGACGATGCGTGAGCGCTTCCACTCCCGGATCTGCGCCGGCTCGCCCCCACCGCGCAGCAACCGGTTCCAGTGCTTGATCATGCCGGTCTGGCTGGCGACGAAGCTCACGAAGACACCGATGATGTACAGCTGGATGAGCTTGGTGGGCGACGCCTTGAACGCCCAGATCAGCAGCATCGCGAAGGCGGCCAGGACGATCACGCCGTTGCTGTAGATCAGACGGTCGCCGCGGGTGCGCAGCTGCCGTGGGAGCAGGCTGTTCTGCGCGAGGATCGACGCGAGCACCGGGAAGCCGTTGAACGCGGTGTTCGCGGCCAGCACGAGGATCAGCGCCGTGACGCCCTGCACGTAGTAGAAGAGGATGCTGTGCCCTCCGAAGATGGAGGCGCCGATCTGGGCGACCACCGTCTTCGGCACGTAGCCGTGCGGCGCACCGACGAGGTCGGCGGTGCTCTCGGCGATGTGCACGTGAGTCGCGAGTGCGAGCGCCGTGACCCCCGCGAACATGGACACCGCGATCGCGCCGAGCAGCGCGAGGGTGGTCGCCGCGTTCTTGCTCTTGGGCTTCTTGAACGACGGGACACCGTTGCTGATGGCCTCGACCCCGGTCAGTGCGGTGCAACCGGAGGCGAAGGCCCGGAGCAGCAGGAACACGAGTGCGAGGCCTGTGTAGGTGTGCGCCCGCTCGATGGCGAACGACGCGCTCTCGGCGCGGGGGTGGTGGCCGGTGACGAACCGCTCGATGCCCCACAGCAGCATGACGGCGATGCCGAGCACGAACGCGTACGTGGGGATGGCGAAGGCGACGCCCGACTCGCGCAGGCCGCGCAGGTTGAGCAGCGTGATGACGACGATGATGCCGAGCGCGATCGCGACCTCGTGCCCCTGCAACGACGTCACCGCGGAGGTCAGGTTCGCCACACCGGCCGCGGTGGACACCGCCACGGTGAGGACGTAGTCGACCATCAGCGCACTCGCGACGACCATGCCCGCGGGCACGCCCAGGTTCGTCGTCGCGACCTCGAAGTCGCCGCCGCCGCTGGGGTAGGCGTGCACGTTCTTCCGGTAGGAGGCGACGACGATCAGCATCAGCAGGCCGACGGCCGCCGCGATCCCCCACGTGTAGTGGAAGTAGGCGATCCCGCCCGCCGAGAGGACCAGCAGGATCTCCTCCGTCGCGTACGCGACGGAGGACAGCGCGTCGCTCGCGAACACCGGCAGGGCCAGCCGCTTGGGCAGCAGGTGGTCCGACAGAGCGGCCGACCGGAGCGGTCGGCCGACGAGGATGCGCTTGACCACATCGCCAGCGCTCACGGCCGCCATGCTACGGACGCGCATCCTGCCGGGCCTGCCTGGCGGGCGCGGCCTACGCTCGTGCGTCGTGCACGTCGTGATCATGGGCTGCGGCCGGGTGGGGTCGACCCTCGCGCACAAGCTCCTGCAGGCGGGCCACGAGCTCGCCGTCGTCGACCAGGACGCCCGGGCCTTCGACCGGCTCGGCAGCGACTTCCCCGGCCAGACGGTCACGGGCGTCGGCTTCGACCGCGACACCCTGCGCGAGGCCGGCATCGAGCGGGCCACCGCCTTCGCGGCCGTGAGCTCCGGTGACAACTCGAACATCATCGCCGCCCGGGTCGCCCGCGAGACGTTCGGGGTGGAGCGGGTCGTCGCCCGCATCTACGACCCGCGGCGCGCGGAGGTCTACGAGCGGTTGGGCATCCCGACCGTGCCGACCGTGCCGTGGGCGACGGACCAGATCCTGCGCCGCGTCGACCCGCCGGCCACGGCCGAGGAGTGGACCGACGCGAGCGGCAGCGTGCTCCTCGCGCAGGTCGCGATGCACGAGAGCTGGGTGGGCACCCGCCTGCGCGACCTCGAGAGCGCCGCGGGCGTGCGGGTCGCGTTCATCACGCGGCTCGGGCAGGGGCTCGTGCCGGAGCGGGGCACCGTGGTGCAGGACGGCGACCTCGTGCACGTGGCGATGCCGCGGGCGGAGCGGACCGAGGTCGAGCGGGTGCTCGGCAGCGCACGGAACGAGGCCGACCGGTGACCCGCCGCACGCTGCACGTGGCCATCGCCGGCGCCGGCAACGTGGGCCGATCGATCGCCCGTGAGCTCGTCGAGCACCACCACGAGGTCGTGCTGATCGAACGCGAGGCACGCGCTCTCAAGGAGGGCACGGTCCCCGGCGCGCAGTGGCTGCACGCCGACGCGTGCGAGCTCGCCGCGCTCGAGAGCGCCGACCTGTCCCGCTTCGACGTGGTCGTGGCCGCCACCGGTGACGACAAGGTGAACCTCGTCGTGTCGCTGCTCGCCAAGACCGAGTTCGGCGTGCCGCGCGTCGTCGCCCGCGTCAACCACCCGAAGAACGAGTGGCTCTTCGACGCGGGCTGGGGCGTGGACGTCGCGGTGTCGACGCCGCGCCTGCTGACGGCCCTCGTCGAGGAGGCCGTCAGCGTCGGCGACCTCGTGCGGCTCATGTCTTTCCAGCAGGGCTCGGCCTCGCTGGTCGAGGTGACGCTGCCGCCGGACAGCGAGCTCGCGGGCGTCCCGATCAGCGACGTCGCGCTGCCCTCGGGCACCGCGATCGTGGCGGTCCTGCGCGACGGCCGCCTCGTGCTGCCGACGCCGGACACCGCCCTCGAGGGCGGTGACGAGGTGCTCGCCCTGGCGACCGACCCGGACCTCGAGGCCCAGCTCGGTCTCGTGCTGGGCGGCGAGGAGAACGGCTAGGAGGGCTCCTCGGCCTCGGTGAGGATGAGGCCCTCGCGGGCCAGGGCGCGGCGGCCGGCGCCGAGCGTGACGAACACGAACAGGATCAGCGGCGGGTAGCCCAGCGCGAGCCGCACGCCGGCCAGACCGGTCGCGTGGTTGGTCACGTACAGCAGCAGCGACAGCGCGGTCTTGAACGCGAACCACCCGGACCACAGCAGCGTGAGCCGCTGGAACGTCCGCAGGAGACCCGGGTGGTCGCGCCACGTGGCGTACTTGGGGTCGATGACCCCGAACAGGTAGCCGACGACCGGCCGCCGGGCGGCGACGGACACGAGGCCCGCCACGGCGAGCACGCCGCCGTAGATGATGCCCGGCAGGTAGAAGTTGCTCGCCTTGTGCGTGCGGAGCGCGAGCAGCGCCGCGATCGCCAGACCGAACAGGCCGGAGACCGCCTGCTGCACGGACTGGCGCCGCGCGAGGCGCACCAGCGCGACTCCGACCCCCGCCCCGAGCGCGGCGTAGACCGCGGTCCGCACCGAGGTGGCGATGTTCACGATCGCGAACACCGCGACCGGGATCGAGGAGTCGATCATCCCCCGCCAGCCGCCGATGCCGTCGAGGACGGCACCGCGGAAGTCGACAGGCTCAGACATCGGCCGGGTCAGACATCGGGCGGCGTCAGTGCGACGACGGCGCGAGCAGCTCGTAGGCCGGGTTGAAGATGACCCGCCGCCCTTCGAGCGTCGTCAGACGTCCACGGGCCGTGACGGTGCGACCGGGCTCGATGCCAGGCACGCGCTTGCGCCCCAGGAACACGAGCGTCGCGGTGCCGGTGCCGTCGTAGAGCTCGACCTCGAACACCGGCGAGCCGCCGCGGCAGTCGACCTGGGTGGAGCGCACCGAACCCATGACGCAGACCTTGCCCCGCTCGGAGCAGCCGCGCACCGGAGTCGCGCCGACGTCGCGGGCCTGCTCCTGCAGGTCCTCGCCCTCGAGCTCGGCCTCCGACGCGACGAGCCGGTGCAGTGCGCGGCGCAACGGTCCGCGGCCACGGTCACCCGAAGCGGCGTCCCGGTGCGGGACGGTGGTTGCCACGCTGCACCCCTGACTGCGAGCCCGCCCGGGCACGGGCCGGCTGGTCAGACCCAGGATAGGCAGATGCCTGCGACCCCGGCCCGCGAGTGGCTCCTGCCGGTGGGCGACGGCATCACGCTGGCCGTCGAGGAGCACGGCGAGCCGGACTGGCCGGCCGCGCTGCTCGGGCACGGGGCCGGTTCGCTTCCGTCGTTCGTGGTCAAGACCTTCGGCCCGGCCCTGCACGTGCGGGGCATGCGCCTGATCACCTGGCACCACCGCGGGCACGGCGCGTCGAGCCCGGTCCGCGCCCCTGAGCAGGCGAGCCCCGAGCGCTACGCCGACGACGTGGGCGCGCTGCTCACGGCGACCGGCGCGCGGTGGGCCGGCGGGATCTCGCTCGGCGCCCACTCGACCGCGCGCTGGGCGATCACGCACCCGCAGGAAGCCGCGGCGCTGTCGGGGCTGCTGCTCGCCGCCCCCGGCTGGGTGGGGCCACCGGAAGCGGTCGCCGCCGCCAACGCCACCCAGGCCGACGAGCTGTCGGCCATCGGGATCCCCGCGGCGGTGGAGCGGGTGCGCGCGGGCGCCCCGCCGTGGCTCTCCGGCGAGGTGGCCGCGTGGTGGGCCGCGCACGACGTCGGCTCGCTCGTCGTGGTGCTGCGCACGCTCGCCACCACGCACGGTCCCACCGAGGTCGAGCTGGCGACGATCGGGACGCGCTGCGGGATCGCCGGGCTGCAGGACGATCCGCTGCACCCGGTGGAGGTCGCCCGGCGCTGGGCGGCCGCGATCCCCGGCGCGCGCATCGGCGAGGTGCCCCTCGCGACGCTCGCCACCGATCGCGGCGCGCTCGGCCGCGCCGCCGTCGAGGCGTGGGAGCAGAGCTAGGGGCGCTACCGGGTCTCGGTGATCTCCGGGCCGCGCTCGGGCATCGTCAGCGTGGGCCGCTCGGGCTCGGTGTCCGGCTCCTCAGGTGCTTCGGCGTCGAACGGGATGCCCTCGCCCGCACCGTCGGCCAGCTGGTCGGCGGCGTCCTTCGGCAGCCGCAGCGGGATGGGGTCGCGCGGCGCCATCGCGTCCGGCCCGCGGACGACCGCGATCCCCCTGAAGACGTCGGCCAGCACGGGGTCGACCGTGCCCTGCGCGGTGGCGGGGCCGGTCACGAGCGCCCGGAGGAACCAGCGCGGACCGTCGACGCCGATGAAGCGGGCCGGCGCGAACACGCCGGGCTGGTCGGTGGGGATGCGGGCGTGCAGCTCGGTGCCGAGCGGGCCCTCCACGTCGCCGGACGTGCCGCCCTGCTCGCGCAGCGCACCCGCGATGTCCTCGCGGACCTCGTCCCAGATGCCCTCGCTGCGCGGAGCCGCGAACGCACCGACCTGCATGACGTCCTCGCCGTGCACGAAGGTCGCCGCGACGATGGTCTGGTTCTCGTCGAGGTCGACGCGCAGCTCGACACCCTCCGGCACGGGCACCTGCAGGCCACCGAGGTCGAGGCGGTTCGCCCCGTCGGCGGGCAGGTCGTCGATGTCCCACGGCCCGGTCGGCCGCTCCTTGGGCTTCGGCAACACGTCCCCTGCGCCACCGTCGCCGGCCGCCTCCGCGGTCGCCTCGGTGTCGTCGAAGACCTCCTCGGGGTCGTCGTCCCCCCCGCGTCGTCGCCGGAACATCTAGTTGCCTGCCTCTCCGCCGAACCCACCTGTGGACCCGAAGCCTCCCGCACCGCGGGCGCTGTCGGGCAGCTCGTCCACCTCATCGAACCGCGCGCTCGCCACTGCCTGCACGACGAGCTGGGCGATGCGGTCCCCCGCGTGCAACGTCACCGTCTCCTGCGGGTCGAGGTTCACGACCAGCACCTTGAGCTCGCCGCGGTAGCCGGCATCGATCGTTCCCGGCGCGTTGATCATCGTCACACCGTGGTTGAGCGCCAATCCCGACCGCGGGTGCACGAAGCACGCGTAGCCCTCCGGGATGGCCAGTGCGAGGCCGGTCGCGACCGCGGCGCGCTGCCCGGGCGCGAGCGTCACGGTCTCGACCGCGCACACGTCGGCGCCGGCATCGCCGGGGTGCGCGTAGGCGGGCAGGACGGCGTCGTCGCGCAGGCGCCGGACGGCGATGACGGGCGTCACGGGCCCACCCCGCCGCTCCCCCAGTACGCGGCGTCGCCCGCGTGCTTGGCGAAGTGCTCGCCGCCCACGCTCACGAACAGCGCCCGGGTCTCCAGCGCGACGGGGCCGTCGGGCGCGTCGAGGCGCGCGTGCGCCTGCAGGTAGACCTTGCGACCGTCGACGGCGATGCACTCACTGCGCAGGAACACCGCGCTGCCGAGCGGGACGGGCCGGACGAAGTCGGTCTCGAGACGGGCCGTGACGGCAGGCCGGCGCACGAGGTAGATGACGAAGCCCACGATCTCGTCCATCGCCGCGGCCATGACGCCGCCGTGGGCGAGCCCCGGTGCGCCCTGGTGCGCGGCGGTCACCGTGAACGACGACGTGACGACGAAGTCGTCGGCGACGGCCACGGACAGGTGCAGGCCGCTCGGGTGCTCCGAGCCGCAGCCGAAGCAGCCGGCGAAGTGCTCGGGCAGCACGGTGCCGACCGTCGGGGCGTGCGGATCGGCCTCCGGCCGCGTCGAGCCCTCGGGCGGGACGAGCGAGGAGTGCACGACGGGGACTATGCCAAAGGGCGTGGATGCTCCTCCCCCACGCCCGGCGGCCCATCTGTCATGAGCTGTGCTGACTGGTCGGGGCCGGCTCGTCGGCGGTGTCGTGGAGCAGGCGCTCGGCGATGCCGAGCGGGAGGCAGCCCTGGCCGGCGAGGCGGGCGTGGAAGTCCTTCAGCGGACGCCCCGACCCGACCCACTCACGGGCCATGCGGTCGATCTCGAGCGCCCCGGTGAGGTAGGACGGCGCCTGCGTCGGCCACGCGCAGTAGCGGGTGACCTCGGCCTCGGCGGTGGGGCGCGAGAGCGACGTGTGACCGACCATGTGCTCGACGCCCTGGTCCCAGGTCCACCCCAACGCGTGCAGGCCGGTGTCGCACACGATGCGGGCCGCGCGGAACAGCCGCGCCTCGACCTGCCCGAGCTCGTGCCGCTTGTCCGTGTAGAAGCCGGCCTCGCGCAGGCACTGCTCGGCGTAGAGGCCCCATCCCTCGCTGAAGTACGGCGTCGTGAGCACGGAGCGGATGACGCGCTTCTGCGTCGCCGCGCGCCAGGACAGGTGCCAGTGGTGGCCGGGGTAGGCCTCGTGCACCGAGATCGTCGGGATGGAGAACCGGCTGTTGGTGCGCAGGCGCGCGTCGACCTGCTCCGGCGTGGAGTCATCCGGTGGGTACGGGACGAAGAAGTAGCCGACCTTGCTCGCCTGCAGGGCGGGCGGCGGCTGGTAGAAGGCGACCGCGAGGAACGCGCGCATGAACACGGGCGACGGCAGGACCTCGCACCGCTCCCCCTGCGCGAACGGCACGATGTCGTGCGCGACGAGGAACTCCCGGGCCCGCTGCGTGGTCGCGGTGTACTCGGCGAGCATCTCCTCGCGTGAGGCGGGGTGGTCGCCGGTGAGCTCTTGCACGAGGCGGCGCCAGTCGTCGTGCCCGGCGATCTCCCGGGTGAGCCGCACCATCTCCGCCTCGAGCTCGGCGTACGCGGCGAGCCCGCGCTCGTGGAGGCCGTCGGCGCCGTAGGGCAGTCCCTCACGCTCGCGCAGCAGCCGCGAGTAGCGCTCCTCGCCGAGCGCCCAGTCACCCGTCGCCTGATCGGCGAGCTTCGTCAGGTGCCGGCCCCACTCCTGGTACGCGTCGGCCGCCTCGCTGCCCGCTTCGAGCAGGCGGGCGGCCAGCACCGGGTCGTCGACCTGGTCCGCGACGCCCGACTGGCAGTAGGCGACGCCGCCCGCGGCTTGCTGCGCGGCGCGCTTCAGCAGCAGCGGGGAAGCGTAGGTGGCGTCGAGGTTGGCCCGCCCCTGCGCGAGCAGGTCGGGGATCGCGCGCAGCCGCGCACAGGCGGATGCGACGGTCGTGGCGTCGTGCGGCCGGAACAGGAAGAGGCTGTGCACCGCGGAGAGGCCGGAGCCGCCGTACACGTCGGGGTCGCGCTTCTCCGGCGCGGTGTCCGCCGTGATCGCCGCGCCGGCGAGCGTGGCGATCGCGACGTCGCGGTCGGCCCGGTCGTCGGGCGTGAGCCCTGTGTCGGGCACCGCGCGGAACGCGGCGAGCCACCGCTGCGTCGCGGCGCGCTCGTCGGCCCAGGCAGCGGCCGAGCGGTCGGGCAGCCGGTCGTCGTACTCGGTGAGCCCCAGCCCGCTGCCGACGAGCGGGTTGCGCTCGTAGGTCTCCGCGAGGAACGCGTCGACGAGCTCGGACAGCGGACGAGGGTCAGGAGGTGCCGCAGTGCTCACAACCGCAACCTAGGACCGCCGCGCCCTGCGGCGTCCGGTGATGCGTCCGGACGGCGAGCGGTCGCTCGACCACGGTGCGTACGGGGCCTGGATCAGGCCGGCGAGCGCGACGAGCACCGTGTCGTAGTTGACCCGCCAGCCGGCGAAGTCCCGCCAGGCCTGCTCGCGGTCGGCGCGCACCGGCACGCCCGCCGCCGCGAGCCGGTCCGCTGCCTCCTCGAACTCGTTCCGCGTGACGGTGATGGGGCCGTCCGGCGGCGGGTTCGCGTCGTAGGCGATCCCGAAGCCGTCGGCGATGCGCCGCAGCGTCAGGTAGCCCGCACGGATCGCGAGCTGCGCATCCACGTCGCGCGGCACATCCACCGTCGACGTGAGCAGCGACGCGCCGTCGAGCACCGCACCGGCCGCGGTGATCCACGAGTGGTCGGGCTGCGGCGACCGGAAGTAGACGAGCACCGGGAAGGACGTGTGCGACTCCTCGATGTCGGCGAACCAGCCCTCCAGCTCGACCCACAGCGCCGGCAGCCGGTCGATGCCGCTGATGCGGAACGCCCGGATGAGCAGGTCCCAGCCGGTCGGGGGCGTGTTAGCCCGCACCTCTAGCTTGGTGACGACGAGCTCGCGGCGGCTGAACGCCGTGTAGATCGCCGGCAGGTAGCTGATCAGCAGGGCGACGAGGAACAGGCCGGACGCGGCCTCGACGAACGTCACCGCTGTCTGCGGCCCCGAGTGCGGCGGGTCGAACCCGAGGGTGAACAGTGCGGACCCGCTGGAGACGAACGCGTCCCGCACGCTGCGGTGCGGCTCGACCGCCCAGTGCAGCGCGGCGAACCCGGTGAGCACGCACCCGAGCCACGTGGCGAGCAGCGTGAACAGCCCGAACGGCCCGAAGCCCGCGTAGATGCGGTCGCGGGTGGCGTAGTCGACCGCGCGGCCGACGCGGAGGCGGAAGAGCATGCGGGCCAAGGCGAACGCGAACGCGGCCAGGCGGGAAGGGGCCGCGCGGGGCAGGACGGTGGTGCGCACCGCGGAGCCGACGGTCGAGAGCGCGACGACCGCGCCGAGCAGGCCGAGGATGACGCGAACCACCACCACGGCGCCGAAGTGTGGCAGCGTCACAGGCGTGGCCGTGGTGGCGAAGCTCGGATGGAAGGTCGTGGCGGGGGTCGCGGGTGCCGTCGCGGCCTCCGTGACCCGGTCGGCGATCGAGGGCGCGTGGCGCTCGTGGCGGGGCGCGCCGCCGCCCGATGACCCGACGCGCCGCTCGGTGGCGCTGACCGATGCCATCACCTGGACGATCGCGACGACGGCCGGCCTGGCGGTCGCCCGCCTGGTGACCGACCGCGTGGTCGCCCGCGGCTGGGAGGTCGCGTTCGGCACGCCGGCCCCGGGCCACGAGCCCGCGACGATCGACCTGCGGCAGGCCTGACCGTGTCGGCCTCTGCCGACGTCCGCGCCCGCAGCCTCGACCTCGAGGCGGCCCTCGGACGGCGCCTGCGCACCGAACCGGGCCCGCTGCTCGCGCGCCGCACGGCGACGGTCCGCCTCGACGCGGGTGATGCCGGCGCGTGGCTCGTCGTGCTGCGCCGCGGCCGCCCGGTGACCTGGGGCCGCGCGGACGACACCCATCGCGGCGCCCACCGCGCGACGGCCACGCTGTCCGGCGACATCGCCACGCTCGCCGCGCTCGTCGACGGGCGGGCCAGCGGCGTGCAGGCGTTCCTCGACGGCACGCTCACCGTGCGCGGCGACCTCGGGCTGGCCCTCGCCCTCGACGGGGTGTTCCTGCACCCGAACCGGCCCGATCGCTGGGCCCGCACGGGTCTGGTCGACGTGCGCGTCGGCCGGCGGGCGATCCCGACCTCGGTCATCAGCGCGGGTCGGCCCGACGCGCCGCCGGTCGTGCTCGTGCACGGCCTCGGCGCGTCGGCGGCCAGCCTGCTGCCGCTCGTCGACGACCTGGCCGCCGACCACCTGGTGCACGCGCCGGACCTCCCGGGCTTCGGCGACACGGCCAAGCCGAACGCGCCCTACGACGCGGAGTTCTTCTCGCGCTGGCTCGTCGCCCTGCTCGACTCGCTGGGCCACGAGCAGGCCGTCATCGTCGGCAACTCGCTCGGCGGACGCGTCGCGCTCGAGATCGGCATGCGCGCACCCGACCGCGTCCGCGGGCTCGTGCTGCTCTGTCCGTCCCCGGCCTGGCGGAGGGTCCGTTCGCTCGTCCCGCTCGCTCGCCTGCTGCGCGTCGACCTGCTCGCCGGGCTGCCCTGGCCCAGCTGGCTGATCGGCCCGTCGCACGGCTTCCTCGTCGAGTGCATCCGCGCGATGTTCAGCGTTCCCGACCGCCTGCCGCGGCCCTGGTACGAGGCCGCCGCCGACGAGGCGCTGCGCGTGCTGCGCCAGCCGGCGGCCCGACGCGCGTTCGTCAGCGCGACGCGACAGATCTACCTCGAGGAGGCCGACGGCGAGCGCGGCTTCTGGACACGGCTGCCGACGCTCGCGGTGCCGTCGCTGTTCGTGTGGGGCGACCGCGACCGGCTCGTGCCCGCATCGTTCGCGCGGCACGTGACGTCGGCCCTGCCGAACGCGACGTCCGTCGTGCTCGACGACTGCGGGCACGTGCCCCAGTTCGAGCTCCCGATCGAGACCGCGGCCACCGTGCGTGCGTTCCTCGCCACACTGCCGCCGCACCGCAACCCCCGATGACGCAGACCCAGCCGGTCGTGAAGGCGAACCGGCCGTACCTGACGCTGGTCATCGTCCTTTCGGCAACCTTCATGCAGCTGCTCGACATCTCCATCGTCAACACGGGCATCCCGTCGATCCAAGAGTCGCTGCACACCACCTACGCGAACATCCAGCTGGTGCTGGCCGGCTACCAGCTCGGCTTCGCGTGCACGCTGATCACCGGCGCGCGGCTCGGCGACGTCTACGGACGTCGCAAGATCTTCATGGTCGGCATGTTCTTGTTCACGCTGACGTCCACGCTGTGCGGCGCCGCGACCAGCGCCCCGCTCCTCGTCATCGGCCGTGTGCTGCAGGGCATCTCGAGCGGTCTCATGTTCCCGCAGGTGCTGTCCGTCATCCAGGTGACCTTCAGCCCGGAGCAGCGCGGCAAGGCGCTGTCCGCGTTCGGCGCGGCGATCGGCCTCGGCACGATCATGGGGCCGCTCGCCGGTGGCCTGCTGATCCAGGCGCACATCTTCGACGACGCGTGGCGTGCGATCTTCTACGTGAACGTCCCCATCGGCATCGCCGCGCTCATCGGCGCGTGGACGAACCTCTCCGAGTCGACCGCACCCGAGGCGCCCAACCTCGACCTGCCCGGCGTCACACTGTCGACGATCGGTCTCGGCCTGCTGGTGTTCCCGCTGTCGATCGGCCGCGAGAAGAGCTGGCCGTGGTGGATCATCGCGATGCTCGTCGCGAGCATCCCGGTGCTCGCGGTGTTCGCCTGGTACGAGAAGAAGCGCACGGCCGACGACCGCTCGCCGGTGCTCGACACGCGGCTGTTCGACGACAAGGCGTTCCGCATCGGCGCGCTGCTGTCCTCGGTCTTCTTCGCCGGCATCCCCTCGTTCTTCTTCACGTTCACGCTCTACATCCAGGTCGGCATGGGCTACACCGCGCTCGGCGCCGGCCTGACGACGTTCGTGTTCTCGATCGGCACCGCGATCGGCTCCGCCCGCTCGGACCCGATCGCGCGCCGGCTCGGACCGCGCATCCTCCAGGTGGGCACGGCGCTGCTGGTGCTCGGGATGCTCATCACGATCCTGACCATCCACCTCGTCGGGACCCACCCGCACAGCTACGAGTTCATCCCGGCGTTCGTCATCGCGGGCCTCGGCCTCGGGTTCTTCGTCGCACCGGTGACCAACCTCATCCTGTCCGCGATCCCACCGCAGCGGGCCGGTGCTGCGGCGGGCGCCCTGTCGAGCGTGCAGCAGGTGGGCGGTGCGCTCGGCGTCGCGGTCATCGGCGTCGTGCTGTTCGGCTTCCTCGGTGCCAACGCGAAGAGCTCGACCGACGCGGTGCGGCCGCGACTCGAAGCCGTCGCCGCGCAGAACGGCATCCCGGCCTCCGCGTTGGAGACGAAGTTCGCCGACTGCTACTCACGGCAGGCGCACTCCCCCGACCCGCGCGCGACGCCGAGCGGCTGCGAACGGCCGCAGGGCGCGCTGGGGACGCAGATCGGCCAGGTGGGCCTGCTGGCGACGCGGCACAACTTCGAGAAGACGATCCAGGAGACGCTCGTGCTGTCCGCGCTGATCTTCTTCAGTGCCTTCGTCATCGTGCGCCGGCTCCCGACGCCGCGGCGCCCGGCGACCGACGGCCCGCCCGAGAAAGCGGTTGCGGCGCACTGACGGGTTCCTAGACTCGGCCCGGATGCGCCCTCCGGGCGCCCGGCGAGGGGAGGTGGGACGCCATGGCTATCTCCGGCCGCGACCTGTGCGTCGCCTTCAACCACCCCACCCTCGCGCGCACCGCCGGCTGATCGGCCCGCGCGCACCTCCCTCCAGGAGACCGCGTTGCCGCCTTCGCACCCGATCGATCCGTTCCGCCCTCCCCATCCTCCGACCGATCCTCCGTGGCCCTGGCTCACCCGCCTCGGCGCGGGGCCGGCCGTGCTGTCCGAGCTCGCGATGCTCGGCGGCGAACCCGGCCGGGTCATCCGCGCCGAACGGGGCCACGCCGTCGTCCTGACCCGCGACGGCGCGGTCCCGGTCGTCGCGCCCGACCTCGTGGTCGGCGACTGGGTCGCGCTCGCCGACGAGCCGCCCGGCTACCGCGCGGCCGAGCGGCAGTCGAGCTTCGTGCGCAGCACGTCGTCCCGCGCGATCGAGTCGCAGATCCTCGCGGTGAACGTCGACGTGACGCTCGTCTGCGCATCGCTGTCGACCCGGCTCCGCCCGAGCACGATCGAGCGCTACGTGGCGCTCGCCTGGGAGGGCGGCACCCAGCCCGCGGTCGTGCTCACCAAGGCCGACCTCGTCGAGCCGGCCGCGGCGGACGAGGCTGCGGGCGTCGCCGCGACGTGCGCCCCGGGGTGCGACGTGATCGTGACGAGCGTCGAGACCGGTCGCGGCGTCGAAGCGCTGCGCAGGCTCGCCGGCCCCGGACGCACCCTCGCCCTGCTCGGCCCGTCCGGATCGGGGAAGTCGTCGCTCACCAACGCGCTCGCCGGACGCGACGCGGTGGCCGTCGGCGCGGTCCGGACCGTCGACGGCAAGGGACGGCACACGACGGTGCGGCGTGAGGTGGTCCAGCTGCCCGAGGGCGGCGCGGTGATCGACACGCCGGGGCTGCGCGGACTCGGCCTGTGGGATGCGCACGACGGCGTCGAGCAGACGTTCTCCGACGTGAACGACCTCGCTGTCGACTGCCGCTTCGCGGACTGCCGGCACCGGACCGAGCCCGGCTGCGCGGTCCTCGCGGCCGTGGAGGCCGGCGTTCTCTCCGCCGAACGCGTGGAGCGGCACGCGAAGCTGCAGCGCGAGCTGGCCTGGCTCGACGCGCGCCAGGACGCCCGGCTGCGGGCCGAACGCACCCGGGAGAGGCGCCGGTTCGCCCGCGCCATCAAGCAGCAGCCGCACCGGTAGCCGCCTCTACGGTGGGGTCATGGCCCTGTACGCGCTCGACGACAAGGAACCCACGATCGACCCCACTGCGTGGGTCCACCCGGACGCGGTCGTCATCGGCGACGTGACGATCGGGCCCGAGTCGACGATCTGGCCGACCACGGTGCTGCGCGGCGACCACGGCACCATCACGATCGGAGCCCGCACGAGCGTGCAGGACGGCGCCGTCGTGCACTGCACGCCCACGAACCCGACCCGCATCGGCGACGACTGCGTCATCGGCCACAACGCACACCTCGAGGGCTGCACGATCGAGGACCACGCGCTGGTCGGGTCCTGCTCCACCGTGCTCCACGACGCGATCGTGCGCACCGGCGCGCTCGTCGGGGCCGGCGCCCTGGTGCCCAACCGCATGGAGGTGCCCACGGGCGCCATGGCGTTGGGCGTGCCCGCGAAGATCAAGCCCGACGCGGTGGACCCCGGCCTGATCGACAACAGCGTCGCCGCCTACGTCCACAACGGCCACTGGTACTCCAAGAGCCTGCGCCGCATCGACTGACCCGGCCGTAACGCCCGGGCTCCGGGGCCCGATCCCGGTCACGAGGGCCCGCCGGGCCCTCCCGTCGCCGTGGCCGGACGCCACGCCCGCGCCATCGGGAGCTCGTCATGCCGGCTGCCGCAGCCGTCATGCTGAAGCGCGTGACGGTGCCTCCTGCGAGCTCAGGAGCGCCGGCGACCCAGGGCGATGCCGACCCCTACGCGCACCACCTCGATGCCGCCCGGGCGGGCGATCCGGACGCCGTCAACTCGCTGCTCCGCGCGCTGCGCCCGCCGATCCTGCGCTACTGCCTCGCGCGGCTCGGCCCGGACCGCGCCGACGACGTCACGCAGGAGGTCTGCCTGTCGGTGCTGACCTCGCTCGAGCGCTACGAGGACCGCGGCCTGCCGTTCGGCGCGTTCGCGTTCCGCATCGCGCAGCGCCGGGTCGCCGACGCGCACCGCTCGGCGGGTCGCTCCCGTGACGACCTCGTGCCCGACGTGCCCGACACCGCCGCCGACGCCGCCCCCGGCCCGCACGAGCTGGCCGAGACGCGTGAGCAGGTCGGCATCGCCCGCAAGCTGCTCGCCGAGCTGCCCGACACCCAGCGCGAGGTCGTGCTGCTGCGGGTCGCCGCGGGCCTGTCCGCGCAGGAGACCGCCGATGCGCTCGGCCTCACCGCCGGCAACGTGCGCGTGCTGCAGCACCGCGCGCTGAACAAGCTGCGCGACCTGGCCGCCGCACTGCACCGGCAGCCGAGCGGGGGTGAGCCGGCGTGAGCGACCTGCCTCCCGACGAGCCGGGCGCCGACATCCCCGACCTCGACCTCGGCAAGCTCGCGGCCGACGACGCACTGCTCGACGCACTGGGTCGCGGACAGCTGCCCGCCGGCGCCGAGCCGATCGCCGCGATCCTCGCCGCGTACCGCGCCGACCTCGACGACCGCGCCGTCGCCGCGGACGACGCGCTGCTCGACGCGCTCGGCCACGGGCACCTGCCCGCCGGCTCGGACCCGATCGCCACGATCCTCGCTGCCTACCGCGCCGAGCTGGACGAGCAGGCCCGCGGCCTCTCGGCATCAGGGGTCTCGCCGCTCCCGGTCGTGCGTCGCCGCTGGACCGGCCGCGTGGCCGCGGTGGCCGTGGTCGGGGGCGTGCTGCTGTCCGGCACCGGTGTCGCCGCGGCGCTGACCGCGCAGCCGGGTGACCTGCTCTACGGCGTGCGCCGGGTCGTCGTCGGTCCCGTCGACGACAGCTACCGCAAGAACGCCGACGCGCTCGTCGACCAGACCGCGAAGCTGTCAGCGGGCAGCCGCCCGATCTCGCGCGACCAGCAGGCGCGGCTGCTCGACACCGCCGCGGACCTGGTGCCCGGGATCAAGGACCCCGGCCGCAAGAAGGCGCTCGTCAACAAGATCGCCTCCGCCCGGGCCGCGCTCGGCCTGCCGTCGCAGCCGATCGTCACCGACGGTCCCCCCCTGGCGACGCCCGGCCCGGAGGCCGAGGTGGCCGCCCCCGCGCCCAGCGCCCTCGCGACGCCCACCGCAAGCCCGTCACCCACCCCGGACGGCACCAGCTCGCCCGCGCCGAGCGCCGCGGGGAGCGGCGAGCCGTCGGGCTCACCGAGCGCGTCCGGCAGCACCGCCGCCGGCTCCGGCTCGCCGTCGCCCAGCGCCACGCCGAGCCACCGGCGCCGGCACCGGCCGTCACCCTCGCCGTCACCGAGCGCGTCGGCGTCGTACTCCTACGTCCCGCCGCCGCCCCCGCCGAGCAAGCCCAAGCCGTCGCCGACCCCCAGCCCGACCTTCATCATCGGCTGACCGCTCGCGTCCCGGTCGACATCGGCGATGTGGCCGCTTCGCGGGCCGGAAAACCGCCACAACGCCGATGTCGACGTGCTGGATGCGGGCGATGGGTCAGGCGGTGCCGCCGGAACCGCCGGCGCCGACCTGCTCGAGCAACGCGACCAGCTCGCCGTGCACCGCGGGCGGCGCGGACACCACGACGTCCTGGCCGGCGGGGCGGCCGTGCAGGCCGGTCACGGTGAGCCCGGCCTCCTCCGCGATGAGCGCGCCGGCGGACAGGTCCCACGGCGAGAGCCCCTGCTCGACGTAGGCATCGACGAGGCCGGTGGCGCTCATGCAGAGGTCGAGCGCGCCGCTGCCGTGGCGGCGGATGTCGCGCACGCGCGGCAGCACCTCGGCGATCCAGCGGCCCTGTTCGCGCCGCCGTTCGGAGACGTAGGAGAACCCGGTCGCGAGCAGCACCTGGCCGAGTGACGTGACCGCGCTGCCGGAGAGCCGCTCGCCGTTGCGGTACGAGCCGCCGCCCCGGGTGGCGGTGAACGTCCAGCCGAGCACCGGCGCGTGCACGACGCCCGCGATCGCCGCGCCGTCCTGCTCGATGCCGATGCTCACCGCCCAGAACGGCAGTCGGTAGGTGTAGTTGACGGTGCCGTCGAGCGGGTCGACGACCCAGCGCAGGCCCGTGGTGCCGGGATCGTCCGTGCCCTCTTCACCGAGCAGCCCGTCATCCGGACGGGCCGCACGGATGCGTTCGGCGACGAGCGCCTCGCTCGCCTTGTCCATCGCCGTGACGACGTCGGTCGGTGAGGACTTCGTGGAGATCCCGAGATCGTCCGGCCGCTGCAGGAGCAGGGAGCCCGCCGCGCGGGCGATGTCCAAGGCGAGGTCCAGCAAGAGCCCGGGCGCCGGGAGCTCGCGAGCGGGCCGATGCGGCGTCGGATCAGGGCTCACGGGGCGAGGGGTGGGCGTTGCGGTCAGGAAGCGGCGAGCTGGCGCAGCACGTACGGGAGGATCCCGCCGTTGCGGTAGTACGCCTGCTCCCCTGGCGTGTCGATGCGCACGGTCACCGGGATGTCCTTGCCGTCGGCCTTCACGATGAGCTCGCGTGGAATGTCAACGACGCCGGTGGCCGTGCTCGCGATACCGGTGATCTCGAACGTCTCCTCGCCCGTGAGGCCGAGCGACTCGGCGGTGTCGCCGTCCTTGAGCTGCAGCGGGAGGACGCCCATCCCGATGAGGTTCGAGCGGTGGATGCGCTCGTAGCTCTCGGCGATGACGGCGCGCACGCCGAGCAGAGCGGTGCCCTTCGCGGCCCAGTCGCGGGACGAGCCGGAGCCGTACTCCTTGCCCGCGAGGATCACGAGCGGGACGCCCTCGGCCTGGTACCTCACCGACGCGTCGTAGATGCTCATCTGCTCGCCGTCCGGGAGGTGCCGCGTGACACCGCCCTCGGTGCCCGGGGCGAGCCGGTTGCGCAGGCGGATGTTCGCGAACGTGCCGCGGATCATCACCTCGTGGTTGCCGCGGCGCGAGCCGTAGGAGTTGAAGTCTCCCTGCGCCACACCGTGTTCGGTGAGGTACGCACCGGCCGGCGAGTCCTTCTTGATGTTCCCGGCGGGTGAGATGTGGTCGGTGGTGACGCTGTCGCCGAGGAACGCGAGCACCCGCGCGCCGGTGATGTCGGTGATCGGCGCCGGTTCGGCGGTGATGCCGTCGAAGTAGGGCGCCTTGCGGACGTAGGTGGAGTCGTCCGCCCACGAGAACGTGGCCCCCTCAGGAGCGGCCACCGCCTTCCAGCGCGCGTCGCCGGCGAAGACGTCGGCGTAGGACTTCGCGAACTGCTCGGCCTGCACCGCGTCGGCGACGATCGCCGACACCTCGGCCTCGGTCGGCCAAACGTCGGCGAGGTAGACCGGCTCCCCGTCGCTGCCGATGCCGAGCGGCTCGGTGGTGATGTCGATGTCGATCGAGCCGGCGAGTGCGTAGGCGACCACCAGCGGAGGCGACGCGAGGTAGTTCATCTTCACGTCGGGGCTGATGCGGCCTTCGAAGTTGCGGTTGCCCGAGAGCACCGCCACGGCGGCGAGGTCGCCGGTGTTGATCGCGTCACTGACCGGCGCCGGCAGGGGACCGCTGTTGCCGATGCACGTCGTGCAGCCGTAGCCGACGAGGTCGAACCCGCACTGCGCGAGGTAGCCGGTGAGCCCGGCCTTCTCGTAGTAGTCCATGACCACCTTGCTGCCCGGCGCGAGCGTCGTCTTGACCCACGGCTTGCGGGTGAGCCCGCGCTCGACCGCCTTCTTCGCGACCAGGCCGGCCCCCACCATCACGTAGGGGTTGCTGGTGTTCGTGCAGCTGGTGATGGCGGCGATGACGACCGCACCGTGATCGAGCTCGACCACCGAGCCGTCCTCGAGCGTCGCCTTGACGGGCGCGCTGGGGCGGCCCTCGACCGGCGCGGGGTTGCAGGACACCGGCGCGTCGGCGGCGGACGAGCCGTTCGTCGACACCGGGTCGCTCGCCGGGAACGTCTCCTCGATGCCCTCGTCGAGGGTGCCTTCCGGCGGGTTGACGTAGTCGCCGAGCACCGCGCGGAAGCCGTTCTTGGCCGACTTGAGCGCCACGCGGTCCTGCGGACGCTTCGGGCCGGCGAGCGACGGCTCGACGGTGGACATGTCGAGCTCGAGCTTCTCCGAGAAGTCCGGCTCGTGGTCCGGGTCGAGCCAGAGGCCCTGCTCCTTGGCGTACGCCTCGACCAGGGCGACCTGCTCGGCAGCGCGGCCGGTGAGCCGGAGGTAGGCGAGCGTCTCGTCGTCGATCGGGAAGATCGCGCACGTCGAGCCGTACTCCGGGCTCATGTTGCCGATGGTCGCCCGGTTGGCGAGCGGCAGGTTGGCGACGCCCGCGCCGTAGAACTCGACGAACTTGCCGACGACCCCGTGCTTGCGCAGCATCTCGGTGACCGTGAGGACGAGGTCGGTGGCGGTCGTGCCCGGCGGCAGCTCGCCGGTGAGCTTGAAGCCGACGACCCGCGGGATGAGCATGCTGACCGGCTGGCCGAGCATCGCGGCCTCGGCCTCGATGCCGCCGACGCCCCAGCCGAGGACCGACAGGCCGTTGATCATCGTCGTGTGGCTGTCGGTGCCCACGACGGTGTCGGGGTAGGCGACGTTCTGACCGTCGACGAAGACGACCCGGGCGAGGCGCTCGAGGTTCACCTGGTGGCAGATGCCGGTGTTCGGCGGCACGACCGCGAAGTTCTCGAAGGCGCCCTGGCCCCACTTGAGGAACTCGTAGCGCTCACGGTTGCGGTCGTACTCGAGCGCCGAGTTGAGCTCGAGCGCGTCCGGGCGTCCGAAGACGTCGGCGATGATCGAGTGGTCGATGACCAGCTCGGCGGGCACGAGCGGGTTGATCTTCTGCGGGTCGCCGCCGAGCGTCTTGATGCCCTCGCGCATGGCGGCGAGGTCGACGACGCAGGGAACACCGGTGAAGTCCTGCATCAGCACGCGAGCAGGCGTGTACTGGATCTCGGTGTCGGGCTCGGAGCTCGAGCTCCACTCGGCGAGTGCGCGCACGTCGTCGGCGGTCACGTGCAGGCCACCTTCGTGGCGCAGCAGGTTCTCGAGCAGCACCTTGAGGCTGAACGGGAGCCGCGCGCTGCCGTCGATGGCATCGAGCCGGAAGATGTCGTAGGAGGCGCCCCCTACGGACAGCGTGCTCTTCGCGCCAAAGCTGTTGCCTGCCATCGGTGGCCTCCTGTGTCTGACGGGCCCGCACGCAAGCTCCCGGCGCCCGGCGGAACGCCCAACCCTGCCACGCGAGCAGATAGTTCGATGTCGAGAGAGTATCCGAACAGTCTCTCGATGTCGAGACAGATCGGGGGATCCTCACTACCGTGCCCCTCGTGACCCGGGACAGCGACGAGGTCGCGCGCCTCCTCGGCGAGTGGGAGCGCGAGCGGCCGGACGTCGACCTCGCCCCGCTCGAGGTGTTCTCGCGGGTCTCCCGCCTGGCCGTGCACCTGTCCCGGGCGCGGGCCGAGGCCTTCGCCGCGGTCGAGCTCGAGGAGTGGGGCTTCGACGTCCTGGCGGCCCTGCGCCGCTCGGGGGCCCCGTACCGCCGGTCCCCCGGCGCGCTCGTGCGGGAGACGCTCGTGACCAGCGCGACGATGACCCACCGCATCGACCGCCTCGAGGCCGCCGGCCTCGTGGAGCGCCGCCCCGACCCGGACGACGGGCGCGGGGTGCTGGTGGGGCTGACCGCGGCCGGCCGGGCCCGGGTGGACCGGGCGCTGGACCTGCTCGTGGAGGCCGAGACCGCCCTGCTGCGGCCTCTCCCGGCCCGGGACCGCACGGCCGTGGCCGCAGCGCTCCGGCGCCTCCTCGTGGCCGTCGAGGAGGGCTGAGCTCCGCCCTCACCTTGTGGGATCTCCAAGATCGCCAGGTCAGATCCGGGCGATCTGCCGCAGACGTTGGGCAGGAGCACAAGCACCCTAGGTCGAATGACTCGCAGCGTGAGGGCGATCACATCCCGCCGCGGCCGGCGCGCCGGGCTGCTCCTGGCGTCGGGCCTGCTGGCCGGGGCCGCGTGCTCGGCGGCTCCGAGGCCCGCGTCCCTCGTCGGGGGCTCGACCCCCACCACCG
>DASZYF010000204.1:0-5304 GCA_035545535.1 Mycobacteriales bacterium | reverse complement strand
CGCGGGCCGTCCTCAACAGCTCCGGCAACAGGGTCCCTACCCGCGCCTTCGTCTGGGGACTCAGATCGGTCGCATCGTCGAGACTCCGCCCGGCGAAGTACGAGCGCGCGAGCTGGCGAGCCCGATACTTCGGCTCCCCGAGCGCCTCCACCGCCCCGAACCGCTCCTCGACAGTCAGGTCGGCGAGATGCGCCGGAGGCATCGAGGCCCTGGGCGTCTCAAGGACGAGCTGACGAGGACGGACATCTGCTGACACGGTGTAGTCAGTCTGCCTGATCACCGGTTCGCAGAGGCCAAGCCGCTTGTTGCATCTCGCGAACGTCGTTCCCATTGCCCTCACATTTCGAGGCGTGGACTCGACCTCGGGGCTATGTCGCCGGCAAGCGGGCGCGCGCGCGCGCAACGTTGGCCTCCTACAACGCGCGTGCCGTGACGTGTGATGCATTTCCGCAGGTCAGAGGACTATTGTGACCTGCATCACTACGGGCTTCCTAAGCCCATGAGGACGACGTTGGAAAGGCGCGCGCCGTCGCCGACCGAACCCGTGGCACACGCCCGGGCGGCGGCGACGACCTGCTCGACGATCTCGGCCGAGGACAGGTTGCGTTCGAGTCCGCCCTGCCCGGTCGCGCAGAACGGGCACGCCATGCCGCAGCCGGCCTGGCTCGAGATGCACACCGTGGTGCGGTCCGGGTACCGCATGAGCACGCTCTCGACGAGGGCGCCGTCGTGCAGGCGCCACAGCACCTTGCGGGTGGTGCCATCGTCGCACGCGACCTCGCGGACGGGCGTGAGCAGCGGCGGCAGCAGCGCGGCGGCGAGGCGCGCGCGTTCGGCGGCGGGCACGTCGGTCATCGCGTCGATGTCGGTGGGGTCGGTGAGGCGCCCGAAGTGGTGCCGCGCGACCTGCTCGACGCGGAACGGCTGCACCCCCAGCTCGGAGGCGACCTCCTTGCGCGCGGCGGCGTCGAGGTCGGCGAGGTGCCGCGGCGGCTTGGGCCGGCGCGGCGCGGCGAAGGTCAGCTGCGGGCGTCCCGCGGGATCGGCCGTCATCACAGCGGCGGCTTGTAGGCGGACAGCAGCATCCACGCGACAGGGGCGGCGACGAGCAGCGAGTCCAGCCGGTCGAGGATGCCGCCGTGACCGGGCAGCAGCCTGCCCATGTCCTTGACGCCGATGTCGCGCTTGATGGCGGACTCGGCGAGGTCGCCGACGACCGCGCACACCGCCATCGCGAGTCCGAACAGCACGCCCTGCCACCACCTCACGTGCACCAGCTGCGTGAGCAGCAGCGTGCCCACGCCGACGCACGTGACGACCGAGCCGGCGAAGCCCTCCCACGACTTCCCGGGCGAGATGCGGGGCGCCATCTTGTGCTTCCCGCCGGAGAGCACGCCGACGGCGTAGCCGCCGATGTCGCTGAACGCGACCGTGGCGATGAACGAGGTGACGCGGCGCGGGCCGTCCGGCGGTGCGGTGAGGATCGCGGCGAACGAGGCGAGGAACGGCACGTAGGCGGCGACGAGGACGCCGGCCGCGGCGTCGCGGAGCCACCGGTCCGCTCCCCCGGCGCGGGTCCAGAGCAGGATGACCGCCGTCGTCCCGGCGAGGCCGGCCGCACCGGCCGCGGATCCCCAGAGGTAGGCGACCGTGATGATCGTCGCGCCGCCGATGAGCAGCGGCCAGCGCGGGGCCTGCAGACCGGCGGTGCGCAGTGCGGTGGCCAGCTCGAACGCGCCGTAGGCGCCGGCGAGCCCGACGACACCGATGCCGAACGCGGGCCGGTAGGCGAAGACCGAGCCGATGATGAGCACGGCGAGCGCGACGCCGACGCCGATGGCCGCGGGCAGGTTGCGGCCCGCGCGGCTCGGCTGGGGAGCCGCCGCTGTGTCGGTCACTGCATGTCGGTCACTGCATGCGCGTCCGCGCTCACGAGGTGGGTCAGACCTCGAGCAGCTCGGTCTCCTTGTGCTTCAGCAGGTCCTCGACCTGGTTGACGTACTTGTGCGTCGTCTCCTCGAGGTCCTTCTCGGCGCGGTGCACGTCGTCCTCGCCGGCGTCGCCGTCCTTCGCGATCTTCGCGAGCGCGTCCATGCCGTGGCGGCGGACGGCGCGGATCGAGACGCGGGCGTCCTCGGCCTTGGTGCGGGCGACCTTCACGAGCTCCTTGCGCCGCTCCTGCGTGAGCTCGGGGAAGACCACGCGGATGATCTTGCCGTCGTTCGTCGGGTTGACACCGAGGTCGCTGTCGCGGATGGCCCGCTCGAGCGCGCCGAGCTGGCTCGCGTCGTAGGGCGACACGATCGCCATGCGCGGCTCGGGCACCGTGAGGGTCGCCATCTGGTTCAGCGGCGTCGGCGCGCCGTAGTAGTCGACGACGATCTTGCTGAAGGCCTGGGGCGTGATGCGACCGGTGCGGATCGCCGCGAACTCCTCCTTGGCGACCGCGACGGCCTTCTCCATCTTCTCCTCGGCCTCGAGGAGGGTGTCGTCGATCACGGGTGGGAGCTCCAGTCTCTGGCGATGCGGTCAGTCATGGACGAGCGTGCCGATCTTCTCACCGCGCACCGCCTTGGCGATGTTGCCCTCGGTGAGCAGGTCGAAGACCACGATGGGCAGCCGGTTGTCCATGCAGAGGCTGATCGCGGTGGCGTCCATGACCTTGAGACCGCGGCCGAGCACCTCGCCGTAGGTGAGGTCGTCGAACTTCACGGCGTCGCGGTTCTTGCGCGGGTCGCTGTCGTAGACGCCGTCGACGCCGGTCGCCTTGAACACGACCTCGGCCCCGACCTCGAGCGCCCGCTGCGCGGCGGTGGTGTCGGTGGAGAAGAACGGCGCGCCGAGACCGGCACCGAAGATGACGACCCGGCCCTTCTCGAGGTGACGGATGGCGCGCCGCGGGATGTAGGGCTCGGCGACCTGGCCCATCGCGATGGCGGTCTGCACGCGCGTGTCGACGCCCTGCTTCTCGAGGAAGTCCTGCAGCGCGAGGCAGTTGATGACCGTGCCGAGCATGCCCATGTAGTCGGCGCGCGGCCGGTCCATGCCCTGCTCGGCGAGCAGCGCACCGCGGAACATGTTGCCGCCGCCGATCACGATGGCGACCTCGACGCCGGTGCGGGTCACCTCGGCCACCTGCTGCGCGATCGACTTGACGGTCGTCGCGTCGATGCCGAGCGGCTCGCCGCCGGCGAACGCCTCGCCGGACAGCTTGAGCAGCACCCGGCCCCAACGAGGAGAGGCCGCCCGGTCACCGGTCTCGGTCACGGGCGGCCTCCTCGTCTTAGCGGGGTCGTGCGTCTCGTTCGCAGGCTATCTGCTTACGGCTGGCCGACCTTGAAGCGGGCGAAGGCGGTGACCTCGACGCCGGCCTCGGTGAGGACCTGCTGCACGGACTTCTTGTTGTCCATGACGAAGGCCTGCTCGAGCAGCACGAAGTCCTTGAAGAAGGAGTTCACCCGGCCTTCGACGATCTTCGGCAGGGCGGCCTCGGGCTTGCCCTCCTCGCGAGCCATCTGCTCGGCGAGCCGGCGCTCGGCCTCGACGGTCTCGGCCGGCACCTCCTCGCGGGTGCGGAAGCGCGACGCGAACGCCGCGATGTGCTGCGCGAGCTGCTTGCCGAGCTCGGGGTTGTCGGCCGACAGCGCCACCAGGACGCCGATCGCCGGCGGCAGGTCCGGGCTGGTCTTGTGCAGGTAGGACGTGACGTACGCGCCCTCGACCGCCGCGATGCGCCGGATCTCGATCTTCTCGCCGAGGGCCGCGTTGGCCTCGTCGAGCGCGGACTGCACGGTGCCGCCGCCGAAGCTGCTGCCCGCGAGCGTCTCCGCGTCGCCGATGCCGGCGGACAGCGCGTGCTGCGCGATGTCGGCGCCGAGCGTCTGGAGCTGCTCCGTCTTCGCGACGAAGTCGGTCTCGCAGCTCACCTCGACGAGCACGGCCTTGGTGGTGCCCTCGAGCGCGATCGCGACGAACCCGTTCGACGCGCTGCGCGACTCGCGCTTGCCGACGTCCTTGGCGCCCTTGAGGCGCAGGATCTCGATCGCCTTGTCGTGGTCGCCCTCGGCCTCGGTGAGCGCCGCCTTGACGTCGCTCATGCCGGCGCCGGTGATCTCGCGGACCTTCTTGATGTCCGCCGCGGTGATGTCAGCCATCTCTCGTCTCTCGTCTGTTCTCGTAGGTGCGGCGGTCAGGCGTTGGCGGGCTCGGCCGCCGCGCCGCCCTCGCCGCCGGCGTTGAGCAGCTCCTGCTCCCACTCGGCGAGCGGCTCGTCGGCGCCGACGGTGCCGGGCTGCTGCTCGCCCTCACCGAGCGCGATCGCGGCGCGGGCCTGCAGGCCCTCGGCGACGGCGTCGGCGATGACGCGGGTGAGCAGCGCGGCGCTGCGGATCGCGTCGTCGTTCGCGGGGATCTTGTAGTCGACGACGTCGGGGTCGCAGTTCGTGTCGAGCAGCGCGACGACCGGGATGCCGAGCTTGCGCGCCTCGTCGACGGCGATGTGCTCCTTGTTGGTGTCGACGATCCACACGGCGCTGGGCACGCGGGTCATGTCACGGATGCCGCCGAGCGTGCGCTCGAGCTTCGCCTTCTCGCGCGACAGGACGAGCGACTCCTTCTTGGTGCGGAGCACGTCGGACGCGCCGGTCTCGATCTGCTCGAGCTCCTTGAGGCGCTGCAGCCGCTTGTAGACGGTGCTGAAGTTGGTCAGCATGCCGCCGAGCCAGCGCTGGTTGACGTAGGGCATGCCCACGCGCGTCGCCTGCTCGGCGATCGCCTCCTGCGCCTGCTTCTTGGTGCCGACGAACAGGATCGAGCCGCCGTGGGCGACGGTCTCCTTGACGAAGTCGTAGGCGTTGTCGATGTAGCCGAGCGACTGGACCAGGTCGATGATGTAGATGCCGTTGCGCTCGCCGAAGATGAAGCGCTTCATCTTGGGGTTCCAGCGCTTGGTCTGGTGCCCGAAGTGGGCGCCTGCGTCGAGCAGGTTCTTCATGGTGACGACCGCCACGGCCGCACGCTCCTTCGCGCGGCCCGGCGCGTGCCGGACCGCTCCTCGGTTCCTCGCTCCGACCGGGTGGCCGTCGCGCCTGGCGCCCGCGGGTCTGGGCCGGTCGGGCAGCCGGAGCTGTCCAGTCGGACCGAGGTGGTGACCGGGTCCCCCGCTCGTGTGACTGCTCGGCGAGGGGCGGACGCGCGTAGTCACCCGGAGTCCCACGTGCTCGCCCGGGTGCTGTGGACAAGTGTAGGGCCACCCGGTCAGGCGGTCCCCCGGGCAGGGCATCCCGGCCCCCGGCAGGCCGGCCA
>DASZYF010000203.1:0-3463 GCA_035545535.1 Mycobacteriales bacterium | reverse complement strand
CAGGCCGGGCAGTGCGACGGCGTCCTCCGGTGGGCCGGGGTTCACGGGGGCGGGTTCGGTGGGCACGGTCGCTGGGCCGGCCGTCGCGCGGGCGGACGGCGACGGCCGCGCGGTGGTGGGCGTCGCCGCGGCGCCGCCGTGCGTCGTGACCACCGACGCGTCTCCGGGCTTGGCGAACACGACCCGGTCCGAGATCCCGTCGGGCAGGATCGCCACGGACAGCACGCCGTCCTTCACCAGCGGTCCGACGGCAAAGCTGAAGCGCGTGCTGTCGGCGGAGAGGGCGCCCTCGACCGACCGGCTGCAGTCGTAGGGCGGCGCCTGGCTCGTGGGGCCGCCGGCGTCGGCCGGGAACGTCGCGATCTGCAGGGCGCACGCGTGCACGGCCGTGGTCGGGATCGACAGAGGGACCGCGAGCGTCAGGTCCAGCCGGGTCACGGACGCGCCGTCCGGCACGAAGTAGGAGATGGCGCCGAACGCGATGGGCTGGCTCGCGGAGGCGCCGCCCTGCACGAGCAGGCCGCCCGGGGGGACGTCGGGCTCGCTCGCGAGGGAGATGGCGGGCGGTCCGACCGGAAGGGGGTTGCCGACGTTGAGGCTCGTCCACCAGCCGACCACCGTCGGGCTGTCGGCGAGCGAGGCGGGCGCGGTCGCGAACAGGCAGCACCCCGTCATCACGGCGACGGCGCCGATCCGACCTGAGCCCGCCACCCTCACCGCCTGCGTGGGAAGTGAACGCCGTTGACCCGGCGTGGGGACGGTAGGCCGCGGACCGGGGTGCCGTCAAGGACCCCCCTAGACTGCGCGGTCGACGGAGGCAGCTCGAGCCACTGCCTTCACGAACCCGAGGACGTGAGTGGCCAGCAACGCGCGGACCGCACCGGCGCCGCTGACCGAGCGGGTGATCCTGGACGCGGCCCTCGAGCTCATCGCCGAGGCCGGCGTCGAGCAGATGTCGATGCGCCAGCTCTCCGGTCGGCTCGGGGTGTCGCTCGGAGCGACGTACCGCCACGTGGCCACCCGCGAGGAGCTGCTCGCCCTGTGCGCCCGCGAGCTCTGGGCGCAGGCGTTGCGACCCCGGCTCGAGCACGAGGATCCGATGGCCTGGGTCCGCGAGCAGATGAGCTCGGTCTACACCGTCGTCAGCGCCTACCCCGGCATGGCGTCCTACATGATCGCGCGCATCGACCTGGCCCAGAGCCCGATGGCCGCCGTGCAGCAGGCGCTGCTCGAGGCCGGCCAGCCGCCGGAGGTCGAGGAGGTGATCCGCCTCGTGCTGTCCTTCTACCTGATGGGCGTCATGCTCGCCGGCCCCGACATCTTCGCCGCGATCGGGATCGCCGATCCACGGCCGGACATCGAGCGCGGCCTCGACCTCATCCTCGGTCCCGCACTCGGTCGGCCGAACGCCGCCCGCAAGCCGACGAAGGGCCGGCGCGGGCGGCTGCGCAGCAGTCCTTGACAGCCGGTGTGGCGCAGCCCACACTCAGCGCACTGATGAGTCAACGGCGTTCACTCATCGCTTCGGCGCAACGGTGCGAGGTGGGGCGACATGGCAGTGCAGGCGACCGAGATCGCGTGGACGACTCCGTACGGTGAGCTCGATGCGAAGTCGTACGAGCCGAAGGACACGTTCTTCGGCACCCCGTACATCGACGCGGACGAGTGGCGCGAGGAGCCGTACCCGCACCGTCACGTGCACGGCGGGTTCGACGGCTGCGACACCCGGTTCACGTTCTACTTCCCGCGGCCCGAGGAGTGGCAGGGGCGCATGTACTCGCCGCTCGAAGGCGCGCACGGGGGCCACGAGGAGGCGTTCGGGGGACCGATGGGCGAGCTCATCGGCGGGTTGCGCATGACGGTGCGGCTCGGCGGCTACATGAGCGAGTCCAACCAGGGCCACATCGGCGACGACATCGACCCGGTGGGCGGTGAGGACCCGAGCATCTACAGCCACCGGGCCAACACCGAGGCGGGCCGCTTCTCGCGTCACGTGGCCGCGCAGGTCTACGGCACGGCGCCCCACCACTGCTACGTCTGGGGCGGCAGCGGCGGCGGCCGGCGCTCGCCCGGCAACCTCGAGTACGGCGGCGACATCTGGGACGGTGCGCTGCCGTTCATGGGCGGCGGCGAGATCGACGACAAGGGAGTCGTCCGCACCATCGAGGGCGCCCAGGTGATGGCCTTCGCGGCGATGTTCAACACGCAGCGCGTGCTGGGCGACAAGCTCGCCGGCGTCGTCGACGCGATGGCGGCGGGCGGCTCCGGCAACCCCTACGCCGGGCTGACCACCCACCAGCGCGAAGAGCTCGCGAACACCTACCGGCTCGGCTTCCCGCGCGGCGACGAGTTCATGCTCGGTGCACCGATGGGCCAGAGCTGGTTGTGGTCCTCGATGGCGGACGGCCTCCAGGAGACCGACGCCGACTACTTCGCCAAGTTCTGGACCGAGCCGGGCTACGTCGGTCACGACAATCCCGAGTACGTGTCGGGTGACGTGCTGAACGTCGAGACCGAGGTGACGCGCGTCCTCACCGCCGGCCTGATCCTCACCGACCCCGAGTTCAACGCACCCCAGTACTCGATGTTCAAGCTCATGTCGATGCTGCTCGCGGCGTCCGGCAGCATGGACCTGCCGGTGGGCGTCGAGCTCGCCGACGTGCCCGCGGGCTACCGGCTCGGGGCCGGCATCCGGGTGATCAGCGGAGCGGCCGCGGGCCGTTCGCTCTACTGCATCAACCACGCCGGCGATGCCTGGCTGTGCGACGGCGTCGCGGAGAACAACATCCTGCGCTTCACGGGCGTCGAGGTCGGCGACAAGGTGCAGCTCGACAACCGCGCGTTCCTCGCGTTCTGCTACTACTACCGCCACCACGTCGTGAACGACCCGAACTTCGACTTCCTCAAGGTCGACGGGAAGCCCATCTACCCGCAGCACCCCGTGCCCAAGCAGTCACCCCTGATGGGCGTCCCGTACTGCGGCGACTACCAGGGCAAGCTGCTGTGGATCCACCACACGCACGACTCCTCGCTGTGGCCGCCGCAGGGCGTCGTCTACCCCGAAGCCGTGTTCCGCGCGCAGGGCCAGGAAGGCCTCGACGAGCGGTTCGTCCTGCAGTGGACCCAGAACGCCGAGCACATCCCGGTGGCCTTCTGCCCGACGGACCCCAAGCGGGGCCCCGGCACGTGGCTCATCGACTACCACCCCATCATCGAGCAGGGCCTCGCCGACCTCGCCGCCTGGTGCGAGCAGGGCATCAAGCCCGCCGGCACCACCTACGAGTACGCGGACGGCAAGGTGACGCTGCCGGACACCGCGGCGGCCCGCGGTGGCGTGCAGCCGGTGGTCCACGTCACGGCGAACGGCGACACCCGCGCCGACGTGCCCGTCGGCCAGCCGGTCGCCCTGACCGTCATCGCCGAGACCCCGGACGCCGGCGGGACCATCACGAAGGTCGAGTGG
>DASZYF010000202.1:0-7266 GCA_035545535.1 Mycobacteriales bacterium | reverse complement strand
TGCTCGCGGTCTCCTCGATCGTCTCGGGCCTCCTGCTCGTGAACCGTGACCCGGTCGTCGGGCTGTCGGGGACGCTGCTGTCCGGGGGCACGGCGCTGCGCGCCGTCGTCCTGAGCTGGCTCAGCACGCTGCTGCCCGCGCTCGCGCTCTGCGCCATCGCCCTGCTGGTCTCGGCGCTCGCGCGCAACAGCTGGGTCGGTGTCGGCGTGCCGGTCGTCATCGCGCTGCTGCTCCAGCTGGTCGCGCTGCTGTCGGCCATCGACCCGGTCCGCCCGGCGCTGCCGACCACCGGGTTCGAGGCCTGGCACGGGCTCGCCCGCACCGACCGCTACACCGGTCCGCTCACCGACAGCGCGATCGCGAGCGTCGGGTGGATCGCCGTCGCCGTCGGCGTGACCACGTGGCTCGTGCGCCGGCGCGACGTGGCGCCCCGATGATGCGCCCACGCCGGCGGCGGCTCGGCGCCGCCCTCGCGGCGGCGGCTGCCGTCGCCGTCGCCGGGTGCGGAGGTCCCGACGTCACGTCGGCGCGGCTGGCCGACGCCGTCGCCGGCACCTTCGCGCACCTCTACACCCGCCAGCAGGCACTCCTCGGGCGGGCGGCCCCGCCGGCCCAGGCGTCCGCGCAGTGCGGGCGCAGCGGCGCCGGCCCGGACGCGCACGGCGCGGGCGATGACTGGGTGTGCGTGGTGCTGCTCCAGCTCTCCGGCCCGGTCACGCAGGTGAGCTACGAGGTGAACGCGAAGGCGGACGGCTGCTTCGTCGCCGACGGCCCGCCCAACGTCGTCGGCGGCCGGACCCTCACCACGCCCGACGGCCGCACCGTCCTCAACCCGCTGTTCAGCTTCGACGGCTGCTTCGACACGACCAGCGCCTAGCGTGTGGGGGCGTGAGCACTCCCGCGCTGCACCTCGACCTGCTGCCGGTCGCGTGGCTCGTCGGCACGTGGACCGGTGACGGCTTCCTCGTGGAACGTGCGGCCGAAGGTGAGCAGGCCGACGCGGGAGCAGTCGTCGAGGTCCCGGTCACGCTCGAGCTCACGTTCCGCCACACCGGCTCGGCGGTGCTGGGGTACGCGCTGCGCGTCACCCGGCACGGCGTCGAGGAGGACGGCGAGGTCGGCTGGTGGCGGGTGCGGCCGCACGAGCAGGACCTCGCGCGCGTGCACCTCGAGGTGCTGCTCGCCCACCCCACCGGCGTCGTCGAGGTCTACGTCGGTGAGGCGGCCGACGCGACGATCCACCTCGCGACGGACCTGGTCGCGCACACCGAGACCGGCGCTCCGGTCGCCGCCGCCAGCCGGCAGTACGGCATCCGCGCCAACACGCTCGTGTTCGTCGTCGACGAGGCGACGGGGGAAGCCGGCCTGCGCTCCCGCCTGTCCGGGCAGCTCGAGCGCGTCCCCGGCACCGGGTGGGACGGCATCAGCCAGGGGTGACCGCCAGGGGTGACCGCCAGGTCCGGAGCGCAGGATCGGCCGGAACCGGTCTGGGAGACTGGAGGGCATGCCTGGCCAGCCCGTCACCCCGTCCGGCGAAGCGCTCCTCGAGGTCGGCTGGACCGGCAAGTTCCGCGACCTCGGCAAGCTCGCGCGCAAGGGCCCGCTCGTCATCCGCCGCTTCGCCGGCGACGAGTGGATCGAGGAGACCGCGCAGTGGTGGGAGGCCAACGGCGAGCAGGTCTCGTGCGCCGACCACCGGCCGGCCGTGCCGTGGCCGGACAAGCCGATCTACCAGCCTTCGATCTGGCGCAACCCGCAGGGCGGCAAGGTCGTCGTGCTCGACGAGCAGTCCTGACCGCTGCCCCTGACCGCTGAGCCGTTCTGGTCCGGGCACAGACGACCCCCGGGTGCTTCCGCATCCCCGGTGCGGTGATCCGCACCGGTTCGGCGGCCCGCCTGGACAAGGGGCGGGACCCGGGGGCCCGGTGTCTGTCTGGGACTCGCCAGTCGCCGTTCGAACCTCCACGGGCCCGGCCGGTGGGTCGACTGGAAAGGACCCTCTGCTCTGCGCGAGAGCAGGGCTGGCGGCTAGCGGACAGCCACCTCACGTGTCCGACTGGTACTCAAGCCTGGACCACCTCCTCTCTCGTGTCCCTCGACGGTACGTCGCAACGACTCGGGAGTCCACGACGATTGCCGATCGGGTGTCGCTAGGCCGTTTCCCGGCGCGGGCCGCGTGCGTTTGACACCCTGGACACCTGAAAGCACGGGACACCGGCACGACCACCTAGATGACTGGAGCTCTTCGGTGCGCTTCCGCCCCACCCGCCCCCTCGCGGCCACGCTCGCCGTCGCCCTCTCCGCCGGCGGGCTGCTCGTCAGCGTCGCCGGTCCGGCCGCTGCGGCCGACCCGACCTGCCACGCGACCCAGGCGAGCGTCGACGGCGTGCCCGCGTTCTCCGTCGACAACCTGCCCTCGGACCTGGTCGGCCTGTCCGGCACGCTGACCCTCAAGCGGCACGACGTCCCGACCGACGCGCAGTCGGTCACCGTCACGGGCGGCTCCGGCGCCACGTCGGCGACCGGCACCATCGCGGACGGCTCGAAGGTCAACCCCGGCGTGTACGACGGCTCCTTCACCGTCACCGGCCAGACCCCGGTCCTCGGCGCGACCACCACGGGCACCTGCTCGGTCACCCTCACGTCGACCGGACCCGCGCCGACGGGGGTCACCCCGTCGTCGTTCCCGCAGGGCAGCCTCACCCACGACGTGAAGATCGCGGGCACCAAGTTCCACCCCGGCACGACCGTCACCGGGAGCAACCTCGCCTTCACCGTCACCAACGTCACCGGCACGCAGATCACCGGTGACCTGGGGCTCGGCCAGAACGCGGCCGCCGGCGCCGCGACGCTGACCGTCACGAACACCGACGGCACGTCGGCCACCGTGCCCTTCACCGTCGCCGCCGGTCCCAAGGTGACCGCGACGTCCCCGACGACCGTCCACCGCGGCACCGCCACCACGGTGACCTTCACCGGCACCGGGCTCAAGAACGCGACGCTGTCCATCGGCGACAGCAGCGTCGGGTCGGTCACGAACGTCAGTGCCCCGACCGACACCTCGCTGTCGGCGACGATCACCTACAACGCGTCGATCACACCGGGCGATCACCTCTACACGATCGCCGCGACGAACGGCGGCTCCTACTCCGGCAAGCTCACCGTCACCGGCGAGCTGCCGACGCAGCCGCGCAGCGTGAAGATCACGCCGGGCACGACGACGATGGACATCGCGTTCGCGGCGCCCGCGCTCGACGG
This sequence comes from Mycobacteriales bacterium, assembly GCA_035545535.1. Lineage (GTDB taxonomy): Bacteria > Actinomycetota > Actinomycetes > Mycobacteriales > CAJCIY01 > DASZYF01. The sequence goes on along the minus strand of DASZYF010000202.1, from coordinate 4,008 downwards.
CGGCAGCCCGATCCTCGACTACACCGCCACGATCAACAGCGTCGCCGGCTCGTCGTCGCAGACGGCGTCGGGCTCACCGATCCACGTCACCGGCCTGCTGCCGGGCACGCAGTACTCGGTGACGGTCGTGGCCCGCAACATCACCGGCACGGGTCCGGCCACCGCCCCCGTGAAGGTGAAGACCAAGGGCAAGGCGCCGGCGATCGCGCTCTCGCTGTCGAAGCCGACGACGACGTCCGGCACCAAGATCACGCTCAAGGGCGTGCTGCCCGCCGGGCAGTTCGCGCACGGCGACCTCGTCATCGTGTCGAGCAAGATCGCCGGTCCGGGCTCCGCCGGCGCCGAGGGCACCGGGTTCGTCGGCCAGGCCGCCGACCCGTCACTGCTGCAGTTCGGCGTCACCGACACCGGCCACTTCGCGCTGACGGTGCAGCCGTACTACAACACCTGCTACACGGTGAACTCGGGCTACTACCAGTCGACGATCTGCGCGCACGTCATCACCGTGACCAAGAGCATCGCGGTGGTCCGCAGCGGCAACAAGCTCACGATCACGGCGCAGGTGGGCCCCGGCATCCACATCACCAAGTCGTCGCGGTACCGCGTCGCGCTCGAGCAGGTGGACGGCCGTGGCAAGGTGCTCAAGACGCTCGCCACCGTGAAGCCGAAGGACTACCGGCAGGCCAAGGGCTTCGGCCGGCTCGGAGCAAACCTCGTCAAGTTCGTCATCACCGCGCCGGCGCGCGGCACCCGGCTCGTGATCGTCGCGGTGCGTGACGTGCTCAGCACGCCCAAGCCGAGCAAGGTCATCGTCGTCTGAGGTCTGCACCGTCTGCGGTTCCGCACCGGCTGGGACCGCTCGTCGGGCGAGCGCCCCGACGTAGCCTGATGCCGTGACCGAGTCGCCGCTGCTGGCCCGGCCCGGCGCGGTCGCGGCCGACCCGCCGGACGCGGGCGTCGCCTGGCACTACGGCGACCCCTCCGGCGAGCAGCGGGCGCTGCTCGAGGCGTGCGGCGTCGTCGACCGGTCGCACCGTGACGTGCTGGCCGTGCCCGGCGAGGACCGGCTGACCTGGTTGCACGCGATCACGTCGCAACACCTCGAAGCTCTGCCCGACGACACCGGCGCCGAGGCGCTCGTGCTCGACCCGAACGGCCGCGTCGAGCACGACCTGCAGCTCGCGCACGCCGACGGCACGGTGTGGGTCGACACCGAGCCGGGGCGGGGCGCCGACCTGCTCGGCTACCTCGAGAAGATGCGCTTCTTCTCCCGCGTCGAGCCCGCGCTCGTCACCGACCGGCGTGCGGTGCTCTCGCTCGCCGGGCCCGGCACCGCGACGGTCCTCGGTGCGGCCGGCCTGCCGGTGCCCGACGACCGCGCGGCGGCGGTGCGCGCCGCGGAGGGCGTCGTCGCCCGGCGCATGGCGTGGCCGGCGCCCGGCGCAGTCGACCTGCTCGTCCCCCGCGACCGGCTCGCCTCCGTCCACGACCGGCTGCGCGCCGCGGGTGCGGTGCCCGCCGGCACCTGGGCGTGGGAGGCGCTGCGCGTCGCTGCCCGGGTGCCCCGGATCGGATGCGAGACCGACCACCGCACCATCCCTCACGAGGTCGACTGGGTCGGCGTCCCGGACCGGCCGCTCGCGCCCGTCCACCTCGACAAGGGCTGCTACCGCGGGCAGGAGACCGTCGCGCGCGTGCAGAACCTCGGCCGCCCCCCGCGGCGCCTCGTGCTCCTGCACCTCGACGGGAGCGATGACGTGCTGCCCGCGCACGGCGACGAGGTGCGGCTCGACGACCGCGCCGTCGGCTTCGTCGGCACGGCAGCGCGGCACGTGGAGCTCGGCCCCATCGCGCTCGCCGTCGTGAAGCGGCAGGTCCCCGACGACGCGCGCCTCGTCGTCGCGGGTGTCGCCGCGGCGGTGGACAGCGCCGCATGACGGTCGACGCCGTCACCTCGAGCGTCACTGGCGATCCCGCCGCCCCGCCCTTCTCGCCCCAGCACGCGGCGCTGCGCACCGAGGTCCGGGCGTGGGTCGCCGAGCACATCACAGCGCACGCCGACGAGTGGGAGGCGGCGCGGGAGTACCCGAAGTCGCTCGTGCGCGCGGCCGGTGAGGCGGGGCTGCTCGGCTGGAAGTACGAGCCGAGGTGGGGCGGTCGCGGTCCCGACCTGATCGCCGACGTCGTCGTCACCGAGGAGCTCGCCCGCGGTGGCTCGGGCGGCGTCGCGGCCGGGCTGGGTGCGACCAAGGACCTCGCGCCGTACTACGTGGCGCGCTTCGGCGACGATGCGCAGCGCGAGCGCTGGCTGCGACCGGCGGTCGCCGGGGACACGGTCGCGGCGCTCGGCGTCACCGAGCCCGGCGCGGGCTCCGACGTCGCCGGGCTGCGCGCCCGCGCGACCCGTGACGCTGACGGTTGGCGCCTGTCCGGGCAGAAGGTGTTCATCACCAACGGATCGCGGGCGGACTGGGTGCTGGTCGCGGCGCGCACGTCCGACGAGGGCGGCTGGCGGGGGATCTCGCTGCTGATCGTGCCGACCGACGCGCCCGGCTTCAGCGCATCCCGACCCTCGGCTGGCGCACCTCGCAGACCGGCCTGCTGACCCTCGACGACGTGCACGTCCCGGACGATCAGGTGCTCGGCGAGCCGGGAACCGGCTTCGCGATGATCATGCAGTCGTTCCAGTGGGAGCGGGTGGCGCTCGCGCTCGGCGGCGTCACCGCCGCGACCGGCGACCTCGAGATCTGCACGCCGTGGGTGCGCCGGGGCGACCGCGCGGCCTACGCGGCCCTCGTCCGTCGCCTGCTCGCGCAGCGAGCCCTCACCTACGAGGTCATCGAGCGCCTCATCGCCGGCGAGCAACCCCTCGGGCTGGTCTCCGGAGCGAAGTGGCACGCGTGCGACCTGTCCGTCGAGGCCGGGGTGTTCCGGCTCGGCCTCGCGCGCCGCCACGGCACCGACCACGACGTGCTCCGCGCGGAGCGGGCGGTGCGGGACGCCCGGCTCGGCCCGATCGGCGGGGGAGCCCGCGAGATCATGGCCGACCTCGTCGCCCGGACCATCGGCCTGGACCAGTCCTAGCGGCCGAAGAGGCCCTTCTTCTTCTTGCCCTTGTCCCCGCCCGTGGTGGGGGCGGGGCGGGGTGTGGGCCGCGGCGGCGGCTTGGGGGCCGGCACCGGGTCGTCGTCCAGGCCCAGCGAAGACAGCTCGCGCAGCAGCGACGCCGTGTCGTTCTGACCGGGCATGAGGAACGCGGGCGTCCCCCCACCCGGCGCGGCCGCCGCGGCGACCGGTTCGGGCTCGGGCTCCGCCGCGGGCGACGCCGACGGCTCGGACGTGAACGCGGAGGAGGACGGTGAGGAGGACGGTGACGAGGACGACGCCGCCAGCTCGGTGAGCGCGCCGGCCGCGGTGCCGCGGTCGGCGACCTGCTCGGGCAGCGTGAACGCGGGCACCCGAGAGGGGGCGTCCTCGACGGCGGTGTCCGCGTCCGTGCCGCCCTCGGCGGCGGCTTCCTCGGCGGCGGCTTCTTCGGCGGCCTTGGCGGCGGCGGCTTCTTCGGCGGCTTCCTCGGCGGCGGCTTCTTCGGCGGCCTTGGCGGCGGCGGCTTCCTCGGCGGCCTTGGCGGCGGCGGCTTCCTCGGCGGCCCTCGCGGCGGCGGCCTCCTCGGCGGCCCTCGCGGCGTCGGCTTCCTCGGCGGCCCTCGCGGCGGCGGCCTCCTCAGCGGCCTTGGCGGCGGCTTCCTCGGCAGCCTTCGCGGCGGCCGCTTCCTCAGCGGCCTTCGCGGCGGCCGCAGCGGCTTCAGCGGCCTCCTGCTCCTGGCGGCGGCGCGCCTCGAGCTTCACCCGGTCCTCGGCGAGCTTCTGCTCCTCGGACTGGCGCAGCAACGCCGCGACGTCGAGCTCCTGCGCGAGCAGCGACTCCTCGGCCGCGGCCGCGGCGGCCCGCTCGGCGGCCTCGCGCTCGCGACGCTCCTGCTCGAGCGCGGCCCGGCGCTGCGCCTCG
>DASZYF010000201.1:0-13465 GCA_035545535.1 Mycobacteriales bacterium | reverse complement strand
CGGCCCGCAGCGCCTCGGCCAGCCCGTCGGCGTCGGGCTCGGCGCCCGGACGGACGGCGGCGGCGAGCCATGACCGCAGCCCGGGCAGGCGGCTGCCGACCTCGCGCGTGAACGCGTCGGCGACGGCCGCCGACAGGTCGCTGCCCCGCGCCGGACCACCGGGCCCGCTCGCAGGCTCCCGGCGCCCGGACCCACCCGGCCCGCTCGCAGGCTCCCGGCGCCCGGACCCACCGGGCCCGCTCGCAGGCTCCCGGCGCCCGACAGCCACGTCGCTCGTCACGCGTCAGGCGTCGTCAGGACCGGCCCCGTGGTTGAGCGAGCGATCGGGCTAGTTGGCTGGCCCGCGAGGCCCTCAAGAACCCGCTTGGGCCCTCGTTGACGATTACTTGAGGAGGAAGACGTTGCCGCCGTTGGGGAAGGCCGCCACCTTGCCCAGCACGGTCACCGACGTGACCACGTAGGTCCCGGCGTCGGCCTTGGTGGCGAGCACGTTGGCCTTGCACTCCGGGTCCGACCGGAACCGGTTCCAGGTGATCGTCGTCTGCTTGCTCTGGTTGGGCTGCAGCACGACGACGTCAGGGGTCTTGGTGCCGCAGTCGGCGTTGGACCACACGCGCGCCGGGCCGCTCGTGATGACCGCGACGATGCCCGCCGGACCGAGGTCGAGCGTGCAGGCCGCGGAGCCGCTGTCGACCACGGTGACGTCGATCACCGGCGGGGCGCCGTCGGGGTAGCTGGAGGCCGACATGTCCGCCGAGACGGTCAGGTCCGACGGGGCGCAGGCCGGCGTGGACCCGGTCGAGCCGGTGGACGCCCTCGACGTGGCGTGCGCGGCCGAAGGGCTGACGCTGCTCGACGGCGAGCCATGACTCCCGGTCCCGCTCGGGCCGTGCTTGCCCCCGCCGCCGCCGCAGGCGTAGGCGAACAGCACGATGACGAGGATGACCGCCGAGATGGCCGCGAAGCGACGGCGCCAGTAGACGGCGGCGGGCTCCGGGCCCACCGGCCTCAGGAGCACGTCCCACCCCATGCAGCGACCTTAGATGTTCAGCGCATGCAAGGCTGCCCCGGTGGGTCAGGCCGGCGTCGCCGAGCTGGCGAGCGACTGGTACGCCGCGAACGCGCGGGACCTCCCGTGGCGGCGGCCGGGCACCTCGCCCTACGCCGTGCTGGTCAGCGAGGTCATGCTCCAGCAGACCCCCGTGAGCCGGGTGCTGCCCGCCTTCGCCGACTGGATCGCGCGCTGGCCGACGGCCGCCTCCCTGGCGGCGGCTCCGAGCGGCGAGGCGGTGCGGCAGTGGGGCCGGCTGGGCTACCCGCGCCGGGCACTGCGCCTGCACGCCGCCTGCGTGGCGATCGTCGAGCGGCACGGCGGCGAGGTGCCGAGCTCCGTCGCAGAGCTCGAGGCGCTGCCCGGCATCGGGACCTACACCGCGCGGGCGCTGGCCGCGTTCGCGTTCCGGCAGCGCGTCCCCGTGGTCGACGTGAACGTGGCGCGCGTGGTCGCGCGGACCGGCAGCGGCGTGGCCGACGGTCCGTCGTCGGTGGGCTCGCGGCTGCTGGCTGAGGTCGAGGCGCTGCTCCCGGCCGACGCCGAGGAGGCCGCGACGGCGAGCGTGGCGCTCATGGAGCTGGGGGCGCTCGTGTGCACCGCGCGCAGCCCGCGCTGTGACGGCTGCCCCGTGGCCGGCGTGTGCGCCTGGCGGCTCGCGGGTTCGCCGGTCGATCCGCTCGCGCCCCCGAAGCGCGGGCAGACCTACGCCGGCACCGACCGGCAGGTGCGGGGCCGCCTGCTCGCGGTGCTGCGCGAGGCGGACGGCGCCGTGACGCAGCGCGCGCTGGACGCGACGTGGCCCGACCCGGTCCAGCGGGCCCGGGCGCTGGACGGCCTGGTCGCCGACGGCCTCGTCGTGCCGCTCGCCCGTGGCCGCTACGCCCTGCCGGGCTAGCCCTGCCGGCCGGGACGCGCACGTCGACGGCCGACGCACTGACGCCCCGCGGGCCGGCACGGGCCGGCCCACGGGGCGTCAGGTCCAGCTCAGCTGGTCACCCGCTCAGGCGGTGGACTCCTCGACCGCGGGCGGGACGTCCGGCACGGTGGCCGGCTTCACCTCGCCGCGGAAGGTGAACCGCTTGCCGCCGGGCTCGGCGGCGTCGGGGTCGTCCTCGACGTCGACCACGACGATCTGGCCGGCGGTGAGGGTGCCGTAGAGGATGCGCTCGGACAGCGCGTCCTCGATCTCGCGCTGGATGGTGCGGCGCAGCGGCCGCGCACCGAGCACGGGGTCGTAGCCCTTCTCGGCGAGCAGCGCCTTCGCCGCGGGCGTGAGCTCGAGGCCCATGTCCTTGTTGCGGAGCTGGGTGTCGACGCGGGCGATCATCAGGTCGACGATCTCGACGATCTCCACCTGCGTGAGCTGGTGGAACACGACGATGTCGTCGATGCGGTTGAGGAACTCCGGCCGGAAGTGCTGCTTGAGCTCGTCGTTGACCTTGGCCTTCATCCGCTCGTAGGAGCCCGACGTGTCGGACTCGGCGGCGAAGCCGAGGTTGAAGCCCTTCGAGATGTCCCGGGTGCCGAGGTTCGTCGTCATGATCAGCACGGTGTTCTTGAAGTCGACCACGCGGCCCTGCGAGTCGGTAAGCCGACCGTCCTCGAGGATCTGCAGCAGCGTGTTGAAGACGTCGGGGTGCGCCTTCTCGACCTCGTCGAACAGCACGACCGAGAACGGCTTGCGCCGCACCCGCTCGGTGAGCTGGCCGCCCTCCTCGTAGCCGACGTAGCCGGGAGGCGAGCCGACGAGGCGGCTGACGGTGTGCTTCTCCATGAACTCGGACATGTCGAGCTGGATCAGCGAGTCGTCGTCACCGAACAGGAACTCGGCCAGCGTCTTCGACAGCTCGGTCTTCCCGACGCCGGACGGGCCGGCGAAGATGAACGAGCCACCGGGGCGCTTCGGGTCCTTGAGACCGGCCCGGGTGCGCCGGATGGCCTGGGAGACGGCCTTGATGGCCTGCTCCTGGCCGATGACGCGGCGGTGCAGCTCGTCCTCCATGCGGAGCAGACGCGCGGTCTCCTCCTCGGTGAGCTTGAAGACCGGGATGCCCGTCCAGATGGCGAGGACCTCGGCGATCTGCTCGTCGTCGACCTCGGCCACGACGTCCATGTCGCCGGCCTTCCACTCCTTCTCGCGGGTGGCCTTCTCGGAGAGGAGCGTCTTCTCCTTGTCGCGCAGCGACGCGGCCTTCTCGAAGTCCTGCGCGTCGATCGCGCTCTCCTTCTCACGCCGGACGCCGGCGATCTTCTCGTCGTACTCGCGCAGGTCCGGCGGCGCGGTCATGCGGCGGATGCGCATGCGCGAGCCGGCCTCGTCGATGAGGTCGATCGCCTTGTCGGGCAGGAACCGGTCGCTGATGTAGCGGTCGGCGAGGGTGGCCGCCGCGACGAGCGCGGCGTCGGTGATGGAGACCCGGTGGTGCGCCTCGTAGCGGTCGCGCAGCCCCTTGAGGATCTCGATGGTGTGGGCCAGCGTCGGCTCGCCGACCTGGATGGGCTGGAAGCGGCGCTCCAGCGCGGCGTCCTTCTCGAGGTGCTTGCGGTACTCATCGAGCGTGGTCGCACCGATGGTCTGCAGCTCGCCGCGGGCGAGCATCGGCTTGAGGATCGACGCGGCGTCGATCGCCCCTTCTGCGGCACCGGCGCCGACGAGCGTGTGGAGCTCGTCGATGAACAGGATGATGTCGCCGCGGGTGCGGATCTCCTTCAGCACCTTCTTGAGGCGCTCCTCGAAGTCACCGCGGTAGCGACTGCCGGCGACGAGCGCGCCGAGGTCGAGCGTGTAGAGCTGCTTGTCCTTGAGGGTCTCGGGCACCTCGCCCTTGACGATCGCCTGCGCGAGGCCCTCGACGACGGCGGTCTTGCCGACGCCGGGCTCGCCGATGAGGACGGGGTTGTTCTTGGTGCGGCGCGACAGCACCTGCATGACGCGCTCGATCTCCTTCTCGCGCCCGATGACCGGGTCGAGCTTGGACTCGCGCGCCGCTTGCGTGAGGTTGCGGCCGAACTGGTCGAGCACCAGCGACGTGGACGGCGTGCCCTCCTGGGCACCGCCCGCGCCCTGCAGCGCCGGGTCCTTGCCCTGGTAGCCGGAGAGCAGCTGGATCACCTGCTGGCGCACGCGGTTGAGGTCGGCGCCGAGCTTCACCAGCACCTGGGCGGCGACGCCCTCACCCTCGCGGATGAGGCCGAGGAGGATGTGCTCGGTGCCGATGTAGTTGTGGCCGAGCTGCAGCGCCTCGCGCAGCGAGAGCTCGAGCACCTTCTTCGCGCGCGGCGTGAAGGGGATGTGACCCGACGGCGCCTGCTGGCCCTGGCCGATGATCTCCTCGACCTGGCTGCGCACGCCCTCGAGCGAGATGCCCAGCGACTCGAGCGCCTTGGCCGCTACACCCTCACCCTCGTGGATGAGCCCGAGCAGGATGTGCTCGGTCCCGATGTAGTTGTGGTTGAGCATCCGGGCCTCTTCTTGGGCCAGGACGACCACACGTCGGGCGCGGTCGGTGAATCTCTCGAACATGTCGCTCCTCACGGAACGGTCGTGGGCCCGCCAACTCGCGGTGAGCCCGTGACCCATCGTATCCCGGTGGCCGCGACCGCATTCCCCGGTTCACGAATCCGGACATGCGGGCGATCTCACCGCTCCAGACAGGAGCAACGCATGGCCGTCCGTCAGGATTCCGGGGCGCCCGCCATCCGGTCCAGTCGCCCGCGGCTCAACTCCCCGCGGCTCAGTTCCCTGCAGCGGCGAACTTCTCGACGATGTCCGCCGGGATGCGGCCGCGCTCGTTGACCTTGATGCCGTTGCTCTTCGCCCAGGCACGCACCGCCGCCGGGTCCGGCCCGACGGCGACGCGACGCTTCGGGTTGGACGAGCGGCTGCCCCGGGTGGCCTTGCGCGCGTGGCCCACCCAGACGGCGAGCGCGTCGCGCAGCTTGGCGGCGTTGGCGCTGGTCAGGTCGATCTCGTAGGCCTGGCCGTCGAGCGCGAAGGACACGGTCTCGTCGGCCGCGCCACCGTCGACGTCGTCGACGAGCTCTTCGATGACGGTGGTCTTCTTGGCCATGGGAGTCCCCTCACAGGAATTGCCGGAGCGAATGGTGCAAGGTCAGCCGCATTTCCGCGGCGAATTGCGACTGACATTAGCCGATCGCATTTCCCGGACCGGAAGACCTGTGCTCAGGTGTCGGCCCCCGCCTGAGGCCTGCCGAAGGCGGAATCAGACCCAAGCGGACGCAGCAGCGGGAACGTGATCGCCTCGCGGATGTTCGCACCGGTCAGCAGCATGACGAGGCGGTCGACGCCGAGGCCCATGCCGCCCATCGGCGGGGCGCCGAACTCGAGCGCGCGCAAGAAGTCCTCGTCGAGCTGCATCGCCTCCGGGTCGCCACCGGCGGCCTTGGCCGACTGCTCGGTGAGGCGACGGCGCTGCTCCACCGGATCCACCAGCTCCGAGTAGGCGGGGGCGAGCTCGACGCCGTTGATGATGAGGTCCCACGCCTCGGCCAGCCGCGGGTCGCGGCGGTGCGGCCGCGCCAGCGGACGCACGTCGGCGGGGTAGTCGCGCACGAACGTCGGCTGGGTGAGCGTGTGCTCGACGAGCTTCTCGTAGAGCTCGAGCACGACCTCGCCGGTCGACAGCCCCGGCTTCAGCGGCACCTCGTGCTTGGCCGCGAGGGCGAGCAGCTCGTCGTGCGGGGTGTCGATGGTGACGGCGCCGTCGATCGCCTCGCTGATGGCGTCGTGCACGGTGACGGTGTGCCAGGGCCCCTCGATGTCGATCACCGTCTCACGGTCCGATGCCAGCACCTCGGGGCGACCCACCGCGGTCCAGGCGTCGATGACGAGCTGGCGGGTGAGGTCGGCCATCGTGTCGTAGTCGCCGTACGCCTCGTACGCCTCGAGCATCGTGAACTCGGGGCTGTGGGTGGTGTCGACGCCTTCGTTGCGGAACGTGCGGCCGATCTCGTAGACGCGGTCGATGCCACCGACGACGAGCCGCTTGAGCGGCAGCTCGAGCGCGATGCGCAGGTACATCGGCAGGTCGAAGGCGTTGAGGTGCGTGCCGAACGGACGGGCGGCCGCGCCACCGTGCATCACCTGCAGGACGGGCGTCTCGGCCTCCACGTAGCCGCGGCCGTCGAGCGTCGCGCGCAGCGAGCGCAGCACCTTCGCGCGCGCCTCGACGAGTGCGCGGGACTCAGGGTTGACGACGAGGTCGACGTAGCGCTGCCGCACGCGCGACTCGGGGTCGGACAGGCCCTTGTGCTTGTCGGGCAGCGGGCGCAGCGCCTTGCCCGTCAGCGCCCAGCTGTCGACGAAGACGGACAGCTCACCGCGCCGCGTGGTGCCGACCTCGCCGGTGACGCCGACGTGGTCGCCGAGGTCGACGTCGCTCGCCCAGCGGTCCATCGCCTCCTGGCCGGCGCGGTCGAGCTGCAGCACCACCTGCATGCGCTCACCGGACTCCTGCAGCGTCGCGAACGCGATCTTGCCGCCGCCGCGGCTGAGCACCACGCGACCGGTGATGGCGACGACGTCGCCGGTGAACGTGTCCGGAGCGAGCTCGCCGTGCTTGGCCCGGATCTCGGCGTACGTCGTGGTGCGCGGGTAGCCGACGGGGTAGGGGTCTCCGCCGGCGGCGCGGATGCGGTCGAGCTTCTCGCGCCGGACGCGCTGCTGCTCGTTGAGCTCCTGCAGCTCGTCGGCTGTGCTCGGGCTGTCGGTCATGGTGCCGTCATCGTTCACGATGTCTTCCCCGGCCTCCGGCCGTGGCGGGAAGAAATGCCACGCCCTTTGGCCTCATGACGGGTGGTTCCGCTCGTAGATGAGGCGCAGCCCGATGAGCGTCAGGTCCGGCTCGTGGTGCTCGATGGTGCGGCTCTCGTCGACGACCACGACCGAGAGACCGCCGGTGGCGATCACGGTGGCGTCCGGGTCGCCGATCTCCTCGCGGATGCGATCGACGAGACCGTCGACCTGACCGACCGTGCCGAAGAGGATGCCGCTCTGCAGCGCCTCGACCGTGCTCTTGCCGATGACCGAGCGCGGCTGCACCAGCTCGACCTTCAGCAGGCGCGCGGCACGCGACGCGAGCGCGTCGACGCTGATCTCGATCCCGGGCGCGAGGGCCCCTCCCATGAACTCGCCCTTGGCCGAGACGACGTCGAAGTTGGTGGACGTGCCGAAGTCGACGACGATGCTCGGCCCGCCGTAGAGGTGGAAGGCGGCAAGGGCGTTGCAGATGCGGTCGGCGCCCACCTCCTTCGGGTTGTCGTAGAGCAGCGGCACCCCGGTCTTCACCCCGGGCTCGACGAGCACGGACGGCAGGCCCGCGTACTCGCGGCTGACCATCGAGCGCAGCTCGTGCAGCACCGCGGGGACGGTGCTGCACGCAGCGATGCCGTCGACCGGCGTGCGGTGCAGCAGGCCGCGGAAGATCAGTGCCATCTCGTCGGCGGTAGCGCGCGGCTCGGTGCGGATGCGCCAGGACTCGATGAGCTGCTCGCCGTCGAAGACGCCGAGGACGGTGTTCGTGTTGCCGACGTCGATGGTGAGCAGCATCAGGCCGACCCGTCCGGCCGGCCCTCGAGCGTGAGGTCGAGGCCGAGGTCGAGCGTCGGCGCCGAGTGCGTGATCGCGCCCACCGAGAGGTAGGTGACCCCGGTCTCGGCGACCTCGCGGGCCCGCGCGAGCGTCAGCCCGCCGCTCGCCTCGGTGCGCACGCCGGCAGCCTGGCAGAGCTGCACGGCCGCCTTCGTGGTGGGGATGTCCATGTTGTCGAGCAGCACGAGGTCGGCGCCTGCGGCGACGACCTCCTTCACCTGGTCGAGCGTGTCGCACTCGACCTCGATGTCGAGGTCGGGGAACGCGGCGCGCACCGCAGCGAACGCGGGCGCGACCCCGCCGGCGGCGACGACGTGGTTGTCCTTCACCAGCGCGGCGTCCGCGAGCGACATGCGGTGGTTGACGCCACCGCCGCACCGCACCGCGTACTTCTCGAGCGCACGCAGCCCGGGCAGCGTCTTGCGGGTGTCCCGGATCTGAGCACCGGTGCCCTCGACCGCATCGACCCAGAGACGCGTGACGGTGGCGATGCCGCACAGGTGCGTGAGCAGGTTGAGCATCGTGCGCTCCCCCGCCAGCAACGGGCGCACGTGCGCGCGCACCTCGAGCACCGTGTCACCGGGCGCGATGCGGGCCCCGTCCTCCATGACGCTCGTGATCTCGAGCTTGCCGGCGGTGGCGATGTCGAGGGTCGCGATGGCGACCGGCAGGCCGGCGACCACGCCGTCGACGCGCGTGCGCACCGCGGCGATGCCGACGAGGTTCGCGGGCACGGTCGCCTTGCTGGTGACGTCGTAGGCCGCTTCGTCCTCGGCCATGGTCGCGTCGATGAGCCGCGTGGTCGCGAGGACGTCGAGGCCCGCTTGCCGCAGCCGGCTGGTGGTGGCGGGGATCATGCGTCGCGGAGGTGGGTGCGCCGCTCGGTGACGAGCGTGCCGTCGGGCTCGAGCCGGCTGACGAGGTGCGTCCGCCACGCCTCGTCGGTCTCGGGGAAGTCCTCGCGCCAGTGACCGCCGCGCGTCTCGGTGCGCAGACAGGCCGCCGCGACGAGCGCGGTGGCGACGGTGTGCAGGTCGGTGGTCTGCCAGGCGTCGGGCGCGGGGTCGACGACGCCGTCGTGCCGCACGGCGTCGAGCGCCTTCGCGGTCGCCTGCAGCGAGGTCTCGCTGCGCAGCACGCCGGCGCCTTCGCTCATCACGCGCTGCACGTCGGTGCGCGCGGAGGGGTCGAGCAGCCAGGTCGGGCCGTCCACCGGCGGGGCCGGCTCCTGCCGCGACGGCAGCTCGGCGAGCAGCGACTTGCCGATGCGGGCGGCGAACACCAGTCCTTCGAGCAGGCTGTTGCTCGCCAGACGGTTCGCACCGTGCACGCCGGTGCACGCGGTCTCACCGCAGGCGTAGAGGCCGCGCACGGTGGAGCGACCGTCGAGATCGGTGAGCACGCCGCCGCTGGCGTAGTGCGCGGCCGGCGCAACCGGGATCGGCTGGGTGACCGGATCGATGCCGGCCTCGCGGCACCGCGCGACGATCGTCGGGAAGCGGTGCAGCAGCTCTTCCTCGCCGATGCCACGCGCGTCGAGGAACAGGTGGTCGACGCCCTGCTCCGCCATCAGGCGGCTCATGCGCTTGGCGACGACATCACGGGGCGCGAGGTCGCCGAGGGGGTGCTGGCCTTCCATGACGTAGCGGCCGTCGGCGTCGATGAGGCGCGCCCCCTCGCCGCGCATCGCCTCGCTGATGAGCGGCTGGTGCCCCGTGCTGTCGGGCCCGAGCCACAGCACGGTCGGGTGGAACTGCACGAACTCGAGGTCGGCCACCTCCGCGCCCGCGCGCAGCGCGACGGCGACGCCGTCACCGGTGGAGACCGACGGGTTGGTGGTGCTGGAGAACACCTGGCCGAGACCGCCGGTGGCGAGCACGACCGCGCGCGCCCGCACGGCGCCGACGCCGTCGCGCGTGCCGGTGCCGAGCACGTGCAGCGTCACGCCGCACACGGAACCGTCGGCGGCGCGGAGGAGGTCGACGACGAGCGCGTGCTCCTGCACCTCGATGTTGCTGTCGTTGCGCACGGCGGCGACGAGCGCGCGCTGCACCTCGGCGCCGGTGGCGTCACCACCCGCGTGCACGATCCGCCGGCGCGAGTGCCCGCCCTCGCGGGTGAGCGCGAGGCCGTCCACGTCCTCGCCGGCGTCGAACGCGGCGCCGAGCTCGATGAGCTCACGCACGCGGTGCGCACCCTCCTCCACCAGCACGTCGACCGCGGCCTCGTCGCAGAGGCCGACGCCCGCGGTGAGGGTGTCGATGCGGTGCAGCTCGGGGTTGTCGTCGGCGCCGAGCGCCGCGGCGATGCCGCCCTGCGCCCAGCGGGTGGAGCCGTCGTCGAGCTGCTGCTTGGTGACGAGCAGCACCCGGCCGGCCCGGCGGGCCCGCAGCGCGGCGGACAGGCCGGCGACGCCGCTGCCGACGACGACGACATCGGTGTCGATCGTCCAGCCGGGAGGTGGTGCGGACAGCCGCACCGGCAAGGTCATCTGAGCAACGTTAGTGAGATGGCGCGGGCTCGGTGGACAGCGCGAGGGCGTCCCCCCGGAACAGCTCGGTGCTGCCGAAGGTGTCGGCCGGGTCGGCGCTGGTGCCGACGGGGCGGTTCTCCGCGTCGACGAACACCACGCGCGGCTGGCGCGAACGCGCCTCGGCCTCGTCCATCACGCCGTAGCTGATGATGATGACGATGTCGCCCTCGTGCACGAGCCGGGCGGCCGCACCGTTGATGCCGATGACGCCGCTGCCACGCGGGCCGGCGATGACGTAGGTCTCGATGCGCGCGCCGTTGGTGACGTCGACGATGGCGACCTGCTCGCCCGCCCAGAGGTCCGCGGCGTCCATGAGGTCCTCGTCGATCGTGACCGACCCGACGTAGTGCAGGTCGGCCTGCGTCACCGTCGCGCGGTGGATCTTGCTCTTGAGCATGGTCCGGAACACGGGGTGGGTCTCCTTCTGCGGCGACGCGGGTCAGATCGTGCGGTTGGTCAGGTCGTGCGGTCGGTCAGATCGTGCGGTTGTCGATGAGGCGGGTCGCGCCGGCGAACGCGGCGATGAGCAGCAGCCCGCCCTCGTCGCGGTCGAGCGGGGTGAACGTGGCGGGGTCGACGAGCTCGCAGTAGTCGACGCGCAGGCCGGGCTCGGCGGCGAGCGTCGCGCGGGCCTGCGCGAGCGAACCCGTGCGCAGCGCGCGGCTGATCGCGAGGCCCGCCTGCCGCTGCTCTGGGGAGAGGTAGGTGTTGCGCGAGGACAGCGCCAGGCCGTCGGGCTCGCGCACGGTGGGCACTGCCTCGATCTCGATGCCCATGTCGAGGTCGCGCACCATGCGGCGGATCAGCGCGAGCTGCTGCGCGTCCTTCTCACCGAACACGGCGACGTCCGGACGGACCGCACCGAACAGCTTCGCGACGACGGTGAGCACGCCACCGAAGTGCCCGGGGCGCGACGCACCGTCGAGCACCTCGCCCATGGGCCCGGGCGTCACGCGCACGAGCGGCTCGCCGCCCGGGTACATGTCCTCGACCGACGGCGCCCACACGAGGTCGCCCTTCTCCTCGCTGACCGCCCCGACGTCAGCGGCGAGCGTGCGCGGGTACTTGTCGAGGTCCTCGCCCTTGCCGAACTGCAGCGGGTTGACGAACACGCTCACGACGACGGAGTCGGCGAGGTCGTGCGCCCGGCGGACGAGCGCGCGGTGACCCTCGTGCAGCGCCCCCATGGTCGGGACGAGCGCGACCCTGCGGCCGTCCTCGCGCAGCTCCTGCATCGCGGCGCTGAGCTCGGCCCGCGTGCTGACGACCTTCGCTGTGTGGCCCGCGCCTCCGGTCGTGGCGGGTCTCATGACGTCGTCCTCGGTCGGGTGCCGAGCACGCCGAGCAGGCGCGTCGCGGCATCGGTGGACAGGCGGCCGCTGCCCAGCGCGCGATCAGCCGTGGCGCGGGCGAGGGCGAGGTAGGCGGGCACTGCTTCGGGCGAGGCGTGCGACAGCACGTCGAGGTGCGCGCCGACCGTGTCGGCATCGCCGCGCACGACCGGGCCCGTGGTGGCGGCGTCGCCGCGGCGCAGCGCGTTGTCGAGCGCGGCCGACAGCAGCGGGGCGAGCACGCGGTCCGGGTGGTCGATGCCCGCGGCGGCCAGCGCGTCGACCGCCTGGCAGACGAGCGTGATGAGGTGGTTGGCGCCGTGCGCGAGGGCCGCGTGGTACAGCGGACGGGCCTCGTCGGGGACCCAGGTGGGCTCCCCGCCCATCTCGACCGCGAGCACCTCGGCGACCGCGCGCAACGGCTCGGGCGCCGTCACACCGAACGGCGCACCGCCGACGCGGGCGAGGTCGGAGCCGAAGTCACCGGCGAAGGTCATCGCCGGGTGCAGCGCGAGCGGCAGCGCGCCGCGGCGGACGGCCGGCTCGAGGACGGCGAGCCCGTGCCGGCCCGACGTGTGCGCGATGAGCTGGCCCGGGTTCAGCGCACCCGACACGGCGAGGCCGCTCACCAGGCCAGGCAGCTCGTCGTCAGGGACGGCGAGCAGCAGCAGCGAGCAGCGCTCCGCGACCGCGGTGGGGTCGAGCACCGCGACGTCGGGCAGCGCCGTCGCGGCGCGGCGCCGGCTGGCCTCGCTGACCGCGGTGACGGCCACGACGTCGTGGCCGGCGCGGGCCAGAGCGGCCCCGAGGACGCTCCCCACCTTGCCGGCGCTGATCACGCCGACGGCCAGGCGCGGCCTGGCGAGGTCGGGGAAGGTCATGTCGTCGCTTCCTTCGTGTTCCAGTCCGCGGTGGGTACCGGACGTTCAGAGCGGGGCCGGGGTGATCCGGCAACGAAACGCTACGCCCTGGGTGACGCGCGTGGCACGCCCTCGGTGAGCCCGGTCACATGTGCTCAGGGCCGCAGACTGGGCGGGTGCGCACGTGGGCCGAGGCGTGGCGCGCCGCCCTGTACGGCGATGGCGGTTTCTACGTGCGCGGCAGGGGCGCGGGGCCGGACTTCCGCACCCCCGCCACGGCCGATCCGGTCGGGCTCGCGCAGTCGTTGCTCACGCACTCACCTTCCCCTCCTGCCGTCATCGACGTCGGGGCGGGCCGGGGGCAGCTGCTGGCGGCGTTCGCGGGGTTGCTGCCGATCTCGGTGCCGCTCCTGGGGGTCGACGTGGGGCCCCGGCCGGACGGGCTGCCGGCGCGGGTCGGGTGGACCGACGAGCTGCCGGCGGCGCTCGACGGGCTGGTCGTCGCGGTGGAGCTGCTGGACGTCGTCCCCTGCGACGTGGTCGTCGACCGGCGCGTGGTGCTCGTCGACGGGGAAGGTGCGGAGTCGCCGGGCCCCCCGCCGGCGGCCGCGGACGCGGCGTGGCTGGACGCGTGGTGGCCGTCGTGGCGCGACGGTGACCGGGCCGAGGTCGGGCGGCCCCGCGACGAGCTCTGGGCCGACGTGGCGCACCGTCTGCGGCCGGGCGCGACGGCCGTCATGGTCGACTACGGGCACCTGCGCGCCGCCCGTCCGGACGGGGGCACGCTGACCGGGTTCCGGGACGGCCGCCAGGTGGTCCCCGTGCCCGACGGCTCGATGGACCTGACCGCCCACGTGGCGCTCGACAGCGTGGCCGCGGCGACCGGCGGGACCGTCGCGGCGAGCCCCCTCGCGGGATGGCCGCGGCACTCCCGGATCGTGCTAGACACCTGCCCGTGAGCACGGGGGAGTCCGGCGAGCCGCTGCCGCCCATGTGGGAGCTGCCGGCCGAACCCGAACCCGAACCCGGGTCCGGACCGGCGCCCGGACCTGCGGAGCCCGGTCCAGCGGAGGCCGA
>DASZYF010000200.1:0-11167 GCA_035545535.1 Mycobacteriales bacterium | reverse complement strand
CGGCACCGGGGTGCGGGCCGGCGACGACCGGTACGTCGCGGCGGCGGACGGCGACGGCGAGGCGGGTGCGCCGGCGACGACCGCGGCGCGCGCCACCTGCAGCTGCGCGATGAGCGCGGCCGGGAGCGGGAGGTAGCCCTCCGGCAGGTCCCCGAGCGCGTCACCCGTGGTCTGGCCCGGCCCGGCGGCGTAGTCGAGCAGCGCCGCGATCTTCGCCGCATCGGCCGGTGCGCTGTCCGTCGGCAGCACCGCGGACGTCACCATCGTCAGGGGGTAGATCGCCGGGTCGGTGCTGGTCAGGTCGAGCGCACGGGTGACCCCGTTCGCATCGGCGGTCATGTGGGCGAGGGCCGCTGCGTACCCGCTCGCGTCCGGTGCGACGTACGCGCCGCCGGTGTTCAGGAGAGCGGCCGTGTCGAGCCGGAACGCGGCCGCGTCCGCCGCGTCGATGAAGCCGATGACCTCACGGTCCCCGGGCGTCTGGCGCGGCGGCTTGGTGGTGACGTTGACGCCGTTCTCCTGCGTCACGACCGCTCCGGGCGGCTGCGCGAGCGACAGCAGGTTGGCCACGGCGTCGAGCCCCTGCACCGGTTGGAAGAAGCTGCTCTGGTGCTGGTCGAGCAGGGGGATCGCGTCGACCGGCAGCGCGAGGCCCTGGTACGCGGTGTTGACGTGCATCCCGTACGGGTCGGGCGTGCCGTCGAGGAACGCTCGCGCGTCGGGATCGTGGTCGATCCAGCGCGTCAGCGTGTAGGTGAGGTCGGAGAGGTCGGCGAGGAACAGCGGGTGGTTGCCCGGCGAGCCGGAGGGCCAGTCGACGCCCGGGTTGAGGGCACGGAACTCCTTGTCCGCGAAGAGGTTCTTCGGGTTGCCGCTGACGCCGGGGTCGTCGGCCACCCGGTAGGAGGCGGTCAGCAGCTTCGCGACGAGCCGGGCGTCGAGGTGCAGCGTGTGCACCTGCTTGCCGTTCGCGTCGTCGATCTGGAACGCGGCGACGATGCCCGTCACCGCGAGGGGCGCGTAGACGAGCGGGTGCGCGAGGGTCGTGCTCGGGTCGATCGGCCGCGTGGTGAGCCCGACCTGCGCCGCGCCGGACGCGACGTCGTCCCGGGTCTGCACCTCGCCGAGGTCCGTGTAGTCGACGTGCAGCGGCGATGACTGCACGCACGCGCCGGGGCGCCAGCTCGCGAGCAGGCGCGCGTCGACCGGGCTGCCCTCGACGCTGACGTCCGGGTCGCCGAACGGGCACGCGCTCGCCGTCGCGGCGAAGGACAGCGGCACGACCGTGCGCAGCGACCAGGCCCACGGCGCATCGAGGTAGTCCTCGGTGGCGTGGTGCGGGCCGTCGTCGAGCTGCTCGCCGAGGTTGGGCACCACGACGACCGAGCACGGGTCGGTCGCGTCGCAGCCGAGGCTCGGGCTCTCGGTGCGGGTGAAGATCTGGATCGTCAGCTCGCCGGTGCCGTCGGGCTGGGTGACGGTGTCCTCGAAGTTGGCCGGCCCGTCGGGCTGGATGTCGGACGCCGCGGTCTGCCCGGCGAAGGTGTAGCCCGCGACCGGAGGCACCGCGGGTTGGTTGCCGCTAGCGGTCAGCCCGGCGAACCCGGGCGAGCCGTAGCAGTCGCTCGAGCTCGTGGGATCAGCGCCGCGGCACTCGTACACCCGCACCGGGTCGGTGGTGGTGGTGTCGTAGGAGCTCGCGTTCGACAGCACGGTGGCCGAGCTCACCGGGAACCCCGACCACGTCACGTGCACGCTCTGGTTCACGAGGCCGGTCGTGCGGCTGACCGTGACCTGTGCGCCGGTCGCGACCTGCGCCGCGCTCACCGTCGTGGGGCCGGCGGCCTGGTCATGCCCCCGCGCCGCTGACGCGGGTGCGGCCGTCGCCGCCAAGGCGCCCCCCGCGAGCGCGACCGCGCCGCCGAGCAGCCCGAGGGCTGCCCGGCGGCGGGGCGTGGTGCGCGGCATCGAGGATCTCCGTGAGGGCGTGAGTGGCAGTGGGTGGCGGTGGGTGGCGGTCAGCCGGCGGCGGTCAGCGCGGTCAGGACTTCTGCCCGCAGGCCGACGCCGACAGCGGCGAGAAGCCGTAGCGCGCGAACACCGACTGCACGCCGGAGTCGGTGCAGACGAACCCGGTGGTGCCGAAGATCGCGTCGGCGAGCGAGGACGGGAAGTAGGCCGGGGTGCTCGTGTTGAGCGTCGCGGTGAACAGCGTGCGGGTGAACGGCGCCGTGAACGACGGGTTGTTCACGAGGTAGCCGGACAGCGTCGTCGTCGGGCTGACGTACGCGTCGCCCGTCGCCGCCGTGGCCGACCCGAGCACGGTGCCGCCGCGCAGGTCCTTCACGAGGATGCTGCTGTCGCTCTCCACGTTCGACTGCGAGGCCCACTTGCCGATCGCGTAGGGCGCGATCGCCTCCGGGTCACCGGTGAGCTTCGTGCCGTCGTTCTGCTGGGCCGTGATGGCGGCCGAGCCGCACCCCGTCGTGACGTTCGCGATGCTCGAGCCGATCGCCTGCAGGAAGAACGTGTAGGTCGCCGAGCTCGACGGCGGGACGTAGACGTGGATGGGTCCGGCCTGGCCCCCCACCTGGCTCCAGTCGGTGTCGGTGCACTCGAAGATGTCCTTCAGCTGCGCCTTCGACAGCGTCGCCGGCGCGTAGCTGCCGGTCACGGCCGCCCAGGTCACGGCGTCGGTCGTGAGGGCGTAGAAGTCCAGGGTCGCCTCGCTGCCGTCGGTCTTCTTCGCGCGTGACATGCGGGCGTAGTCGACGCACAGGCTGGTCGAGTCCCCGCCGGCCCCGGTCGCCTTCGCCTTCGCGAGCAGCGCCGTCGCGCCGGCGTTGGCGCCGTTGGGGCGCGCGATCGAGCAGCCCGGCTTCGTGACGATCTGCTCGCCCGCGGTGCCGGTCTGCGGGTTGACGGCGTCGAAGGACTCGAGCTGCGGGTCGGTGGCGCTCGGCCGGGCGTTGTACTCGGTGACGATCGCGTTGACCAGCTCGGCGTCCGCGTCCGCGCCGACCCCGGCGGCGAGCTTCGTGTCGTCGGTGACGCCGGTGACGGGGGTGCCCGGAGAGCTGGGGTTCGGGTCGGCGAGCGCCGGCCCGCCGGACAGGAGGGCCGCGGCGGCAGCGACGCCGGCCGCGGTCAGTGAGAGGGCGACGCGGGACGCGCGCGAGGGCATGGGGTCTCCAGGTGAAGGGGCCGCGGCGGCGGCCGGGGACGTCGGGGTGCGGAGGCGGTGCCGGCTGGCGGGTGCCGGGTGGCGTGGTTGGAGGGCAGCCGGTCAGCCGGCGCGACAGAGGGCGCCGGCGAGCAGGCGGAAGTCGACGTAGCGCCGCGCCGCCAGGTGAACCCCCCGATGCATGGCGCAAGCATAACCGATCAACTCAGTTTTGTGGAACTTATATTCCACACTGCGCAACTCAGGATTGACTAGGTACGGGAGATCAGTTCCACATGGTGGACAGTGGACCGCCGGTCGTGCTTGCATGGCGCATGACCAGCACCGCGAGCGCGCCACCGCGCTCGGCCCCGGGGGCGCTCTTCTCGTTCCCGAACCCGGTGGACGAGCGCGCCGCGCGCACCGTCGCCGGAGGAGTCGTCGTCCTCGCGCTCGTCACGATCGTCAGTGGCGTGCACTGGCTGACCCTGCTCATCGCCTACGGCTTCGTCGCCCGCGTGCTGACCGGGCCCAAGCTCTCTCCGCTCGGCCTGCTCGCGACGCGCGTGCTCGTCCCGCGCTACACGGGGGAGCCGAAGCTCGTCGCCGGGCCGCCCAAGCGCTTCGCGCAGGCGATCGGGGTGCTGTTCTCGGTGACGGCCGCCGTGCTCGCCGTCGGGTTCGACCAGTGGCTCGCCGCGCAGGTCGTGCTCGGCCTGCTCGTCGTCGCGGCAACGCTCGAGTCCGTCTTCGGGATCTGCCTCGGCTGCGCGGCGTTCGCGTTCCTCATGCGCCGCGGCGTGGTGCCCGAAGAGGTGTGCGCGCGGTGCAACGACATCTGGTCCGGCCGCGAGCACGAGGCGCCGACGGCGAGCCGCGCCGCGGCGTGAGCGCCGCCCGGCCGCGGCGGCCGACGGATCGCGCCGCCGCCGGGCTCATGGCCTAGGGCGACGCACCGCGCCCTTCGCGCACGGGTCGCCGAGCCGAGGTGCGAGGATCGTCGGTGGTGAGCGAGGACGAAGCGCAGGCCGGCGGCTCGCGGTCGGGTGCCCAGGCGGTCGAGCGGGCGATCGCGGTGCTGCGGCTGTTCGAGTCGGCCGAGCCGGACCTCGGCATCACCGAGATCGCGCACCGCACCGACCTGCGCATCTCCACCGCGCACCGCATCGTCACCGCGCTCCGCCACGGCGGCCTGCTCGAGCGCGACCCCCACACCGAGCGCTACCGCCTCGGCGTCGGCATGCTCACGCTCGGCCGCCGGGCGAGCGACGTGCTGGGCATCCCCCGGTTCGTGCCGTCGCTCGAGGCGCTCGCCGCCGAGACCGGCGAGTCGGTGAACCTCGGCATCCGGTCCGGTGCGGAGGTCGTGGTCGTGCACCGCATCGCGTCCACCCATCCGCTGCGGTTCGACCAGGAGCCCGGCAGCCGGGTACCGATCTACGCCTCGGCCATGGGCAAGGCCCTGCTCGCGGCCTGCGACGACCCGGCCGCCGAGGTGAAGGCGCTCGGCCCGCTGCCGCGGATCACCAAGCAGACCGAGTCGGCGAAGGCCCTCGTGGACGATCTCACGTCCATCGCCGCGCGCGGGTGGTCGCTCAACGACGAGGAGCGCAACGTCGGCGTGCGCGCCGTCGGCGCCGCGGTGCGCGACGCCGTCGGTCGCCCGATCGCGGCCATCGCCGTGCAGGGCCCGGCGGTGCGCCTCACCGACGCGCGCATCAAGGAGCTCGGCCCGCGCGTGGCCCGCACCGCGCAGGAGATGTCCCGCCTCTCGCCCTGACCTCCCCCGTGGCTACGCCCGGGGGTGGACGGTGTGCGCACCCGCGGTGAGGCGCCAGGTCTTCGCGCCGATGTGCAGCGTGGTCGGGCCGTCGGTGGTGACGGTGACCGTGGCGCGCTTGCCGTGCGCGATGCCGGCACCCACGAGCAGCACCGTGACGGCGCCGACGTTGGTGAGGTGCACAGTGATCACCGGATGCTTCGCGGGGGTCGCTCCCGGCGTCCAGGCGAGCTGCGACACCACCGCCGGCGTGGGACCGACCGTCGTGCTCACCTCGTGCGTGCGGGTGACGGTCTCGGCCGCGTCGGGCCGCGCCTGCGATGTCGCGTCGACGGCCGCGCGCACGGTGCTCGAGCGCGCGACGAGTGACCGCAACCAGTACGCGCCGGTCGTGCCGACCCCGAGGTCGGCCCGCTGCGTGGTCGGGATGCCGACGACCCCTGGCGTGTCGTCCGGCGCGGTGTCGGTCGGCGCCCACGTGAACGTCACGTGCCCCGGCCAGCGCACGCGCTTGCTCTGGAAGCCCATGTAGCCGATGGCGTCGTTGAACGAGTCGAGGAGCTCATAGCTCACGTGCTCGGTGGCGACGACGATCCAGCGGTAGCGCAAGCCGAGCGCGTCGAGCGCCTTCGCCTCGCCGAGCTCGAGGTTGATCGGGACGAGCTCGTCCGCCGCGCCGCCGGCGAGGTACGTCGGCACCCAGCGCAGGTTGCGCGCCTCCGGCACGTTGCCCACTCCGCCGGCGAGCGTGATCGCGCGCGCGTAGAGGTCGGGGTGCTCCATCGCGAGCGAGTTCGCACCGACGCCGCCCATCGAGTAGCCGGCGAGGATCGTGCGCTCCGGATCGAGCGTGTACGCGCCGGCCACCGCGTGCCACACCTGCCAGAAGTCGAGCTCGGCGGTGTCCCAGTAGTCGCCGTCCGGACCGCGCCCGAACGGGGACACGCAGATCGTGTCGCGATCCTCGCAGGCCCCCTGCACGAGGTGCACGGTGGTCGCCGCGTACTGGTTGTGGTTCTGGTTCGACGAGTGCAGCAGGAACGTCATCGGGGCCGGCCGCGACCCGGTGTAGCTGCGGGGCACGTACACGGCGTAGGGCTGCACGCGGCCGAGGAAGTTCGGCTGGTCGTCGGTGGTGCTGTCGACCGGGGTCACGATGCCGGGCCCGAGGTCGACCGCCGAGACGTACCAGCGGTCGCTCCACCCGTAGGGCCGCGCCTCCGCCGTCGTCCGCCGCGCGGCGAGGTCGGACCACGTCACGGTGTGCGAGAACGCCGACACGTCGCCGAGCGTCAACGCGACCGACTGCGCGCGGTCGTCCCAGAACGTGTCGACCTGCGGCTCCTGCGTGATGTCGCGGAACGTCACGTTGTACAGGCGCGCCTCGCCGGGCAGCGCATCGCTCGGTGCGGCGAACGCGGTGCCGCCGGCGTCGGCGAGGCCGGCGCCGAGGCGGATGCGCCAGGTGCCCGACACCGGCAGCACGGAGGTCGGCACCGCGACGACGAACGACTGGGCCGCGCGGTCGACGGAGACGGGCAGGTGCGCGATCACGGTCCCGTGCACGACGTCGATGAGCTGCGCGCCGTGAGCACCGACGACCAGGGCCTCCTCGATGCCGGGCGAGCGCACGCTTGCTCCGGCGGGCCACGCCGATGCACCGGTGGCGCTGTCGTCGTCGGTGTCGAAGGTCCACTCGGCCAGCGGCACGGTCGGGTCGGCGAGCGTCTCCCAGTCGACGCGCCAGTACGTCGCGCCCGCACGCAGCACCACCGCGGCCCGCGTGATGTCCGCACCGTTCGCGTGCGCGGCGCCGTCGGGATAGGTGTACGTGCCGAACGCGGGCGTGCCCGCCAGCACCGCCGGCGTCCCCGCGCCCGCACCGACCCCGCCGTGGTCGTCGTAGATCCAGTCGCTCCAGAACAGGCCACCGCCCGAGAGCCGGCCGGTGCCCGACGTGCGTGGGAACGCGTTGGTGCCCGGCCAGCCCGTGGGAGTCGGCAGCGCCGGCTCGGCCCGGTACAGCGCGGGAGGTCCGTCGTCGGGCAGGTCAGCCGGCTTCGCCACCGTCGCGACCGCCATGGCCGTGCCGCTGCGCGGCGCCGCGTGCGCGGCCGGAAGTGCAGCAACGAGGAGCAGAGCCGAGCAGAGGGAGGCGCTCGGCAGACGTCGCACCACCCGAGTCTGCCGAGGATCACCGTGATCCGTGCGAGATGAGCCCGAAATCCGGGGGCGGTTTCAAGCGGATCATGGAAGGGCGGGGCGCCCTACCGCGGATGACGCGGGTCGTTCACGTAGAGCTGGGCGAGCTCGAGCACGTTCTCGGGCAGCACGCCGTTGGCGAGGTCGGCGAGCGTGACCTCCTCGAGCACCTTGCGCAGGCTGCTCCGGGCCGCCATCCAGACCTCGCGCAGCAGCGCGGCCGCACCGGGGTAGTCGAGGTCGGTGAGGCTCTCGTCGCGCACGTTGATGAGCGGGCCGTCGATGGCCCGGAACACGTCGGCCAGCGTGATGTCCTCGGCGGGACGGGCGAGCACGAACCCGCCCTCCGGCCCGCGCATGCTCCGCACGATGCGGGCGATCCGCAGCTCGGTGAGCACGCCCTGCAGGAACTTCACCGGGATGCCCTGGTCGTCGGCGATGTCGATCGCCTTCACCGGACCGTCGGACGCCATTGCGGCCAGCGCCGCGGTCGCCCGCACCGCGTAGTCGGCCCGCGCCGAGACACGCACAGGTGCTCCCTCCTGGTGCCCGCTGACCGGGACCGCTATCGTCTCGAGGTGAAGCCTACTTTGTCTACTAGCATTGTAGAAAACGAGGCGTTTCCCTCCGCAACCCGCCGCGTCGTGGTCATCGGCGGCGGTCCGGCCGGTGCGCTCACCGTGATGCGGCTGCTCGAGGGCGCGCGCGACGGCGACGTGGTGGTGGTCGAACCGGCCGAGGCGCTCGGCCGGGGCACCGCCTTCGCCACCCGCGATCAGGCCCATCTGCTGAACGTGCCGGTCGGCAACATGAGCGCGCGGCCGGAGGTCCCGGACGACTTCGTGCGCTGGCTCGCGGGCGCCGGGCTGCCCACCCCGCCGACGGCGTTCGTGCCGCGCCACCTGTTCGGTCACTACGTCGACGAGCGGCTCACCGCCGCCGCGCTGTCGAGCGCGGCGAGGTTGCACCACGTCCGCGCCCGCGTGACGGCCCTCGCCCCTGGCGCGCCGCGCTCCGCGGTCACACTCGACGACGGCCGGTGTCTCGAGGCGGACGCCGTCGTCCTCGCCGTCGGCACGGCGCCGCCGGACCTGTCCTTCGCCCCCGCCTCGCTGCGCTCGGATCCGCGCCTGATCCCCGACCCGTGGGCGCCCGGCGCCCTCCTCGAGGTCCCCCGGGACCGCGACGTGCTGCTCGTCGGCACGGGCCTGACGATGGCCGACGTCGCGCTCTCACTCATGCGGCCCGGCCGGCGCGTGCACGCGATCTCGAGGCACGGCCTGCTCCCGCACCCGCACCTCGTGCCGGCCCAGCCAGCCGCCCCGGCGCCCGACCTTGCCGACTGCACCGACCTCGACGCGCTGCGGGCCGCGGTGCGCGGCCACGTCGCCGCGACGATCGCCGCGCAGGGCGATTGGCGCCCGGCGATCGACGGGCTGCGCTCCCAGCTGCAGTCCTGCTGGCAGCGACTGCCCCTGGCCGACCGCCTCCGCTTCCTGCGCGAGGACCTGCGCGCGTGGGAGGTGCGCCGCCACCGCATGGCTCCTCGCACCGCCGAAGCGCTGCAGGCCGCCGTGACGAACGGCGACGTCGTGCTGCACACCGGCACCGTGCTCGCGACCGACGATCGCGACGGCGACCTGGTGGTGCACCTGTCCGACCGCTCCAGGGTGCGCGTCGGCGCGGTGGTCGCGTGCACCGGTGGAATCGGCGCGCTCGAGGAGCCGGGTGACCCGCTGCTGCGGAGCCTGCTCCGCGACGGCACCGCCCGGCCGGGACCGGTGGGTCTCGGCCTCGACACCGCGAGCGACGGCCGCCTGCGCGACGGGAGCGGCGCGGTGCACGCCGGCGTGTGGACGCTCGGCGCCCTGCGCCGCGGCAACCTCTGGGAGACCACCGCGATCCCCGAGATCCGCGGGCAGGCGGCCGAGGTCGCCGACGCCGTGCTGGCTCAGGTCAGCGAGCGCCCGCGGCAGCGCGTCGCCTGAACCCGGTCTGCCCGGTGACGCTCAGCCCGCCGGACCCGGTCTGATCCTCACCCGTCGCAGGTCTGGCCACCCAGGCGGCGCACGACCGCTTCGCTGATCTGCCGCAGCTGGTGCACCTGCTCGTCGGTGAGGGCGTCGAACAGCGACTCGCGCACGTTCGTCACGTGCCCGGGCGCCATGCACTCGAGCGCGCGGAAACCCTCGTCGGTCAGCTCGGCCAGCAGGCCGCGCCGGTCGTCCGAGCACTCCACGCGCCGGATCCAGCCGCGTTCCTCCAGGCGGGCGCAGGCGTGCGACAGCGCGCTCTTGCTCTGCAGGGTCTGCTCGGACAGCTGGGTCATGCGCATGCGGCGGCCGGGCGCCTCGGACAGGCGCACGAGGATCTCGTAGTACGTGTGCGGGATGCCCGCGTCGCGCTGGAGCTGGCTCTGCAGCGCCTCCTGCAGCACCCGCTGGAACTCGAGGAACGTGCGCCAGGCCTTCTGCTCCTCCTCCGAGAGCCAGCGCACCTCCGTGTCGGCCATCCCGCCAGGGTAGGAGTTTCCTGCGCCCGGATCTCGGGAATAGTTGAAGTCTCAACCGGTTATGGCTACTGTTCACTTGGTTGAGACTTCAACCAACAGGCTCCCACCAGGAGGCACTCCATGACCACCACCACCCCGCAGACGACCGGCACCGACACCGGTTACGTCGCCGGCACCTGGGCCATCGACCCGGTCCACACCGAGGTCGGCTTCTCGGTCCGCCACATGGTCGTCAGCAAGGTCCGCGGCCGCTTCACCGGCGTCACCGGCACCATCACCACCGCGGAGAACCCGCTCGAGTCCAGCGCCACCGCCGAGATCGACCTCAACAGCATCGAGACCGGCAACGAGCAGCGCGACGACCACCTGCGCTCGGCCGACTTCTTCGAGGTCGAGAAGTACCCGACCATGACCTACCGCTCCACCGGCATCCGCCGCAGCGGCGACGACTACGTCGTCGACGGTGACCTCACCCTCAAGGGCGTCACCAAGAACGTCCCCCTGAAGCTCGAGCTGAACGGCTTCGGCCCGGACGCCTACGGCGGCACCCGCGCCGGCTTCACCGCGACCGGCGAGATCTCCCGCGAGGAGTTCGGCGTGAGCTTCAACGCGGTCATCGAGGGCAGCGGCGGCGCCGTGGTCGGCGACAAGATCACGCTGCACCTCGAGGTCGAGGCCATCAAGCAGTAACCAGCCAGACCAACCTCACTGGTGGTGGAGGGCCGCCGCGAGCAGACTTGCCCGCGGCGGCCCGCACCGCCACCCGCGCCCTGAGGAGGCTCCGATGATCACGCGCCTCAACCACGCTGTGCTCTACGTCCGCGACCTCGACGCCACCGTCGCCTTCTACCGCGACGTGCTCGGCTTCCAGCCCATCGAGGGGATGGCCGGGCTGCGGGGCGCCTGCTTCCTGCGCGCTCCCGGCTCCACGAACGACCATGACCTCGGCCTGTTCGAGCTCGGGCCCGGGGCCGCGCCGTCCGGGGCCGGCCGCACGACCGTCGGCCTGTACCACCTGGCGTGGGAGGTCGACACCCTCGCAACGCTCGCCGAGCTCGCCGAAGGGCTCGCCAACGCGGGCGCGCTCGTCGGCTCGAGCGACCACGGCACGACGAAGTCGCTGTACGCGAAGGACCCGAACGGCATCGAGATGGAGATCTGCTGGATCATCCCGGCCGACCAGCTGACCGACGCCGACCGCAACGCACGGGTGCGCATCGGCCCGCTCGACCTGCAGCGCGAGATCGACCGCTTCGGCGCCGACACCCGCGGCGGCGTCGGCATCTCCGTCCCCGCCTGAGGTTGGGGAAGCTCAGCCACCGGAGGGTGACTCGACCTCCCCGCCGAACGTCTCCGCCAAGATGGGCGCGTGGCGGCGAAGGATGCGTTGGGGACCCCGGAGCTCGGCGAGTCGGTCGGGGGCATCGTCGACCTGATGATCGGGTTCCCGCGCGCGGACGCGTCGCGGACCTATGACTTCATGAAGCCGGCGTTGAGGGAGCGCGACCAG
>DASZYF010000199.1:0-16716 GCA_035545535.1 Mycobacteriales bacterium | reverse complement strand
TCCTAGGAGCCCGCGATCTCCGTGCGGCCCGCGCGGTCACCGGTGTTGGTCTCACCGCGACGGAAGATCTTGGAGCCCAGCCACACCAGCGGGTCGTACTTGCGGTCGACCACGCGCTCCTTCAACGGGATGATCCCGTTGTCGGTGATGTGGATGTTCTCCGGGCAGACCTCGGTGCAGCACTTGGTGATGTTGCAGTAGCCGAGACCACCGACGTCCTGCGCCATCGCCCGGCGGTCGAGCGCGTCCATCGGGTGCATGTCCAGCTCGGCGAAGCGCATCAGGAAGCGCGGTCCGGAGAACGCCTCCTTGTTCTCCTCGTGGTCACGCACCGCGTGGCAGGTGTTCTGGCAGAGGAAGCACTCGATGCACTTGCGGAACTCCTGCGAGCGCTCGACGTCGACCTGCTGCATCGTGAACGGGGCGGTCTGCCCGTCCTTCGGCGTGAACGCCGGCAGCTCCTTCGCCTTCACGTAGTTGAAGGAGACGTCTGTCACCAGGTCCTTGATGACCGGGAACGTGCGCATGGGCGTGATGGTGATCGTCGCGCCCTTCTCGAACTCGTTGAGGCGCGACATGCACATGAGGCGCGGCTTGCCGTCGATCTCGGCCGAGCAGGAGCCGCACTTGCCGGCCTTGCAGTTCCAGCGGCACGCGAGGTCACCGGCGTGCATCGCCTGCACGTGGTGCACGGCGTCGAGGACGACTTCGCCCTCGTCGACCGGCACGGTGTACTCCTGGAAGTCGCCGCCGCCGGCGTCGCCGCGCCAGATCCGCAGGGTCAGGTCGTAGGTCACTTCTTCTCCTCGAAGAACGCGGCGAGCTCGGCGGGCATCTGCGGCAGCGGCTGGTGCTTCACGACCACCTGACCGTCCTGCAGCGTCTCGATCAGGTTGACCTTGCCCCACTCGGGGCTGGTCGCCGGGAAGTCGTCACGCGTGTGACCGCCGCGGCTCTCCTGCCGCTCGAGCGCCGCCTTCGCGGTGCACTCGGAGACGAGCAGCATGTTGTCGAGGTCGATGGCGAGGTGCCACCCGGGGTTGAACGCCCGACCACCCGGGGCGCTGACGTTCGCGGCGCGGACCTTCAACGCCTCGAGCGCCTTGAGCGCCTGCTCGAGCTCGTCGGCCCTGCGGATGATCCCGACCAGGTCGTTCATCGTCTGCTGCAGCTCGTGGTGCACGTCGTACGGGTTCTCCCCGCCCTTGCGCTCGAGCGGGGCGAGCGCCTTCGCGACGGCCGCGTCGACGTCGGACTGCACGGGCGCCGGACGGCTGCCGCCGAGCCCGCTCACGTAGGCCGCGGCGCTCTCGCCGGCCCGCTTGCCGAACACGAGCAGGTCGCCGAGCGAGTTGCCGCCGAGCCGGTTCGACCCGTGCATCCCGCCGCCGACCTCACCGGCCGCGTACAGACCGGTGACGAGGCTCTGCTGCGAGTCGGGGTCGACCTCGACACCGCCCATGACGTAGTGGCACGTGGGGCCGATCTCCATCGGCTCCTTCGTGATGTCGACCTCGGCCAGCTCCTTGAACTGGTGGTACATCGACGGCAGGCGCCGCTTGATGAACTCCGGCGTCCGGCGCGATGCGATGTCGAGGAAGATGCCTCCGTGGGGTGATCCCCGGCCGGCCTTGATCTCGCTGTTGATCGCCCGCGCGACCTCGTCACGCGGCAGCAGCTCGGGCGGGCGGCGGTTGTTCTTCTTGTCCTCGTACCAGCGGTCGGCCTCTTCGATCGTGTCGGCCGTCTCTGCTTTGAAGAACTCGGGGATGTAGTCGAACATGAACCGCTTGCCCTCGGAGTTCTTGAGGACACCGCCGTCACCACGCACCGACTCGGTCACGAGGATGCCGCGCACCGAAGGCGGCCACACCATGCCGGTGGGGTGGAACTGGATGAACTCCATGTTCACGAGCGAGGCACCGGCCCGGAGCGCGAACGCGTGCCCGTCGCCGGTGTACTCCCAGCTGTTGCTCGTGACCTTGAAGCTCTTGCCGATGCCACCGGTGGCGAGCACGACGGCCGGCGCCTCGAACAGCACGAAGTCACCGGACTCGCGGTAGTAGCCGACGGCGCCCGCGACCTTGCCTCCGTTGGTGAGGACCTCGGTGATCGTGCACTCCATGAAGACGTCGATGCCGTCGGCGACGGTCTTCTGCTGCAGCGTGCGGATCATCTCGAGACCGGTGCGGTCACCGACGTGCGCGAGGCGCGCGTAGCGGTGGCCGCCGAAGTCGCGCTGGCTGATCTTGCCTTCCTTGGTGCGGTCGAAGAGCGCACCCCACTGCTCGAGCTCGTAGACCCGGTCCGGCGCTTCCTGCGCGTGCAGCTGCGCCATGCGCCAGTGGTTGAGCATCTTGCCGCCGCGCATGGTGTCGCGGAAGTGGACCTGCCAGTTGTCGTCCGGCCAGAGGTTGCCCATGGCGGCGGCGATGCCGCCCTCGGCCATGACCGTGTGCGCCTTGCCGAGCAGGCTCTTGCAGACGACGGCGACGCGCGCGCCCGCCTCGTGCGCAGCGATCGCCGCGCGCAGTCCGGCACCACCCGCGCCGATCACGACGACGTCGTAGGAGTGCTTCTCGAGGTTCTCAGCCATGGTGTCAGTCCCTCCTGGCTCAGCTGATCCAGTGCGGGTCGCTGAACACGCCCGAGGACACGAGGTAGACGTAGAGGTCGGTGAGGGCGACGCCGAAGAGGCTGACCCACGCGATCGGCATGTGCTTCTCGTTGAGCTTGCCGACCCAGGTCCAGAGCTTGTAGCGGACCGGGTGCTTCGAGAAGTGGTTGAGGCGACCGCCGACGATGTGGCGGCAGCTGTGGCACGACAGCGAGTAGGACCACAGCAGCACGGCGTTCGCGACGAGCACGAACGAGCCGAGGCCGATGCCGAAGTGCGTGCCACCGTCCCTGTGGAAGATGAAGCCCTCGACCGCGTCGTAGGTGAGGATGCAGTTGAGGACGAGGCCGAGGTACCAGAAGTACCGGTGCACGTTCTGGATGATCAGCGGGAAGCGCGTCTCACCGGTGTACTTGCCGTGCGGCTCCGCGACGGCGCAGGCCGGTGGGCTCTGCCAGAAGCTGCGGTAGTACGCCTTCCGGTAGTAGTAGCAGGTGAACCGGAAGCCGAGCGGGATCACGAGGATCCAGATGGCCGGCGTGAAGACGTACTCGGTCGTCGGCAGCCACGACAGGTGGGGCGGGACGCCGATGTTGCCGTACTTCGCGGCGTGCTCGACCGCGCTGGACAGCGGCGGGGAGAAGAACGGCGAGATGTAGGGCTCGGCGAAGTAGTGCTTGCCGTAGAAGGCCCGGAACGTCGAGTAGATGACGAACGCCGTGAGCACCGCGAACGTGATCAGGGGCTCGCGCTTGTAGTTGTCCTTGCGCAGGGTCTTCGCGGCGATCTTCGCGCGCGGGCTGCCGGACAGACGGGGGGCGGGCGGGCCAGCGTTGGGCCGCGGAGGCGCAGTCGTCACGGGCAGCACCGTAGCCACGGCGACCCATCATCGCAAAGCGAGGGAAACTCTGTTCTCCATAGGCGATGCCTATGCTTGATCCCCATGGAGCTGCAGCAGCTCCGCTACGTCGTGGCGGTCACCGAGGAGCGCGGCTTCACCCGGGCCGCGCAGCGCCTCCGGGTGGCCCAGCCGTCGGTCTCGGCGCAGGTGAAGGCGCTCGAGGAGGAGCTCGGCGCCGAGCTCTTCGTCCGGGCGCGCTCCGGCGCCACGCTCACCGGCGCCGGCGAGGTGTTCCTGCCGTGGGCGCGCCAGGTGCTGGCCGACATCGAGGCCGGGCGGGCCGGCGTGCGCGAGCTGCTGGGGCTGCGCCGCGGGCGCCTCGCGCTCGGCGCGACACCGTCACTGGCGACCGCCGTGCTGCCGACCGTGCTCACGACGTTCCGCGAGCGCTACCCCGGCGTCGACCTCTCGCTGCGGCAGGCCGGCTCCCGCGACCTCGTCTCCGGTGTGGCCGACGGCACCCTCGACCTCGCGCTGCTGATCCTTCCCGTGCGCGACCGCCGCGTCGCGACTCGTGCTCTGGCAGAGGAGGAGCTGGTGCTCGCGGTGCCGCGCACGCACGCGCTCGCCCGCCGCCGCACCGTCACGGTGGCCGACCTGCGCGACCTGCCGCTGATCGTCACGCGGGAGGGCTACGACGTCCGCGAGGTGACGCTGACGATGTGCCGGGCGGCCGGGTTCGAGCCCACGCTCGCGCTCGAGGGCGGCGAGATGGACGGCGTGCTCGCACTCGCCGCCGCCGGCCTGGGCGCCGCCGTGGTGCCCTCGATCGTCGTCGACCCCGACGGCCCGCTCGTCGCGCTGCGCTTCACCGGCGACATCGCGCCCACCCGGGCCATCGGGCTCGGCGAGGGCCGCGACCGCCCCCGCTCCTCGGCGGCGGCGGCGTTCGCCCGCGAGCTCTCCGCCGTGATGGCGCACGGCTGGCCGGGCGCCCCCCGCGTCGGCCTGCGCGTCCTCGGCTGAGAACTGGGCCTCCGGTGGTCATCTGTGGGCAGAACCGCCGGTAACCTCGGCACCACCATGCGTCTTCGCCGCTGGCACGCGGCCGGGTTGACCGCTCTCGCCCTGGCCCTCTCCGCCGCCCCTGCCGTCGCGGCAGGAGTGTCTCCCTCACCGACGCCGCCGCCCACGCAGGACCCGGCGGCGGGCGCCGCGCCGCAGCACGAAGGCGGCGTCATCGGGGGCGACGAGCTCGGCGGGTCGGGCCTCATCGTGCACCCGCTCCCGGGTGCGCCCGCGATCCCGTCGATCGTCAACTCCCCCGCCTGGATCGTGGCGGACCTCGACACCGGCAAGGTGCTCGCGGCCCGTGACCCGCACGGCCGGTTCCGCCCCGCGAGCACGCTCAAGGAGCTGACGGCGCTCACGCTGATCCCGAAGATCGACCCGAACAGCCGCATCACCTTCACCTCGGACGAGCTCGCGCACGCCACGTACGGGACGCACGGCGTCTCGAGCCTCGCGGGCCTCATGCCCGGCACCGCCTACAAGGCGAGCGACCTCTTCTACGCGATGCTGCTGCCGAGCGGGAACGACGCCGCCGAGGCGCTCGCCGCCTCCTACCCCGGCGGTCGGACCGCGGCCCTGGAGGCGATGCAGGCCCAGGCCGACCACCTGCAGGCCTACGACACCGTCGTGAAGACCCCGGACGGGCTCGACGCCGACGGGCAGTTCAGCTCGCCCTACGACCTCGCGCTGATCGCCCGCGCCGGCCTGCAGCTGCCCGACTTCGCGACGTACGTGAAGGCGCGGCGCTGGTACCTGCCGTGCAAGAAGTCGTCGCACTGCACGAACGGCAAGTTCGAGATCGACAACCACAACCACGTCGTCACGAGCATGCCCGGCGCGATCGGGGTGAAGAACGGCGGTACGTCGCTCGCGCGCCTGGTCGTCGTCGGCGCCGCGGAGCGCAACGGCCACCGCCTCGTCGCGGTGATCATGCACAGCGAGTACGAGCCGTTCACGCAGACGATCAACCTGCTCGAGTGGGGCTTCGCCGCCGAGGGCAAGGTGACGCCGATCGGCGACCTCGTCGATCCGGTGACGGAGACCGCGCCCAACCCGCGGGCGAGCGGCGCGCGCGCGCTGGCAGCCGGTCCCGGCCTCGCGGCTCCGAAGGTGCACGCGGCGTCGACGTCCGGTGGCGGCGGGATGCCGTGGGGCTGGCTCGGCGTGATCGCGCTGCTGATCGCCGCCGGCATCGTGCTGCACCGCTTCCGCGCGCCCGCGCCGGCGCGCATCGCCCCGCGGCCGCGGCCGAGCCGCGGCGAGGCGGACATCGCCCTGGCGATCCCGCCCGCGGAGCCGACCTCCAACGTGGTGCTCCGCCCGCCCCGGCCGCTGCCGCAGGACGACTTCTACGCCTGACCCCCTCGTCGACATCGGGGTTGTGGCCGGTCCGGGGCTCGTAGACCGGGCACAAGGCCGGTCTCGACCGGAAGGTCAGTAGCCATCGAGGGCACGCCGCGCTTGGCGGGTGGCCCCGATGACGAGCGTGGCGCCGACCGCGCCGAGCACCACCGCGCCGATGGTGCCCGCCTTCTGCCCCGCCGCCTCGGCCGCGGCGCGGTCGTGCAGCAGCGAGCCCGGGCGAGCGGCGGGCTCGGGCTGCGGCTCCCGGGTTCCGGGTTCGGCGACGGCGGTGGACGCCGCGCTGTCGTCGACGTACGCGGCGGTCACCGTCCACGCGGCGGCGAACAACGTGAAGCGGCAGATCACGTTGATCCAGAGCAGCAGACCGATGACGACCGCGAACGTGCCGTAGAGCGGGTTGCCGGTGGTGTGCCGGATGTAGGTGGCGCCGACGAGCTGCAGCACGACGAGGCCGGCCGCGGCGAACACCACGCCACGACGGATGCTCACCCGCTGCTCCGTCGACTGCCCGAGGTTGGTGAACAGGAACGCGAACAGCGCGACGTTCACACCGAGCGCGAGCGCGATGCCGACGACCCGGACGACGAGCGAGCCGAACGCGCCGTGCAGCGAGATCCAGTCGAGCACGTGGCTCGTCGCCGAGTTCGCGACACCGCTGACGACCACGGACGCGCCGATGCCGACGCCGAGCCCGGTGAGGACGAAGAGGTCGAACAGCTTGCGCACGACGGCGTTGCGCGGCTTCGGATCCTGGTGCCACAGGGCGAGCAGGGCCGCGCGCAGCGCGCTGACCCACGCGAGGCCGCCGATGAGCAGGCCGACCGCGCCGATGATGCCGGCGGACACCGCTGCGCTGCCGAGCTTGCTGACGTCGATCTGGTTGGTCGCGCCGCACGGGTGGCCGGGGCCGCAGAGGATGCCGGGCAGGTAGCCGCTGATGCTGTCGAGCACCGAGCGCTGCGCCGACTCGTCTCCGTGCAGGACGATGCCGAGCACTGCGAACGCGAGCGCGACCAGCGGGAAGAACGAGAGGAAGCCCGGCAGCGTCACCGACGCCGCGAGCCGGTCACCGGCGTCGGCCTTGTAGCGGACGTAGGCCCGCACGACGTGGTCGAGCCACGCCTGGCTCGCGCGAGCACGCCGGAACGCCGCCTTCGGCTTGTCCAGCAGTCCCACGCGACTGATCTACCCCTCTTCGGGCAGCGGACCGACGTCGCCGGCGAAGGGGAAGTCGCGCTGCGGTCGCCAGACTGAGTCGGCTCCGCGCTCGAACATCGTGAAGCCCCACACCCGCCACCGGGCCTCGTACCCCTCGAGCGACTCCTCGGCCCGGTCGAGCGCCTCGTCGTCGAGGTCGTGCGCCACGGTCACGTGCGGGTGGTACGGGTAGGACAGCGCCCGGGCGAGGGGGCCGTGCCGCACCTGTCGTTCCAGCCGCGCGCACTCGGCCGCACCCTGCGCGATGGACACGAACACCACCGGCGACAACGGCCGGAACGTGCCGGTGCCCGACAGGTGCACGACGAAGGACCGCTCGCGCGCTGCGATGGCGCGCAGGTGCTCCTCGACCTCGTCGAGGTCCTCCGTCTGCAGCGTGGTCGGCGGCAGCAGCGTGATGTGCGGCGGGATCTGCCGGGCGTTGGGATCACCCAGGCGCTCGCGCCACGTCTGCAGCTCGCCGTTGAACGGCTCCGGCAGGGGCAGCGCGACACCGATGTCGCGACGGGGCATGGGCGAACCGTGCGTCAGCCGATCGTGGGGCTGCCCGGGAGCAGGCCCACGCGCTCAGCGGCCTGCGCGTAGGTCGCCGAGGCGACGGCGCGAGCCCGCTGGGCACCGTCGGCGAGCACGCGGTCAAGGCGCTCGACGTCATCCATCCAGCCGCGGAACCGTTCCTGGTACGGCTCGACGAAGCCGACGACCACCTCCGCGAGGTCACCCTTCAGGTCGCCGTAGCCCTTGCCCTCGTACGCGGTCTCGAGCTCCGCGATCGTGCGGCCGTCGAGCGCCGAGTAGATGGCGAGCAGGTTCGCGACGCCGGGCTTCTCGGGCGTCGCCTTGATGTCGCGCTCGGCGTCGGTGACCGCGCTCCTCACCTTCTTGCGCAGCACGGCGGGGTCGTCGCGCAGGAACAGCGTGCCCGCGGGCGGCAGCGACTTGCTCATCTTCGCGGTCGGGTTCTGCAAGTCCATCACGCGTGCCGCTCCGC
This sequence comes from Mycobacteriales bacterium, assembly GCA_035545535.1. Lineage (GTDB taxonomy): Bacteria > Actinomycetota > Actinomycetes > Mycobacteriales > CAJCIY01 > DASZYF01. The sequence goes on along the minus strand of DASZYF010000199.1, from coordinate 8,613 downwards.
CGGGCGGGACGAACGCCCCGGGGACCGTGAAGGTCTCGCCGAAGCGCGAGTTGAAGCGCTGCGCGAGGTCGCGGGTGAGCTCGAGGTGCTGCCGCTGGTCGTCGCCGACCGGCACCACGTCCGCTTGGTAGAGCAGGATGTCGGCCGCCTGCAGCACCGGGTAGGTGAGCAGGCCGACGCTGAAGCTGTCGCCCTCGCCGCGGCTGCTCTTCTCCTTGAACGCGGTCATGCGTGCGGCCTGGCCGTAGCCCGTGAGGCACTCGAGCAGCCACGAGAGGCGCGGGTGCTCGGGCACGTGCGACTGGACGAACAACGTGCACCGCTCGGGGTCCAGGCCCGCCGCGAGCAGCTCGGCGGCCGACTCGCGGGTGCGCTGAGCGAGCGTCTTCGCATCCCAGGCGAGCGTCATCGCGTGCAGGTCGACGACGCAGTAGTAGGCGTCGTGGGTGTCCTGCATGGCCACCCACTGGCGCACCGCACCGAGCCAGGACCCGAGGTGGAAGGCCTCTCCGCTGGGCTGGATCCCGGAGAGCACGCGCGGTCGGGGCACGGCGACATCCTGGCAGGTCCGCCGAGGAGCGCCCGCGCATGTGACCACCCGGTCATACCGGCGGTACCCTGGGGCGATGCGGTCAGAGCCCTCGGTGGCGATCATCGGCGCCGGCTCGTCGGGCATCGCGGCGCTCAAGGCGTGCGTCGACGCCGGGCTCGACGTCACCGCCTACGAGAAGGGCGACCGCGTCGGCGGCAACTGGGTCTTCCGCAACAGCAACGGGATGAGCTCGTCGTACAAGACGCTGCACATCAACACGTCGCGGGAGCGGATGGAGTACGCCGACTTCCCGATGCCGAAGGACTTCCCCGACTTCCCGCACCACAGCCACATCGCGCGCTACTTCCAGGACTACGTCGACCACTTCGGGCTCGCGAAGAGCATCGAGTTCCGGGTGGGCGTGGACAAGGCGACGCCGCGCGCCGGCGGGGGCTGGACGCTGGCGCTCGACGATCCCGATCAGCCGGGCCGCACCGTGGAGCACGACGTGCTGCTCGTGGCCAACGGCCACCACTGGGACATGCGCTGGCCCGAGCCGGCGTTCCCCGGCAGCGACACGTTCACCGGCGTGCAGATGCACGCGCACCAGTTCGAGGACAACTCGGACTGGAAGGACAAGCGCGTCGTCGTGCTCGGCATGGGCAACTCGGCGATGGACATCGCCGTCGAGGCATCGTGGGTGGCGGAGAAGACGTTCCTGTCCATCCGCACGCCGGCGCACATCCTGCCCAAGTACGTCTTCGGGAAGCCGCTGGACCAGATCCAGACCGAGACCACCGCGCGCCTGCCCTGGAAGGTGCGGCAGAAGATGTTCCACGCGATCCTGCGCGTGGCGGTCGGCCGCTACGAGGACTACGGCCTGCCGAAGCCCGACCACGGCATCATGCAGGCGCACCCGACCATCAGCGACAACATCCTGTCGCGCATGGCGCACGGCGAGATCGTCGCCAAGCCGAACATCTCGCACCTCGACGGCGACAGCGTCGTGTTCACCGACGGCTCGCGTGAGCGCGCCGACGTCGTCGTCTACTGCACCGGCTACCGGATCACCTGGCCGTTCCTCGACACCAGCATCATCAGCGCGCCCGACAACAAGATCGAGCTCTACGAGCGCATCTGGCCGGTCGACGTCCCCGACCTCGCGTTCGTGGGGCTGGTGCAGCCGCTCGGCGCGATCATGCCGATCGCCGAGCGCCAGGGGAAGCTGCTCGCGGCCTGGCTGTCGGGCGGCTACGCGCTGCCGTCGCGGTCCGCGATGCTGGCCTCGATCGCCGATCAGAAGGCCGCCGTCGCCGCGCGCTACGTGGGCAGCAAGCGCCACACCATCCAGGTCGACTACGACATCTACATGCACGACCTGCAGCGGGAGTGGGTGCGCGGCGCGGCCCGCGCCAAGCACGCCGCCTGACCGGTCGACATCGGCTTTATGGCGCCTTTCGGTGCCCGGAAGCTGCCACAAGTCCGATGTCGACCGATGAGCGGGGCCGGGCTCGGCCGTCACAGCATCGTGACGACTGCGACGCGGCCCGCCCCCGTACGCTCCGAAGGCATGGCCACCGCCGCTGCCCCGACCGTGGACCCGGTCGAGCTGGAGCGCTACCGCCGCGAGCTCACCGGCTACTGCTACCGCATGCTCGGCTCGGGCTTCGAGGCCGAAGACGCCGTCCAGGAGACGATGCTGCGCGCCCTCAAGGCCGCCGACCGGTTCGAGGGCCGCTCGAGCCTGCGCTCGTGGCTGTACCGGATCGCCACCAACATCTGCCTCGACATGCTGCGCGGACGGCAGCGCCGCGCCCGGCCCATGGAGCTCGGCGGCGCCTACCCGCCGGACGTCTCCGCGTTGGAGCCGGTGCACCCCGAGCACATGTGGGTCTCCCCCATCGCCGATGACCGCGTGCTGCCGCCCGAGGCCGACCCCGCGGAGCTGATCGCGGCCAAGGAGTCGATCCGGCTCGCGTTCGTCACCGCGCTGCAGCACCTGCCGGCGAAGCAGCGCGCGGCGCTGATCCTGTTCGAGGTCCTCGCCTGGCAGGCGGCCGAGGTGGCTGAGCTGCTCGAGACCTCGGTGCCGGCGGTGAACAGCCTCCTGCAGCGCGCCCGCGCGACCCTCGCGAAGGTGCAGGACGAGAACGCCCGGCCGGATGACGTGGGCACCGACCAGAAGGAGCTGCTCGCGAAGTTCTGCGACGCGTTCGAGCGCTACGACATGGCGGCGATCGTCACGCTGCTGCACGAGGACGCGATCCAGTCGATGCCGCCGTACGCGATGTGGCTGCAGGGACCGCAGGACATCATCACGTGGTGGGCGGGCCCCGGCATCGACTGCAAGGGCTCGAAGCTGTTCCCGGTCAACGTCAACGGCGGTCACGGGTTCGCGCAGTACCGCCGCAACAAGACCGACGGCTCCTACTACCCGTGGGCGCTGCAGTACCTCGAGGTCGCGGGCGACAAGATCGCCGGCTACCACGCGTTCCTCGAGCCGACCGAGCTGTTCGCGACGTTCGGCCTGCCGGCCTACCTGCCGCCCGCGGACTAGCGCTCGCCCAGGATCTGGGTGCGCAGGCCGCAGAGCGCGATCAGGTCCAGCAGCGCGGCCGGAGCCTCGAGCACGTACATCGTCCGGTTGCCCCGCCGGGCCACGAGCTGCCAGCGGGCGAGCAGGTCGACGGTCGCGACGTCGGGCGGCCAGGGAACCTCGACGTTCCAGCTGGTCAGCTCCTCACCGGCATCGTCGACCAGCACGATGCGGCACGTCTGTCGCGTCACATGAGAGGTGACGACGCAACGGCCCGGAACTCACCGGTCCCGAGCCGATCCGGCTACTTCGGCGACAGCCGGAAGACGCGCAGGTCGCGGTCGGTCAGCTCGCTGTAGCGGTCGTAGGCGGGCCAGCGCTCGATGAGCCGCGGCCACGTCACCACCTTCTCCTCGGCGGTCAGCAGGTGGGCGCGCACCTCGATGTCCTTGCCGCGGAAGCTGATGCGCGCGTCCGGGTTCGCGATGAGGTTGGCCGACCACGCGGGGTGCTTCTCGCCGCCGTAGTTGCTGCCGACCACGAAGAAGTCACCGTCGAGCGGCACGCTCGCCAGCGGCGTCGTGCGGGGGAGGCCGCTCTTCGCGCCCGTGGTCGTGAGCATCACGGCGGGGTTGGCGCCCTGGCTCGGGAAGTACCGGCCGCCGGTGAGCTTGTGCACCGCGCGGTCGAGCTTGGGCATCTGCGGCGCGATGGTGCGCAGGAACCAGGGGCTCGACGAGATCTTCAGCGCGAAGCGCGTGCCGAGCCGTCGCTTGGGCGCAGTGGTCACGGTCGCAACGTAGTGGCCTGCGCCGTGTGAACCGCAGGGCGTGGGAGAAGATGGGTGACGTGGAGGAGGAGGGCACCGACCGGCTCGTCGAGTCGGGCGTCAGCGAGGTCATCCGGCCGGCCGCGATCCTGCCCGAGCAGGCGACCCGGCTGATCCTGCGGGAGCTCGAGGCCGAGGACGCCCGCCACGGCGGCCTGTGGGATGCCGAGCCGGGCGCGTGGCGCCGCTACGACCGTCCGTGGCCCGACACCCTCGGTCCCGGTGAGACCTCGAAGCTGCTCGGCACGGTGTGGTGCGTGTACGACACCCCCACCCGCTTCCTGACCACCGTCTACCGCGCGTCGGTGACCGAGAGCGGGGTGCACCAGGGGTGGACCGTCGAGCGGCTCTGCGACGAGGCGTTCGGCTTCGGCGGGCTCACGTTGGCGACCTGCCCGCGGGCGAACATGCCGTCCCCGCCCCCCACGTACCGCGGCTGACGTTGCTCGGGAGAGCGGCCGGACGACGAACGCTCTGCCAGGCTCGAGGGATGCCTGACCTGGTGGAGCTGTGGCCGCTGTTCGGGCTGCGGCTGCAGGTCGAGGACCTCGAGCTGCGCATCCCCGACGAGGCGCTGCTCCTGCAGCTGGCGCAGGTCGCCGCGGCCGGGATCAGCCGTCCCGGGGAGATGGCCTTCGACTTCCACTGGTCCGACGACAGCCCGTTGGGCCGGGCGCGCAGCACGATGGGTGCCGTCTGGCAGGGCTGGGCGACGCTGTCCACGTGGGCCTGGGGGCTCAACTTCGCCGTCGTGCGCGACGGCGAGGTCGTCGGTGCCCAGCACCTCGGAGCCAACCGGTTCCCGGTCGTGCGCGAGGTCGCGACGGGCTCGTGGCTCGGGCTGCCGTTCCAGGGCAAGGGGATCGGGACGCTGATGCGCACCGCCGTCCTCGCCCTGGCCTTCGACGGTCTGGGCGCCCTCTCCGCGAGCACCAGCGCCTGGGACGACAACGCAGGGGCCGCCCGGGTCAGCGAGCGCCTCGGCTACGAAGCCAACGGCACGCAGTGGGAGGAGCGCCGCGGCGAGCGTCGGCAGAAGACGCGGTACCTCATGACGGCCGACGGCTGGCGCGCACGGGCGCGACCCGAGGTGACCATCGACGGCCTGCAGGCCTGCATGCCCATGCTGGGCCTCTGAGCCGCCCGCGGGCGGGACCGCCCGCTACTTGGGGGTGACCTTCACGCGGTCGACGCGGCGGCCGTCGAGGCGGGCGACGGCGAGCGTGGCGACGGTCCGCGGCTGTGCATCGTCGTCGGTCTCGTCGGCGTCGACCTCCTGCACGACGTCGACGCTGTCGCCGACCCGCGGCAGGTGGCCGAGCCGGTGCACCACGTAGCCGGCGGCCGTCTCATAGGGACCGTCGGGCAGCTCGATGCCGGTGGCCTCCTCGAAGTCGTCCAGGTTGAGCAGGCCGTCGACCTCGACCGCTCCCCCGCGCAGCTTGCGCACGTCGCTCGCGGCCTCGGCGGTGTCGTACTCGTCGCGGATGTCGCCGATGACCTCCTCGATGAGGTCCTCGAGCGTGACGATGCCGGCGGTGCCGCCGTACTCGTCGACGATGACGGCGAGGTGCGATCCGCCGCGGCGCATCTCCGACAGCGCGGACAGCACCGGCTTCGACGACGGCAGCTGCGTGATGTCGCGCATGACGTCGGCCACCTTCTTGCCGCGACGGTTGGCCGCGAGCAGGTCGCGCACGTGCACGAACCCGAGCACCTCGTCCGACGATGCGCCGGTCACCGGGTAGCGGCTGTGCGGGAGGTCCCCGACGGCCTTGAGCGCGGCGGTGACGGTCATCGAGCCTTCGAGGAAGTCGACCTCGGTGCGCGGCACCATGACCTCGTTGACCTGGCGCTCGGCCGCGGCGAACACCTCGTCGACGATGCGGCGCTCTTCGCTCGACAGCCCTTCGTGGGCGGCGACGAGTCCGCGGAGCTCCTCGTCGGAGATGCTCTCGCGCTGCACGTTGGGGTCGCCGCCGAGCAGCCGCACCAGTGCATCGGTGCACTTCGACAGCAGCCAGATGATCGGCCGCACGATCGAGGCCATGCGGTCGAGGGCCGGTGCGAGCAGCCGCGCGGTGCCCTCGGCGCGCTGCAGGGCGAGCCGCTTCGGTGCGAGCTCGGCGACCACGAGCGTGACGAAGGTCAGGATGACCGTGACGATCGCGAACGCGAGGATCGATGCCCACGTCTTGCCGAGCCCGCCGTCGCGCAGCTGCCGCTTCAGCGGGTCGACGTAGGACTCGGCGCCGTACGCGGACGCGAGCAGCGCGCAGAGCGTGACGCCGATCTGCACGGCCGACAGCCAGCGGTTCGGGTCCGACGACAGCTTCTTGACGACGCGGCCGCGCCGGTCGCGCTCGGCCATCGCGTGGATCTGCGTCTCGCGCAGCGAGACCAGCGCGATCTCCGCGGCGACGAACAGCCCTTCGAGCAGGATGAGGACGACGACGACCAGCAGCGGCGTCCAGCTCATGCGGGCGCCCCCGACGTCGTCCTACTTCGACCCTCCATGGGAGCTCAGATCAGACCGAGCGCCTTGACCGCGTCGCGCTCCTCGGCGAGCTCGGCGACCGAGGCGTCGATCTTCTCGCGCGAGAACGCGTTGATGTCGACGCCCTGGATGATCTCCCACTGGCCGCCGACGCTGCGGCACGGGAACGAGGAGATGAGCCCCTCGGGCACGCCGTAGGAGCCGTCCGACGGGAGCGAGCACGACGTCCACGCGGTGCCGTTGACCCAGTCGTAGACGTGGTCGATGGCCGCGTTGGCCGCGGAGGCCGCCGACGACGCGCCGCGCGCCTCGATGATGGCGGCGCCGCGCTTGGCGACCGTGGGGATGAAGGTGTCCTTGAGCCACGCCTCGTCCACCTGGTCGGCGACGGCCTTGCCGTTGACCTTGGCGGTGTAGGCATCGGGGTACTGCGTGGCCGAGTGGTTGCCCCAGATGGTCATCTGCTCGATCGCGTCGACGCCGACCGACAGCTTGGCGGCGATCTGCGCGAGCGCGCGGTTGTGGTCGAGGCGGGTCATGGCGGTGAAGCGGTCGGCCGGGATGTCGGGCGCGTGCGACCGCGCGATGAGCGCGTTGGTGTTGGCCGGGTTGCCCACCACGAGGACCTTGATGTCGCTGGCGGCGCCGCTGTTGAGCGCCTCTCCCTGCGGCTTGAAGATGCCGCCGTTGGCCTCGAGCAGGTCACCGCGCTCCATGCCCGCCGTGCGGGGGCGGGCGCCGACGAGCAGCGCGACGTTGGCGCCGTCGAAGGCCTGCTTCGCCGAGTCGGTGATGTCGATGCCCGCGAGCAGCGGGAACGCGCAGTCGTCGAGCTCCATCGCCGTGCCCTCGGCCGCCTTGAGGGCCGGGGTGATCTCGAGCAGCGAGAGCCGGACGGGGGTGTCCGGGCCGAGCAGCTGGCCGGACGCGATGCGGAACAGCAGCGCGTAGCCGATCTGGCCGGCGGCGCCGGTGACGGTGACCTTGACGGGAGCGGATGCCATGGCTCGAAGGCTAACCAAAGGGGCGCGGGACGCTTCTCCTTGCCCGCCCGGCGGCTACCGCAGCGAACCGGCGAGGGCCAGGACGGCCACCGCCACGCCCAGGAGGCAGGCGACGTCGAAGGGGCGGCTGCGCACGACGAGGAGCCCGGCCCGGCGGGTGGGCAGCATGAGCCGCAGCCCGGCTCCGAGGATCAGGCCGGCGGCGAGCAGCACGAGGCCGCGCGCCCAGCGGTCGGCGGCGATGACGATCAGCCCGACGCCGACGAGGACGAGGACCCCGAGCAGCGGCACCTGCCGGGCCGCGGCCGCCTTGGTGCGGACCCAGTCCACGGTGATCGCCGGCAAGGTCAGGCGCGGTCGGCCGCGCGCTCCGCCGCCTCGACGGCGTTGCGGAACAGCATGGCCACGGTGGTGGGGCCGACGCCGCCGACGCGCGGGGTGATCGCGCCCGCGACCTGCTCGCACGACTCGTCGACGTCGGGGAGCAGCTTGCGCCCCTCGTAGCGGACGCCCCCGCCGATGACGGTCGCGCCGGGCTTCACGTGCTCGGGCTGGATGATGCCGGGGACGCCGGCGGCGGCGACGAGGATGTCCGCGCGCTGCGTGTAGCGGGGCCAGTCCTTCACGCCGGTGTGCACCATCGTCACTGCCGCGTTGGCGGTCGGGCGCTTCTGGCTGAGCATGATCCCGAGCGGCCGGCCGAGCGTGGCACCCCGGCCGAGGATCACGACCTCCTGCCCCGCCACCGGGATCTCGTAGAACGCGAGCAGCGCCTCGATGCCGGCGGGCGTGCACGGCTGGGGGCCGGGCATCCCGAGCGTGAGCCGGCCGAGGTTGACGGGGTGCATGCCGTCGACGTCCTTGTCCGGGTCCATCGCCGAGATCGCCGCGTCGTAGTCGAGGTGGTCCGGGATGGGGTACTGCACGAGCATCCCGTGGACGCTCCGGTCTTCGCTGAAGCCTCGGATGGCGGCGACGACGTCGTCCTGCTTCGCGTCCTGCGGCAGGTGCACGTGCGGGGAGACGAAGCCGAGCTCCTCGGCCTTCTTCTGCTTGATGCCGATGTAGCCCGCGCTGGCGTCGTCGTCGCCGACGAGGATCGTCGCAAGGCTCGGCGTGATGCCGCGCGCCCGCAGGGCGTCGGCCCGGGCACGGACGTCATCGAGGACCTTCTCGGCCACGGGGCCGCCCGGCAGCATGCGCGCAGTCACACGC
>DASZYF010000198.1:0-47746 GCA_035545535.1 Mycobacteriales bacterium | reverse complement strand
CGTCCGAATGCGACGGGTTGAACTCCGCGGGGTCGAAGCCGTTGTGGGCCGGCCGCTGACGTGCGGCCCTTCGGCCGGGCCGGCGCCTCGAGCGATGCGGCGCCGGCGACCTGCGGCTCCCCGGCGGAGCGCGCCTCGTCGTCGGTGAGGTCGGCGACGACCACCGTGATGTTGTCGGGGCCGCCCGCGCGCAGCGCGAGGTCGACGAGCGACTGCGCCGCGTCCTCGGGGCTCGGCAGCATGAGCTGCTCGCGGATCGTGTCGGCCGACACGACTCCGGACAGCCCGTCGGAGCACAGCAGGTAGCGGTCGCCGGTGCGGCCTTCGCGCACCCGCAGGTCGACCTCGACGTCGTCGCGGCCGTCGAGCGCGCGCAGCAGCATCGAGCGCCGCGGGTGCTGCGCGGCTTCCTCGGGGGTGAGACGGCCGGCGTCGATGAGGTCCTGCACGTAGGTGTGGTCGTGCGTGATCTGCGTGAGCGCCCCGTCGCGCAGCAGGTAGCCGCGGCTGTCGCCGATGTGCGCGAGGCCGATGCGCTGCCCGCTCACGAGCAGCGCGGTGAGCGTGGTCCCCATGCCGGCGAGGTCGGGCTCGCCCTGCACCATCCCGCGGATGCGCTCGCTCGCGTCGTCGACGGCCACGCGCAGAGCGGTCAGCAGGTCGGTGCCGGGCGCGTCCTCATCGAGCGCCGCGAGCGCGGCGATGGTGACGCGGCTCGCGACCTCGCCACCCGCGTGGCCGCCCATGCCGTCGGCCACCGCGAGCAGGCGGTTGCCGGCGAACGCCGCGTCCTCGTTGTCCTCGCGCACGTGACCGACGTCGCTGCGCGCTACGGCCCCGACGACGTGCAGCGTCATCGGGCCGTCACTGGCGCAGCTCCAGCACGGTCTTGCCGATCCGGACGGGGACCCCGGGCGGCAACGGGGTCGGGTCGGTGACCTTCTGCCGGTCGAGGTAGGTGCCGTTGGTCGAGCCGAGATCCTCGACGTACCAGGTGCCGTCGCGCCGCATCAGCCGCGCGTGGTGGTTGGAGACGAAGTCGTCGGTGAGGACGAGCGTGCTCGAGTCGGCCCGGCCGATCGTCACCGTCTGGTCACCCAGGGGGACGGTCGTGCCGGCGAGCGCGCCCTCGGTGATGACGAGGCGCAGGTTCGCCTTGCGCTGGGCGCGGGCGGGCTTGGGCGCGGGCGCCGGGCGGGCCGCCGCGCGCTGCTTGCCCGGCCGCGGGCCGAACAGGTCGGTGCGCAGCGTGAGCACCACTGCGAGCACGAAGACCCAGAGCAGCGTCACGAAGCCGATGCGCAGCGCGAGCAGCGCGACGGGAGGGACCACCAGAGCTCGCCTAGACCTGCCGGGCCCGGTAGGTGAGCGTGGTGGCCCCGATGCTGATCTGCGAGCCGTCGACGAGCCGGGCCGAGCTGACCTTCTCGCCGTTGTGCTGGGTGCCGTTGGTCGAGCCGAGGTCGACGAGCACGTGGCTGCCGTCGGTGTCGCGGCGGATCTCGGCGTGCTGGCGGGACACCGCGCCGTCGTCGAGGCGGAGGTCGGCCTCACGGGAGCGGCCGATGCGGGTGACGGCGGCGACCAGGTCGAAGGCGCGGCCGTCCTCGAAGTGCAGCCGGGCGGGGGCCACCGAGGCGGCGCGCGGCGGCGTGGGCGTCGGGGCCGAGAGCTCGGGCGCGATCACCGGCGCGGCCTCGGGGACCACCTCCGGGGCCGGGGCGTCCGGGACCGGCTCGGCCGTCGGCGGCACGACCGCGACCGCCGCCGGCACGGGGGTGTCCTCGGACTGCGGGGTGTAGGCGCCGTCGGCGCTCACCTCCGCGTGGACCCGGAAGACGCCCGTGTCGAGCGAGCCGTCGTGGGCCAGGGCCACGGTCACCGGCCCCACGAAGGAGTAGCGGTGCTCGTCGGCGTGCTCGCGCACCATCGCGGCGAGCTCGCCGCCCAGGGCCTCCGAGTACGGCGCGAGCCGGTCGTAGTCACGCGGCCCGAGCTCCACGAGGAAGCTGTTGGGCACCAGGGTGCGGTTCGCCGACACGACGGCGTGCCCGTCCGCCTCAGCCGCCAGGGCCTTGGCGATCTCCACCGGCTCGACACTGCCCTTGAAGACCTTGGCGAAGGCCCCTTCGACCAGCCCGGCGAGGCGCTTCTCGAAGGTCTGCAGGACGCCCACCTGGGCTCTCCTTCCCGTTGGAAGCCGATCGTAGGCGTCCGAGTGCCGCTGATAGCCTTCTAGACCTGTTGCTCGGGCGAGTGGCGGAATGGCAGACGCGCACGGTTCAGGTCCGTGTGTCCGTAAGGACGTGAGGGTTCAAATCCCTCTTCGCCCACGCAGGATCCACCTACGGAAGACGGCCGGGGGCTCCCCGGTCGTTCCCGTCACGCGAGCCACGCCGGCGCCGGCTCGGCCGCGACCACCGTGAGGCGGTCGGTGGTGCGGGTGAGGGCCACGTAGGCGTCGGAGAGGCCGCGCTCGGACGCGGCGACGATCGCGCCGGGGTCGACGAGCACGACCGAGTCGAACTCGAGGCCCTTCGCGTCGCGGGCGCCGAGCACCGCGACCGGTGCGGTGGCCGGGTCGCCGACCCGTCCGGGGGCGAGCCGCTCGGCTTCGGCGCGGAGCGCGTCGAGTAGGGCCAGCGGCGCGATCACGGCGAGCCGGCCGTCCTCGAGCTTGTCGAGCGCCGTGGAGATCGCCTGCGCGGCCGCGGCGCGCACGTCGGTGGTGACGACGATCGACGGCTCCTCACTGCCGTCGCGGATCGCCTGCGGGGCGGAGAGCCGATCATCGAGCTCGGCGAGCACGCGGGTCGCGAGACCCATGACCTGCCGTGGCGTGCGGTAACCGATCGAGAGCTCGCGCACCCGCCAGGCGTCGGGCGCGTGCGGCTCGAGCGCATCGCCCCACGACGCGGGCGACCAGGCCGAGCCGCCCTGCGCGAGGTCGCCGACGACGGTCATCGAGCGCGTCGGGCAGCGTCGGGCGAGCAGGCGCCACACCATCGGCGACACGTCCTGCGCCTCGTCGACGACGACGTGCCCGTAGACCCACTCGCGGTCGCCGAGCGCGACGTCGCGCAGGCGGTTGTTGCGGAACGCACCCGAGTAGCGCTCGGCGAGGGTGGAGGCGTCCGGACGCGGACCGCCGCCGCCGAACACCGACAGCACCTCCTGGGCGTAGCGCGTCTCGCGGCGGCGGGCGGCCTCCTCGCGCGCGGCCTCGCGGCGCGCCCACGGGTCGGTCTCGCCGAGCAGCTCGGCCGCCTCGTCGAGCAGCGGCACGTCACCCTCGGTCCAGCCGGGGTCACCCTCGGGCTCCGGCCGGTCCCGCCGCAGCAACGCGAGCTCCTCACGGTGCAGCAGGCCACCGCCGGCGGCGGCCAGCCGGTCGGCGCTCGCGTAGAGGTCGGTGAGCAGCTGCTCGGCGGTGAGGTGCGGCCAGATGCCGTTGACCGCGGTGCGGATCTTCGGCTCGCGGATGAGGTCGCGCAGGACGGCGTCGCGGTCGCTGCCCTCGAGCGCGTCCCAGCCCTCCTGCCCGACCATCTGCCGCGCGAGGTGCTCGAGCATCGCGCGCACCGCGATGTTCCGGGCGGTGTTGTGCGGCCGTCGGCTGTCCCGCGCCCGGTCCCGCGCCCGGCGGATCGTGCGCAGGTCGAGCTCGAGGTCACGGCCGTCGATCCGCAGCTCGATGGCGCGGTGCGGCACCGACTGCCGGTCGCGCACGGCGGCGCGCACGAACGCGACCATGCGCGGATCACCCTTGAGCCGCGCGGCGCGGGCGTTGTCCGTGCCGGTCACCTCGATGCCCGGGTAGAGCTCGCCGACGGCGGCGAGCACGACGGCCCGCTCACCGAGGGCGGGAAGGACCTGCTCCACGTAGCGCAGGAACGGACGGCCGGGGCCGACGACGAGCACGCCGCTGCGGCCGAGCCGCTCGCGGTAGGTGTAGAGCAGGTAGGCGGCGCGGTGCAGCGCGACGACCGTCTTGCCGGTGCCGGGACCGCCCTGCACGATGAGCACGCCGGCGAGGTCGTCGCGGATGACCTCGTCCTGCTCGGCCTGCAGCGTCGCGACGGCGTCGCGCATGACGCCCGTGCGCGGCGCGGCGAGGGCGGCGAGCAGGGCGGACTCGCCGGTGAGTCGCGCGCGGTCGGAGTCGGCGAGGCGCGCGAGGTCGAGCGGCTCGTCGTCGACGCCGACGACGTCGCGGCCGCGCGTGCGGAGGTGCCGCCGGCGGGTGACGCCCATGCGCGTGCGCGCCGTCGCGCGGTAGAAGGGGGCCGCGGCCGGGGCGCGCCAGTCGACGAGGATGCGCTGCTGGTCCTCGTCGGACAGGCCGATGCGACCGAGCCGCACGAGCTGGCCGTCATCGAGGTCGAGCCGGCCGAAGCACAGCCCGTCGTCGACGGCGTACAGCTCGGCGAGCCGGTCCTCGTCACGAGCGGCCAACGCGTCGCGCTCCGACTGCGCGGCCGGCGTGCCGCCCGCGCGCGTGCGCCGGGTGATCTGCAGTCGCGTGGCCGTCGCCTCGCGGAGCTCGTCGAGCCGGCGGTAGAGGCGCGCGACGGCGTCCTGCTCCTCGCGGAGCGGGGCGTTGGCCTCGTCAGACAGGATCGGCGCCGATGGTGCGTGCGGGATCAGTCGATGGTGACGGTGTCGCCGTCGACGGTGACCTCGCCGCGGCGGAGCGGGAGCACGGCGGTGAGGCCCTTGAACAGCGCGCCGAGGCCGGGGACCTTCGCGAAGGCCCCCTGCGGGCCGACGACCATCCGCCCGGTGGTCACGTCGTACTTGGAGTGGTGCCATGGGCAGACGAGGCAGCCGTCCTCGTCGACCGTGCCGCCGGCGAGGTCGGCGCGCAGGTGCCGGCACTTGCGGGAGACGGCGGCGATGCCGTCATCCGCGGGGGAGCCCTTCCCGGTGTTGACGACGGCCCAGGGACCGGCACCTTCGACGGTGCGCGGGGCGGGCTTGTTCACGGTGGTGGCCACCGGACGATCCTTGCACCCGCGTCAAGCCGGGCAGGGCGGCTGGTCGGGGTCCGCTCCGGCGCGGTCGCGGCGCAGCACGCGGGTGATCTCCTCGGACGGGCCGACGAGGTAGGCCTCGTCGCCGGGGTCGAAGCGGGTGTCGCGGCGCGGCGGGTGCTCCAGCGCGAGCCCGTTGGCGGCCCGGGCGAGCGCGACGACCCGGGTGCGCGCGTCGAGGTCGGCCATGGCGATGCCGGCCAGGCCGCCTCCGGCGTTCACGGTGAGCCGGCCGAGCAGGAACGGGCGGTCGGCGACGTAGAAGGAGCCGCGCACGTCGAGGCCGAGCGCCGAGCCGACGAACCAGGGCGCCGCGAGGTCGGCGGTGGAGTACACGTGCCGGAAGCCGAACGACGCGCTGACGGTGCGCGCGAGCGGGCGGTCGAACACGCGCAGCACCACCCGCGCGCGGCTCCACCGATCGCCGAGCACGTCTCGCACCACGAGGCCGGTCTCGATGTTGGTGAGGTCATCGCTGGTCAGCACCGCGACGGCGCGGGCGCGGTCGACGCCGGCTGCCCGCAGCGTGCGCGGGTTGGTGGCATCGCCGACGATGAGCGGGATGTGCTGATCGCGGGCCTCGGCGGCGAACCGGTTGTTGTCGTCGCGGTCGACGAGCACGACCTCGCGCCCGGCGGCCCGCAGGCCTTGCGCCACCCGCACGCCGACTCCCCCGAGGCCGATGACGACGACGTGCCCGCGGGCGGTCGTGGTGCGCGTGCGGCCGAGCGATCGCTCGATGCTGCGGCTGACGATGAAGTTGGTCAGCAGCGCGACCGACGTCGCGACGACCACGGCGCCGGTGACGATCAGCAGGATGCCGAACCCCTCGAGCCAGCGCGGCTGGCCGGTGAAGCTGAAGTCGCCGAACCCCACCGTCGCGACCGTCTGCAGGGTGAAGTAGAGCGCGTCGAGCGGGGGCAGGTGCTTCGTCCCGCCGCCCGCTTGCGGGACGCGGTAGGCGAGGGAGAGCACGACGGTCGAGATGGCCACGAGCACGCCGGCGGCCGCGACGGCGGCCCGCAGCGCCCCACCGGCCTCGGAGGCGAGCGCGGCGTTCGCGCGGCGCACCCAGCGCCGTGCGTTCCGCTGCGCGATGACCGCCTGGTTCGGTTCCTCGGGCGGCGGCGCGATCGCCCGCGCGCGGGCCTCCGCGCGCGGGCCGACGAGCGTCACCGCGTCCCCGGGGGAGACGGTGTGGTCGCGGCCCGGGCACACGACGGTCTCGCCGTCCGCGTGGGACACCACCGCGACGGGGGCGAGGTCGCCGTAGCGCGCCCGCAACGAGTCGTGCACGTCGGCGACGGTCGTCACCGCGATGAGGTCCTCGCCGGGGACGTCGAGCGGGCGCTCCGCGGTGCCGAGGCAGGCCTCGATGAACGTCGTCGCCGTCAGGGTCGGGACGGACAGGACCGTGCGGGTGCCGGTCACCGCCTCGACGGCGTTCCCGACGGTGGGGTTGGTCACGCGCGCGA
The DNA here is from genome assembly GCA_035545535.1 of Mycobacteriales bacterium. Classification (GTDB taxonomy): domain Bacteria; phylum Actinomycetota; class Actinomycetes; order Mycobacteriales; family CAJCIY01; genus DASZYF01. The sequence continues at coordinate 41,238 of DASZYF010000198.1, read as the reverse complement.
CGACGCGCACGTCCGGACGGAGGTCCTTCGTGTGCAGCGCGACCTCCAGGCTCGCGAGGTCGTCCGACTCGACTGCGATGACCGCGATCGCGTCGCGCAGCCCCGCCTCCCACAGGGTCTCCGGGAGCAGCGGGCTCAACGGGACGAGCGGCACTCCGAGGCCGTGCACGACCTGCACGAGCCGCTGCTCCGGCGCGTCGTCGACGACGACGACGGGGACGCCGGCGGCGTGCAGCTGCTCGACGATGCGCATGCCGACGCCGTGCAGCCCGCACACGATGACGTGACCCGAGCGGCCCGGCGTGGGCTGCGTCACGTCGTCATCCGTGCGTCCACCCTGCGTTCACCCGTGCGTCCACCCGCGCGTCCACCCGTGCATCGTGCTCGCGTCGTGTGTCGCACGTGGTGCGGGTGTCACGACGTGACGGACCTCACGTGTTCAGCAGGCGACAAAGACGTGTGCCCGGGCGTCCTACCTGACGAAGATCGAAGGAGTGCCGAACCCGGCACCCCATGACGTTGGAGGACCCTGATGGACTTCGAGGCGATGGACGGCCTGCCGTCGAACGCCCCGTTCCTGTCCGGTGTCGACATCGGCCTGTGGCTGCGCCTGATCGTCGCGTTCGTCGCGACGGTCAGCGCAGGCGTCGGTGTTGCCGTCGGCCTGAGCTGAGGCGTCGAACCCACATCGCGCCGCCGACCAGGGCGAGCGCGAACCACCCGAGCGCACCCGTCGCACCGGTCGCCGCGAGCGATCCGTGCGGCGGGTGCGGCGTGGTCGGTGATGTCACCGGCTTGCCCGTCGGCTGCTTGACCGGGGCCAGTGCCTCGATGACCTGCCCGTAGCTGCCGCGGTTCGGCAGCGGGTTGAGCGCCGGCACGGACAGCGCGCCCTGCGGGACCCACTCCCCGGTCTCGACCGGCTCGTCCCACGCGGCGGCGTCGCTGCCCTGCGCTGCGGTGATCTCGTCGGCCGCCTCGGTGGCCGCCCGCGCGAACGCGGCCTTCGGGCCGCCGATGGCCTTGAGGTAGTCGTACGGGCCGGGGTGCTTGTTCAGCGAGGCGAGCACCGACTGCTCGATCGGCAGCTCGAACTTGTAGGTCGCGGCGTCCTCGTTGTCGACGCTCACGAGGTGGCACGGCGGCGTCGTGCAGTCGCGCACGAGCTCGTGCTGCGCGGCATCCGCGCCGATCAGCGGCGCGAGCGCATCGACCATGAGGTGCTCGACGAACCGGTCGAAGAACACGACGGCCGGCGTGCCGTACTTGGTCGTGCTGCCGGGGGCGCGGACGTCGCGCTCGCCGTTCCAGTGGATGAGCGCGGTGCGCACGGTCGCGAGCCGCGGGTCGGCGGTGCCGGACAGCGCCTGGATGAGCGTCGGCTTGAACAGGCGCGCGGCGTCGTCGGTGTAGGCGACGTCGCGCGGCACCTGGCCGAGCGAGACGAAGTCGAGCGGCACCCGCTTCTTGATGTCGTCCTGCAGCGGCACGACCTCCCACGAGTCGCCCCACCGGCCGCCGACCTCGACGCCGAGCTGCTCCTTCGAGTACCAGCCGACCGCCGGCTTGTTGTTCCAGTTGGCGACGAAGCCGGCCTTCGGATCGACGACGTGCGGCTGGTCGCCGAACTTCTCGAAGCCCTGCCAGTCGTACGCGCCGGTGCCGGGCATCGGCAGCGTCTCGTCCGCGTTCTTCGCCCGGATCGGGTAGCGACCGACGTGCCAGTAGCCGATGTGGCCGGACGCATCGACGTAGCTCATGTTGAAGCCGACCGTCATCTGCGAGATCGCCTTCGCGAACGAGGCCGGTGTCGTCTGCAGGCCGGCCTGGTCCCACGCGACGATCGACTGCAGCAGGTGATGGTCGACCGCACTGTCGCGCACGAACAGCTGGTGGTCGGCGGTGGGGTCGGCGATGGCCGGTCCGTGGATGGTGCGGTAGACGGTGATCGTCGTCGGTTGCGTCGGGCAGGTCTGCGGCACCGATCCGCCGGTGATGCCGGGCAGGCCGGAGATGAGCGCGGCGGTGCTGCACTGGATGACCTCGGTGTGCTTCTCCACCGGGAGGGTCTGGCCGTCGTGCACGTAGGTGGAGTCCGTGGGGTCGAGCTGCTCGATGAACGTGTCGGCGTTCGCGTCGAGGGCGCTGGTCACGGTCCACGCGGCGGTCGCGTTGCGGCCGATGACGAACAGCGGGATGCCGGGCACCATCACGCCGCGCTGGTCGCGCCCGGGCGCGTGCACCTCGGCTTCCCAGAAGTAGCCGGGGATGCTCCAGCCGGTCTGCGGCCCGCCGTACAGCATCGGGTGGCCGTCCTTCGTGAGCTTGCCGCTGACGACGACCGAGTTGCTGCCGAGCCGGGGGAGCGCGAGCAGGCGCTGCGCGTCCTGCACGGCGGACTGCTCGGCGTTCACCGCGTGCGCGGCGGCTGTCGCATCGGCGAGCGATGGCAGCACGGCCGGGTCGTGGTTCGCGTACGCCGATCCCTTGAACGTCGTGCTGATCGCCGTGCCGCGGTGCCGCGGGAACGTGCCGTCCGCCTTGGCGATCGACGTCGGCGCGTGCGGGTCGTCGAGCGGCTCGAGCGCCTCGAACGCCTTCTCCGCCGCCGGCTGGCCGACCTTGCCGACCATGCGCAGGTAGATCTGCATCGCGTCGAGCTCGTCGTGGCCGAACTCGCCGAAGTAGCGGGCCGCGTACTCACCGAAGCCGAGCGTGTCGGACAGCGTCCACGGGGCGATGAGGACGTTCGGCAGGTGCACGTCGCCGAGCAGCAGGAACTCGGCGGGGATCTCGCTCGGGGAGCCGTTCACCTCGGCGATGCGCGCGTTGATGCCGTCGCTGAACCGCTGGATGCGCAGCCGCGTCGCCGCGGGCAGCGCGGAGAACTCCTGCATCAGCGCGGCGGAGCCTTCGGACAGGCGGCGCACGTCCTCGTCCATGACGATGCCGCTCGGGCCGACGAGCGCCGCGAGCGTGCCGTGCCCCACGTGGCGGAACGCCTCGAGCTGGAACAGCCGGTCCTGCGCCATCGCGTAGCCGATGCCGTACGCCGCGTCCGCGTCGGTGTCGGCCGTGATGAGCGGCACGCCCCACGAGTCGCGCTGGATCTTCACGTGGTCGTCGCCGGGCGGCGGCGTGCCGGGGCTGCTCTCCGGTCGGGCCCCGACCGGCGCCTCCATCTGGAACGGCTTGTACTGCCACGACGTGTAGAGGCCGAGCTGGTCCTGCACGTGCGGGCCGTAGGACGCGCCGGGCGTGCCGGCCGTGGTGGCGGCGAACTGCGCCGTCGAGAGGAAGCCGCTCTCGCCCGGCGGAACGACGTTGCTCGCGCGCAGCCGGTCGCCGGTCTGCGTCGGCCCGTCCGAGCCGCCGGGCGGCGCGGCCAGCGCCGGCGCACCCGCCGCGAGGAGCAGGAGCGAGAGCGACGCGACTGCCAGTGAACGTGGCCAAAGGCGAAGGGATGCTCTTCCCCCGGCGCCGGAGGCGTCAACGATGTCGCGCACCTCGCGAGGCTAGAGGCGAGCGGGTCCTTCAGACCGGATCTGTGGTCAGCCAGCGGAACAGCGGCACGTACCCGCGGTGCACGTCGGTGTCGGTGAGCCACCCCGCGGTGCGGAGCTGCCGGTGCACGGCCGGCAGCCGGTAGTGCGGCACCCACGGCGCGAGGTGGTGCTCCACGTGCAGGCCGACGTGGTGCGGTGCGAGCAGCCAGGAGAGCGGCGACAGCGGCGCGCGCGTGGTGCGGCTCGAACGCCGGCGGTCCGGGCTGGCCTCCTTGCCACCGTGCTCGGCGACCGCGCGCACCCGCAGGATCGGCGGGAGCAGCAGCAGGTAGGGCAGCAGCCACAGCTCGACGTAGCGCCACGGGTGCCCGACCGCGACGAAGATGCCGAGGACCACCAGCTGCGCGATGCCGATGCCGGCGAGCAGCGGGATGCGCGGGGCTCCCGGAGCCCGGGCCGGACGTCCGTGATCGGCGGTCGCGGTCGCGGCCGCGGAGACGTTGCGCGATGCGCCGTGCAGCAGGTACGCGACGTTGCGCGCGGTCGTGCGGAACGTGATGTCGCGGAGCACCTTGCGCTGCAGGCGGCCCTTCGCGGGGTAGCCGGTGAGCAGCGGCAGGTCGGGGTCGCCGGCGGACAGCTCGGCCTGGTGGTGGCGGTTGTGCACGCGGCGGTAGGTGTCGAGCGAGACGCCCACGCCGTAGCCGAGCCAGCGGCCGACGATGTCGTTCCAGCGACGGTTCGCGAGCAGGGTGCGGTGCGCGCCTTCGTGCATGACGACGGCGATCGCGTGCTGGCTGCGCACGACGACGACGGCCGCCGCGACATCGACGTACCAGCGGTGCAGTGCGATCGCGGCCGCGATGGCGGCGACGATCACGACCACGTCTCCGAGCGGGGCGGCCAGCGAGCGGACGGTGGAGATCTCGCGCAGCGATCGATCGACCCGCGGCGGGTCACCGTCGGCGCGGACGGGCCGATCTGACGCCGGCGCCGGGAGCCTGCGAGCGGGCCGATCCGACCCGGTGGTCATGCCACCCAGTGTGCCCTGGACCGCGTCCGGAGTCACTGCTCCCCGCGCGGCAGGATGGAGGTGTGCCCGAGCTGCCCGAGGTCGCCGCGCTCGCCGACGTGCTCAACGAGCGGGCGGTCGGCCGCGTGGTCGTGAAGGTGTGGCCGGCCGCGTTCAGCGTGCTGAAGACCTACGACCCGCCGGTCGACGCCCTGTCCGGCCTCGAGGTCGAAGCGGTCAGCCGGCACGGCAAGTTCCTCGACCTGACCATCGGTGGGCTGCACCTCGTCTTCCACCTCTCGCGCGCGGGTTGGCTGCGCTGGAAGGACGACCAGCCGGCGCTGCCGCCGAAGCCGGGCAAGGGGCCGCTGGCGCTGCGCGTGATCCTCGACGACCCTGACCTGCCGACGAGCCCCGGCTTCGACCTGACCGAGGCGGGGACGCAGAAGCGGCTCGCGATGTACGTGGTGAAGGACCCGAGCGAGGTGCCCGGAGTCGCGCGGCTCGGGATCGACCCGCTGTCCGACGACCTGACGCTCGAGGTGCTGCAGCACCTGCTCGACGGTGCGGGCCGCGCGCAGATCAAGGGCGTGCTCACCGACCAGTCGATCCTCGCCGGCGTCGGCAACGCCTACAGCGACGAGATCCTGTGGGCCGCGAAGCTGTCGCCGTTCAAGCCCGCGAGCAACCTCACGCCCGAGGAGGTCGCGACGCTGCACGAGGCGTTGGTGACCACGCTGCGGCAGGCGGTCGAGAGCGCCCGCGGTCTGGCGGCGAGCGAGCTCAAGGCCGAGAAGAAGGCCGGCCTCAACGTGCACGCGCAGACGGGCAAGCCGTGCCCGCGCTGCGGCGACACGGTGCGGGAGGTCAGCTTCGCCGACAAGAGCCTGCAGTACTGCGCGACGTGTCAGACCGGCGGCAAGCCGCTGGCCGACCGTCGCCTCTCACGCCTGCTGAAGTAGCGCGGGCCGGACCCGGCGCTAGCCTCGAGGTCCAGACAGCGGGAGCCCGGCCGACCGGGCTGAGAGGGTGCGAGCCAGCGCGCCGACCGCCAGCACCTGATCCGGGTCATGCCGGCGAAGGGAGTCGCCCGCCGTGAGTGCCGCCGTGAGTGCTCCGTGAGTGCCACCGTCGCCGCGGACCGCGCGGCGCCCGTCGAGGCGCCCCGCACGCTGCTCGAGGAGCCGCCACGGGCCCTCGGCCTCGCCGACCAGCTCGGGTTGTGGGCCAACCTCGGCATCACGCTCACGCTGCCGGCGGCCGCGGGCTACGTGCTGCTGCCGGGGATGTCACTGCTCGCCGCGCTGACCGCGGTGGTGGTCGGCTCGTTCGTCGGCAGCGCGCTGCTCGCGCTCGCCGCGGTGCCCGGTGCGCGCACGGGTGCGCCGGCGATGGTGCTGCTGCGCGGCGTGTTCGGCTGGCGCGGCTCGCTGCTGCCGACGGCTCTGAACGTGGTCCAGTGCCTCGGCTGGACGGTCGTCGAGGTCGTCATCATCGCGACGACCGCGCACGGGCTCGCGCCCCACGTGCCGCGCTGGGTGTTCGTCGTCCTCGCCGGCGCGGCCGCGACCGGTCTCGCGCTGCGTCCGCTCGGCGTCGTGCGCGTGCTCCGTCGCTATGCGGTGTGGCTGGTCGTCGCGGCGAGCGTCTACCTGTTCGTGCGCGTTCTGGCGCGCCCGCTGCCCGCGTTCACCCGCGGCTCGTGGCACGGCTTCGCGGCGAGCCTCGACCTCGTCATCGCGCTGCCGATCTCGTGGGTGCCGCTCGCCGCGGACTACACGCGGCACGCCCGGTCCGGCCGGGCCGCCGGCCTCGGCGCGTTCGGTGGCTTCGGCACGGCGTGCACGGCGTACTTCACCCTCGGCGTGCTCGCGGTGGCGGCGTACCCGAACGCGACCGATGGCAGCACGGCGCTCGTCGCGCTCCCCGCCGCGGGCCTGGCGCTCGCGGTGCTCGTCGTCGACGAGCTGGACGAGGCCTTCGCGAACCTGTACTCGACGGCGGTGTCCACGCAGAACGCGCAGCCGTCGCTGGACCGGCGCTGGCTGGCGCTCGGGGTCGGGACGGTCGCGACGGGTCTCGCGATCGGTGCGGACTACGCGGAGTACGAATCGTTCCTCTACCTGATCGGTGCGGTGTTCGTGCCGCTCACCGCCGTGTTCGTCATCGACTACTGGGTCCTGCGCCGCGGCGGGTGGGACACGTCGAAGGCGGCGCCGCGCCGGCTGCGCATGCTGGTGCCGTGGGCGGCCGGCTTCGCCGCCTACGAGCTCGTCGCGCCGACCTACATCGCGCAGTGGACCGGCTGGTCCGCCTGGTGGCTGCACCGGCGAGCGGATCTCGGCTTCACCGCACCGCCGGCATGGCTGTCGGCGTCGCTCACCGCGCTGGTCGTCGCCGGCGCCCTCACCGTGCTCGTCGGCTGGAGACGGTCGGCGCCATGAGCGAGCTGGCGGCGTACGAGACCGACTGGACCGGCCGGTGGCACGGCCGGGCCCGCGGCCTCGAACGCCCGTCGTCCACGGCCGAGGTCGCCGAGCTGCTCGCCCGCTGCTCGCGCGACCGGATCCCGGTCACGACCGCGGGTGGTCGCACGGGACTGGTGGGCGGCGCGGTGCCGCCCGACGACGGCCGGGCCCTCGTGCTCTCGACGGAGAAGCTCGTGACCGACGTCGTCATCGACGGGGACGTCGCAACCGTGGGAGCGGGCGTGCCCCTCGCCGTGCTGCAGCACGCGGCCCGCGCCGCGGGCCTCGAGTACGGGGTCGACCTCGCGGCCCGCGACAGCGCGACCGTCGGCGGGACGATCGCCACCGATGCGGGCGGCGTGCACGTCGTCGGCCGCGGCACGACCGGCGCGCAGGTGGTGGGACTCGAGGCCGTCCTCGTCGACGGCACGGTGCTGGCCGATGGGAGCGCTCGGCCCAAGCAGGCGCTCGGACCGGACCTCGCCGTGTTGCTCGTCGGCGGCGAGGGCGCGTTCGGGGTCATCACCGCGGCTCGGCTGCGACTGCACCGGCCGCCCGCGACGATCAGCGTCGGCATCGTCCCCGTCGACGGCATCGCCGCCGCGATGGATGTGCTGCGCACGGCGCGCGCGCTGCCCGGGCTGCGCGCGGTCGAGTACGCCGAGTCACCGGTCGTCGATGCCACCCACGTGCTCGTCGAGGTGGCCGGACCGGTCGACGTGCTCGCCCCGCTCGACCCGGCCAGGGCGGCCGACGACGCGACCGGTCGCGCGCGGTTGTGGGCGGAGCGCGAAGGGGCGACCGAGCGCGTGGCGCGGGAGTCCGCGGAGCGCGGCCGCCCGGTGCACAAGCTCGACGTCGCCGTGCCGCTGCCCGGTCTCGCGCGCTTCCGCGCCGAGCTCGCCGAGGTCGTCGCGCCGGCTGACCTGCGGCTGTGGGGGCATCTCGCGGAGGGGAACCTGCACGTCAACGTCTGGGGTGATGACGAGGTCGACGCGCGCGTCCTCGACCTCGTCCTCGCGCACGACGGAGTGATCAGCAGCGAGCACGGCGTGGGCCGCGCCAAGGCGGCGGCCTTCGCCCGCGCCTACCCGCAACGCGCGGCGGTGCTGCGGCGTCTGAAGGACGCCTACGACCCGCAGTGGCTGCTCAACCCCGGCGTCCTCATCACGCGCTGACCGGGGGGCGGCGTTGCGCCCAGGGAGCGGCCTGCTCGAGCTGGGCGGCCACGCGCAGCAGCAGGTCTTCCCGTCCGAACGCGCCCATCAGCTGCACGCCGACCGGCAACCCGTCGGGGCTCCAGTGCAGCGGCAGCGAGATCGACGGCTGCCCGCTCACGTTCGCCTGCGCGGTGTACTGCACCATCGGCAGCAGCCGCGCGAAGCCCTCGACCGGATCGGTCACGTACCCGAGCGGCGGCGGCACGGCGTTGAGCACGGGCATCACGAGCAGGTCGAAGTCGGTCCACCAGGCGGCGAAGCGCCGGGTCCACGTCTCGAGCCAGCGGCGCGCGCGCAGGTAGCGCGGGCCGTCGATCGCGCGACCCATCGCCGGGTAGATGCGCACGAGCGGCTCGAGCTCGTCGTCGGCGATGGGGCGGCCGATCATCTCGGACATCCCCTCGAGCTCGAGCGCCATCTCGACGGCGAGCAGCGTCGCGTACGGCTGGGTGAAGTCCGGCTCGCCCATCGCGTCCGGCCACGCCGGTTCGACGTGGTGACCGAGCGATGACAGCAGCGCGCCGGCGGCCTGCACGGCGGCGGCGCACTCCGGGTCACCGGGCACGTCGGGGTTCGCCGGGTGGTCGAGCAGGCCGACGCGCAACCGGCCGGCGTCGGCCCCGACCTCGTCGGCGTACGGGCGGACCGGCGCCGGCGGCGTGTGCGGATCGCCGGGCATCGGGCCGGCGAGCACGTCGAGCATCGCCGCGGTGTCGCGCACGGTCCGGCTGACGCAGCCCTTCACGGTCGCGCTGCCCCACGCCTCGCCGCGCTTCGGCCCGAGGCTGATGCGTCCCCGCGTGGGCTTGAGGCCGACGAGCCCGCAGTGCGCTGCCGGGATGCGGATGGAGCCGCCGCTGTCGCTCGCGTGCGCGATGGGCACCATGCCGGCGGCGACCGCCGCACCGGCGCCGCCCGACGAACCGCCCGCGCTGCGCGTGAGGTCCCACGGGTTGTGCGTGGCGCCGTACGCCTCCGGCTCGGTGGTCACCGAGACCGCGAGCTCGGGCATGTTCGTGCGCCCGAGCACGACGAAGCCCGCGGCCCGCAGCTTCTGCGCGACGTAGGAGTCGTGGTCGGCGCGAAAGCCCGCGTCCTTCATGACGCGGCTGCCGTAGGTGAGCGGCTCGCCGGTCATCGCGAGCTCGTCCTTCACCAGGATCGGCACGCCGCGGAACGGGCCGTGCGGCAGCTCGCTCAGCGCCTCGTCACGCGCGGACTCGAACCGCCGGTGCACCACCGCGTTGAGCTGCGGGTCGAGCGCCTCGATGCGATCGATCGCCGCGTCGACGAGCTCGCGCGGGCTCGCGTGGCCCTTGCGCACCAGCTCGGCTTGCGCGACTCCGTCCAACCAGGCATCCACCCGCGCACGTTAGCGGCGCGGCGTCACCGGGGGAGCGCTGTGATGATGAGCACCGACCAGACGACGTGCGTGACGGCCGACGCGACCACTCCGTGGGTCACGCGTCGCTGCACCGCCCAGAGCGCACCCATCAGCAGCGAGGCGACGATCAGCGTCACGTTCGCCGCGCACGCGGTGACGACGACGTAGACGGCCGTCGTGCGCAGGACCGGCGCGCGCGCCGACAGCGCGGTGAACACCGAGCCGCGGAAGAACGCCTCCTCCGCCATGCCGTTGACCACCGCGATGGCGATGACGAGCAGGCGCGAGCCGACGTCGGCCCGGCCCACGACGCTGACGATCTGGTGGTGCAGCCACGGCACCTCGCGGAAGATCAGGTCGCCGACGAGGAACACCACCCACGCGAGCGCGCCGACGGCGGCGCCGGCGATGAGGCTGTGCCGCGACAGCCGCGGCCGGGGCACGCCACCCGCCGCGAGCGCGCCGACGAGCCACACGAGCGCGAGCAGCGCCGACAGCCCGTAGAACGTGTGCGTCCCGCGTCGCGTGTGCAACGCGATGCCGAGCAGCACCGAGCCGGCGATCAACGTGCCGACGACGACGCCGCGCAGGGGCGTCCCGGGACCGGCGCGCTCGCGGACGGGCGTCGTCACCCGCGGTCCGCGGCGCGGTCGGCGAGGGCGCGCTCGACGGACTCGGCGAACGTCATCAGCTGCCGCGGAACCACGGTGCGGATCGCCGGGTCCCGGACCACCACCTCGTTGGTCATCGACTTGACGAGGGCCTGCGCCGTGGTCAGGTCGACGTCGGTGATGAGCTTCAGCCACCACGACGACAGCCCGGGTGAGAGCACGGGCACCGGGAGGATGAGCAGCGGCCGGCCCATGATGCGCGCCGTCCGCTCGAGCATGTCGGCGTACCGCAGCACCTCCGGGCCCCCGACGTCGAACGTGCGGCCCTTCGCGGTGTCGTTGCCGATGACGCCCACCAGGTAGGCGACGACGTCCTCGAGAGAGATCGGCTGGCTGCGCGTCGTCACCCAGCGCGGCGTCACCATCACCGGCAGGCGACGCACGAGCTGCCGCAGGATCTCCCAGCTCGTCCCGCCGTGACCGATCACGATGCCGGCGCGCAGCACCGTCACCGGCACACCCGCGGACCCGAGGACGGACTCGACCTCGCGGCGCGACGTGAGGTGCTCGGACAGCGCGTCGTCCTCGTCGCCCAGCCCACCGAGGTAGACGATCTGCTGCACGCCCGCGTCGGCGGCCGCATGCGCGACGTTGCGCGCGGCCTCGCGGTCACGCGACGTGAAGTCGTGGTGCGCGAGCGAGTGCACGAGGTAGACGAGGACGTCGACATCGCGCAGCGCCGCCGGCAACGAGCTCGCATCCGAGACGTCGGCCGCGACGACCTCGTCGGCGGGCCCGACGAACCGGGACGGATCGCGCGACAACGCCCGCACCTCGTGCTCGGTGCGTGCCAGTGCCCGCACCAACGCACTGCCCACGAAGCCGGTGGCTCCCGCGACCGCGATGCGCATGAGAGGAGCCTGCCCCATCGTGGGCCTAGGTTCACTCCCATGAGTAGGCGCCCTGGACATCCTGCGCGCGGCCGTGGTCCGGGTGGACCGCGTCGGGCCGGACGACCGCACGAGCCGAAGGTCGAGCGGCTGCCGTGGGTGCGCCGCCCGTTCGAGGGGCTGGCGAGCGAGGCCGACCTCGTCGCACTGCGCGAGGTCGTGCCCAGCGCCACCGCGCCGCTGAAGCTCATCGGTGAGCACCGGGACAAGGACGTCCTGCTCGCGACCGTGCTGCCGCTCGCGTGGTCCGCGATGGTGCGGCGCGACGGCGCGATCGTGCTCGCGCTGCAGACGCCGCAGCGCAGCGGCGACACCTCGCGCGACCTCGGTCAGGCGCTGGCCATCGCGCTGACGTCCGACCCCGGTTCCGGCATCGCGAACCTCCCCGTGCCCACCGCCGCCGACCCGCGCCTGCACGACCTCGTCGACCCCGGGCCGATCGACATCACCGTGCACGACGGCTTCGACTGGTGGATCGGTGAGGACGCGATGGCCGACGGCCTCGACGACGAGGTGCAGCAGTCGCTGCAGCAGGCGAACGCGAGCGTCGTGCCGACCACGCGCCTGTCCGGCGTCGACGCGGCCTACTGGTGCCGCATCGGCGAGCGCACGCACCTGCGCTGGGCGCTGCCCCAGGACGAGGACCGGCTGCTCGACGCGTTCGCCCGCATGCACCTGCGGGGCGAGCTGGGGCTCGGCGACGGCACGAAGTACATCGGGTCGTTCCGGGCGCTCGGCCTGCTCGTGCCGGTGTGGGACCTGCAGGACGACAGCACCCCGGAGACGGTGGAGCCGGCGGCCGCGGCGTTCCAGAAGGTGCTCGAGCAGACGCTCGCCGACAGCGCCCCGCTGACGTCGGACGAGCGCCGCGCCCGTGCCGGGGTCGTCAGCCGTCAGGTCACGCTGCGGTAGCCGTCGGGCGACGGCGGCCGCGCAGTGCGACGAGCAGCCCGATGAGGCCGACGACGAACGCGGCGGCGTCGGCGATGGCCGACACGGTCTTCTCGCGGAACCACACCGGCTCGTACATGTCGGGCAGGAACAGCACCTTGCCGACGTCGTCGTAGCGGTACAGCAGGACCGCCGCGAACGAGCCGAGCCCGCTCACGCTCGCGACGAGCCACGCGAGCGGCATCCATCGCGCGCTGGTCAGTGCGGCGACGAGCACGAGGAGCGCGGCGGCGCTCGCGACCCCTGCTTGCGCGCGGAACAGCTCACCTTGCGACAGCGTGCCGCTCTGCTTCAGCGCGTCGTAGCCCGGTGCCAGATCCGCGTGGACGTACGCGGTGACCGCGAGCCACACCGCCGTCAGCACGGCGAGCGGAACGGTCGCGGTGCGGTGGGCGGCTCTCACAGTGGAGATACGCACCCGGGCGTTGCGCGGTTCAGATGGGCGTCACGTGCCGGGGCGGTGGATCACCACGTAGCCACCCCGCGAGAACGCGACCGTCCACCCCTGCGCTTCGAGCCCGTCGACGTAGGTCTGCACCTCGCCGAACTCGGTGAACGGGAACGACAGCGACGTCACGTCGGCAACGATCCAGTCGCTGTGCGCCACGTCCCGCCCCGTGCCGTCGAGCAGGTAGACCGGGCACAGCGGCTTGCCGCAGCGGTCGATCAGGTGCGGCACGAGCCGGGTCGACGCCGCGACGCGCGCATCGCGGGGCACGGCCTCGATGGCGGCGATGCCGTCACGCACGCGCGCGTCGGTGGTGAGGCCGAACCGCGAGAACAGGAACGCGAAGCCGGTGGGGATGAAGAACGTGAGTACGACCGCGGTGGCCAAGCCGAGGAGCACCGCCCGCTGTCGCCACTGCGGCGATGCGCGCCGCAACCCGTCGACGACCGCGAGCATCAGCACCGGCACCGTGGTCGCGGCGTAGTGGAACCGGAGGCTCGACAGCGCGACGCGGTTGGACAGGATGCGCTCGGCGAGCAACGGGAGCGTCAGCAGGATCAGCGGTGAGAGGAACCCGATCCAGCCGATCGGCAGAAACGTCCACGCGAGCAACGTGGGCTTCCGGCCCTGCAGCGCGACGCGCACCGTGCTCCCCGGGTGCAGCAGCACGTGGCGCAGCGCCGACGGCAGGTCGGGACCGAGCGCTGCGTACGACCAGTACATGTAGGCCTTGCCGTGGTCGAACGCCGGCATGACGACGTGCACCGTCAGGTAGTAGCCGGCGACGCCGGTGACGATGAGGGCGGCGCCGCGCTTCCACTGCTCGCGGTGCGCCACGACGATCCAGAGCCCGAACGCCGCGAGCGTGAGCCCGAGGTCCTCCTTCACGCCGAGCAGCAGCACGCCCGCGACGGTCGCGGTGCGCCAGCGCCCGGCGTCGGCGCGTTCGATCGCGAGCGCGAGCAGCGGCACCGCGATCGAGCTCTCGTGCACGTCGAAGCCGACGGCGCGGGTGATGCCCCACGCGAGCATGAACGTCAGCGCGGTCCCGAGCGCGAGCCGCTCGCTCTCGAGCTTGCGGGCGGTGAACCGCCAGATCGGGATGATCGCCAGCGCGAGCGTGATCGCCTGCTCCACCTGCAGCGTGACCGGGTGCGGCCAGATCCAGTAGCCCGGCGCCCACAGCACGAGCAGCGGGTGGAAGTGGTCGGCGAGCAGGTTGTAGTGGTCGCCGAGGTTCTCGCTCACGCCCTTGAGCGGCACGCGCGGCCAGCCGAAGTGCGCCCAGCCGCTGACCGCCTCGTGGAAGATGCCGAGGTCGTACGCCGAGGTGGACAGCGTGCGGTTGCGGTCGAGGCCGAGGGCGGCGTAGAGCAGGGCGGCACCCAGAGCCAGCACCCACGGTGCGAACCGCTGCCGCCCTGCTGTCACGCGTCCCACAGGGCGAGGGCGGCGGCCTGCGCCTCGGCGAGCACCCGCTTGGCGGGGATGTCGAGCGCGAGCGCCGCTGCGTGCACGTCGTCCCACTCGGGCATCGCGTTCGGTGTGATCAGCCCGTCGCGTTCGGCGACCTTCACCCGGATCGGGTGGCCGCGCACCTCGACCTTCACCTCGCGCCGCTCGAGCGCGACCTTGCCGACGCTGCTCACGCGGTAGCCGATGGTCGAGGTCTGCGCGAGCAGTGCGTCGCCCACCGCGTCGACGTGGGCCGCCGTCGTGAGCGCCGAGACGGTGTGGGCCGGGCGCCCCTTCTTCATCGTGATCGGCGTGAGCCACGCGTCGACGGCGCCGGCGGCGAGGAGCGCGTCGAGCACGCCGGGCCACAGGCGCGGGTCGAGGTCGTCGACGTTCGCCTCGACGACGACGTGCCCGTCCTGCGGACGGCTCGCGGCCGCGCGCCGCTCCGCGTCGGTGCGCGGTGCGGCGGCCCGCGCGACGCGGGCCGCGTGCACGCCGGCGCCGTAGCCGTTGTCGATGTTCACCACGACCACGCCGGGCGCGCAGCTCGACAGCATCGCGGCGAGCGCGGTGAGCCCGCCCTGCCCGACCCCGTAGCCGATGCTCGTCGGCACCGCCACCAGGGGCACGCCCACGAGACCGGCGACCACCGACGGCAGCGCGCCCTCCATGCCGGCGATGACGATCAGGCAGTCCGCACCGGCCAACCGGTCGCGCACGGCGAGCAGGCGGTGCAGCCCCGCGACGCCGACGTCGTCGATCCGCTCGACCCCCGCGCCGTGCACGGCGGCGCTGACCGCGGCCTCCGCCGCCACCGCACCGTCGCTCGTGCCGGCCGCCACCACCAGCACCTGACCGTGGGGTTCCGGCAACGGGCCGACGGTGACGCAGCGCGCCGTCGGGTGCAGCTCGGCGTCGGCCCCGTAGGCGTCGACGAGCGCGCGGTCGTGCGCCGGGCTCGTGCGGGTCACGAGGACCACGCGCTCCGGGGCGTGCGCGCGCAACGTCCCGACGATCGCGACGGTCTGCTCCGGCGTCTTGCCCTCGGCATACACGGTCTCCGGGTCGCCGGTGCGCGCCGCGCGGTCGAGGTCGACCCGGGCGAAGCCAAGGTCGGCCACGTGCGGGTCCGGATCCACGGCTGAACGCTACGACGGGCGGGCCGCCAAGCCTCTTGAGAGGGGTACATAGACTCGCCCGGTGCCCCTGCTCGACGCGAACGCGTCCGCGACGGTGGCGGTGGTCGGCGCCGGTGTCGGAGCCGTCGGTCTCCTGCTCGGTGCGGCCGCCCAGCTGCGCCTGTCGAAGCTGCGCCGCGCGTACGCGGCGCTGCTCGGCAACGCCCAGCAGGCCGACATCGTCGACGTCGTCGGGCAGCACGTGCAGGCGGTCGAGCGCCTCGGCGGCGAGGTCCGGCGCACGCAGAACGACGTGTCCGTCCTGCGCCGCGACCTGGCCGCGGCCGTGCGCCACGTCGCCGTGGTCCGCTACGACGCGTTCGGCGACATGGGCGGTCGACTGTCGTTCAGCGCCGCGCTGCTCGACGACGCCGGAGACGGCCTCGTCCTCACCTCGATCAACGGGCGCACCGAGACGCGCTCGTACGCGAAGGGCGTGAAGGCGGGGCAGAGCGACCACCAGCTCTCACCCGAGGAGCAGCAGGCCGTGGGCCACGCCGTGAAGGCCGCCCAGCGCTCCGGCCGCTCGCGCGCCGCGACGGAGGCCTGAGCCCCGTGCCCGGGACCCCGTCGCCGCGCCTCACCTACCTCGGTCCGGCCGGCACGTTCGCCGAGCAGGCGCTGCGCACGCTGCCCGTCTACGCGCAGGCGAGCTCCGTCGAGCCGTCGACCTCGGTGCTCGACGCGATCGACGCGGTGCGCGCGGGCGAGGCCGACATGGCGCTGCTGCCCTACGAGAACTCCATGGAGGGCTCCGTCGCGGGAACGATCGACGCGATGGTGGTGGAGGGCAAGGACCCCGTCGTCATCACCAACGAGGTGGTCCTCCCGGTGACGTTCGCGCTGCTCGCCGCTCCGGGACTCGCGCTCTCCGACGTCACCGCGGTCGGCACCATCGGGCCCGCCGAGGCGCAGTGCCGTGACTGGCTGCGCACCAACCTGCCGGGCATCCCGGTCGTCGCGGCCGCCTCGACCGCCGAGGCCGCGCACGCGGTGGCGACGGGCGGGGGCCCGTACAACGCGGCGATCGCCGCGCCGATCGCCGCCGACGTGTACGGGCTCAGCCCGCTCGCCAGCGACATCGGTGATGCGACCACCGCGGCCACGCGCTTCGTCCTCGTGGCGCGACCCGGCTCCCCGCCGCCGCCCACGGGCGCCGACCGCACGACGGTCGTCCTGTACGAGCGTGACGACCATCCCGGCGCGCTCATGGAGATGCTCACCGAGTTCGCGGTGCGCGGCGTGAACCTCACGTGGCTCACCTCGCGGCCCACCGGCGAGGGCCTCGGGTCCTACTGCTTCTGCATCGACGCGGAAGGTCACGTCGCCGACGCGCGCCTCGGCGAGGCGCTGTCGGCGCTGTACCGGCTGTGCCGTCGTGTCGTGTTCCTCGGCTCCTACCCGCGGGCCGACGGTGTGCCCGTCACGCCGAAGCGCGGCACCTCCGACCGCGAGTTCCGCGACGCCGAGGCCTGGCTCGCCGCGCTGCGCCGCGGCGAGTAGGACCGGCGTCGGGCCCCACTGACGCTCAACTAGCCTCGCTGTCGTGATCGACCTGCGGCTGCTGCGCGAGGACCCGGAGCGGGTGCGCGCGTCCCAGCGCGCCCGCGGTGACGACCCTGCTCTGGTCGACGCGCTGCTCGAGGCCGATGCCCGTCGCCGGGCGGCGGTCGATGCCGCGAACAACCTGCGGGCCGAGCAGAAGCAGGCGAGCGACGCGGTCCGCAGCGCGGAGGACAAGCCGGCGGCCGCCGCGAAGGCCAAGGAGCTGAAGGCCCGGGTCGTCGAGGCGGAGGCCGCGGAACGCGAGGCCGAGGAGGCTCTGCGCGCCGCGCACCTCGCCGTGCCCAACGTGATCGGCGAGGGCGTCCCGGCGGGTGGCGAGGACGACTACCGCGTCGTCATCGAAGGCGTGCCGACCGTGTTCGACTTCCCGCCGCGCGACCACATCGACGTCGGCGAGCTGCTCGGCGCCATCGACACCGAGCGCGCCGGCAAGGTCAGCGGTGCGCGCTTCGCGTTCCTCACCGGCGTCGGCGCTCTGCTCGAGCTCGCGCTCGTGCAGCTGGCGATGACGCGGGCGATCGAGGCCGGCTTCACGCCGATGATCCCGCCGGCCCTGGTGAAGCCCGAGTCGATGGAGGGCACCGGCTTCCTCGGCGCGCACGCGAGCGAGGTCTACAAGCTCGAGGCCGACGACCTGTACCTCGTCGGCACCAGCGAGGTGCCGCTCGCCGCGTACCACCGGGACGAGATCCTCGATGCGGCGGCGCTGCCGCTGCGCTATGCAGGCTTCTCGTCCTGCTTCCGCCGTGAGGCCGGCTCCTACGGCAAGGACACGCGCGGCATCATCCGCGTGCACCAGTTCGACAAGGTCGAGCTGTTCGCCTACACGACCGTCGAGGCGTCGTGGGAGGAGCACGATCGGCTGCTCTCGGTCGAGCGCGGCATGCTCGACGCGCTCGAGCTGCGCTACCGCGTGATCGAGGTCGCGGCCGGTGACCTCGGCAGCAGCGCGGCGCGCAAGTACGACTGCGAGGCCTGGCTGCCGAGCCAGGAGCGCTGGCTCGAGCTCACGTCGACGAGCAACTGCACCGACTTCCAGGCGCGCCGGCTCGGCGTGCGCGCACGGGGTGAGCACGGGACGGCGACCGCGGCGACGCTCAACGGCACTCTCACCGCGATCGGCCGCACGATCGTCGCGATCCTCGAGCAGCACCAGCAGGCCGACGGCTCCGTCGTCGTGCCCGCGGCGCTGCGCCCGATCCTCGCGACCTACGGCGTGCCCGACGTCCTCACCCCCCGCTGACGCCGTGAGTGCCCGGCCGAAGCTCGTCGCGACCGATCTCGACGGGACGCTCGTGCGCAGCGACGACACCGTGAGCGAGCGCACGCGGGCGGTGCTCGCCGCGGTCGAGGAGTCGGGTGTCCCGCTGGTGCTCATCACCGGGCGTCCGCCGCGGTGGATGCACATGATCGGTGAGCAGACCGGCCACACGGGTGTCGCGCTCGTCGCCAACGGTGCGGCGGAGTACGACCTGCACACCGGCGAGCTGCTGCGGACCGATCCGATCTTCCCCGACGTCGCGCGGGAGGTGGTGCGGCGCGTGAAGGGCGCGGTGCCCGATGCGGTGTTCGCCGGCGAGACCGGCGTGCTGTTCTACCGCGAGGAGGCCTACCGCTCGCAGTTCCAGACGCCCGACGCCCGCGTCGTCGATCTCGACGAGGTGACGGCCAAGCCGCTGCTGAAGCTGCTTGCGCGCACGCCGTCGCTCGACGCCGACGAGCTGCTCGCGGCCACGGTCGCGGTCGTGCCACCGGAGCTCGCGACGCTCACGCACTCCTCGCGGGACGGCCTGCTCGAGATGAGCGCGGCCGGTGTGAGCAAGGCGAGCGCGCTCGCCCGGGTCGCGCACGAGCAGGGCGTCGACGCCGAGGACGTCGTCGTGTTCGGGGACATGCCGAACGACATCCCGATGCTGTCGTGGGCCGGTCGCTCCTACGCGGTCGCGAACGCGCACCCCGAGGCGCGGGCCGCGGCGAAGCACTCGGCGCCGTCCAACGACGAGGACGGCGTCGCCCAGGTCCTCGAGACCTGGTTCGGCTGACCGTCGCTCAGGCGAGCAGCTCGCGGGTCGCGGCGGCGAGCTGGCCGCGCCGGGTGACGTGGAGCTTCGTGAGCAGCGCCGAGACGTGGGTCTCGACCGTGCGGACCGACAGCACGAGCCGTTCGGCGATCTCGCTGTTGGTGCAGCCCTCGGCGACGAGGCGCAGGACCTCCGTCTCCCGCGCCGTCACGCCGTGCTCGGCGAGGCCGGCCGGCACCTCCGACGTGACCCGGGCGCGGGGCACGGGCACGCCGGTCGCGCGCATCATCTGGCGCACCCGCGCGGCCGCACGGCGGGCTCCCATCTGCGCGAACGCGTCGTGCGCCTCCCGCAACCAGCGACGGCTCTCGTCGCCGTCACCGACGATGTCCGCGGCGATCTGCCGCACGAGGGCGCGGTCGATGGGCAGCAGGTCCGCCGTCCCCGCCAACATGCGGTCGATCGTCACGGGGTCCCGCGAGAGCAGCCCTTCGGCGAGGTCGAGCAGCAGCGGCCGCGTGTGCCAGCGCTCGAGGCCCGGCAGCGCGCGCACCTCCGGGAGCACCGCCCGGGCGGCCTCGTCGCGCCCGTCCGCGATCAGCGACCACACGTAGTAGCAGACGCTGTCCACCGGGACGATGCCCGGCATGGCCTGCACGATCCGCAGACAGGTGCGGCCGAGATCGACGGCGTCGCCGTAGCGGCCGTCGCGCAGCGCGACGTCGGCCCGGAGGCTCGTGCTGTGCACCCGCAGGTCGTCGGTCGGCAGCAGGGCCTCGGCCTCGTCGAGCCAGCGCGCGTACTCGTCCCCCTCGCCGCGATAGCTCTCCAGCGCGGCGCGACTGACGAGCAGGTAGGCGAGCTGGTCCAGGCGCAGCGCGCGACAGCGGGGGATCGCGTCGTCGAGGACGGCGGCGGAGGCGTCGAGGTCGCCGTTGATGCCGTAGGCGATCGACAGGTTCTCCTCCGCCCACGCGAGCTCGATGAGTGCTCCCGCGTTGCGCGCGACGTCGACCGCCTCGCGCAGTCGGCGCACCGGCCGGCCGGCGAACAGCTCGGCCTTGCCGAGCTGCACCAGCGCGCGCAGCTGCGCCTGCACGTGGCCGGCCGCGCGCGCCTCGTCGGCCTGCTGCGTCCACGCGGCCTCGGCCGCGTCGCGCTGCCCCAGGAAGTCGTGGGCCCGTCCCCGCAGGTCGAGCGCCGCGAGGCGGGCGTCGGCGGGGACGGTCGGGAGGCCGAGCACGTGATCGGCGCGCGTCAGCGCAGCGCCGGCGTCGCCCCCGACGAGGGCCACCCGCCCCGCGGCCAGGTCGAGGAGGGGCGAGCTGTCGCCGAGCGCGGCGGCGCGTTCGAGGATGTGCGCCGCGAGGTCCGGGCGGCCCGCCTCCACGGCGCTCACAGCCATGCGCTCGCGTCGTTCGGCGGTGTCGCCATGGGCGGAGGCCGCGGTCTCGTCCGCGGCGAGCGCCTCCGTCCAGCGTCCCTGCGCGGCCAACGAGCGGGCGAGGGCGTCCGTCGCGGACGACTGGACGATCGGGTCGCGGGCCAGCCGCACCGCATCCCGGGCGAGCGCCTCCGCCGTGAGCAACGCGTGCGTGCGCACGTGGGCAGCCGCAGCGCCGGCGAGCAGAGCCGCGGCGGCGTCCGGCTCCCCGGCCGCCTCGAGGTGGAAGGCCCGGCGCTCGACGGCCGTGTCGTCGCCGGCGAGAGCGGCTGCGGCGGCGGCGTGCACCCGGCGGACCTCCCCGGCGCCGGCCGACGCGAGCACGGCATCGCGCACGATCGCGTGCCGGAACGTGACGGTGCCCCCGGCCCGCTCGAGCAGCCCGGCGCGCACACCGGCCGCGACCGCCGGGTCGACGTCGGCTGTGCCGGTCACGGACGCGAGCAGCGGTGGTGTCAGCTCGCCGAGCACCGCACCCGCCAGCACGACGGTGCGCTCGGCACCGCTCAGCCGGGCGAGGCGCGCCGCGACCAGCTCGCGCACGGTCGTCGGCACGGCGACGGCGTCGCCCCGCCAGACCATCGTGCCCTCGGCCACCCCGACGGAGCCGGCGCGCAGGTGGGCGGCGAGGAGCTCCTCGACCAGCAGCGGCACGCCGTCGGTGCGACGCACGATCTCGCCGACGAGCTCGGGCGGCGGCGGTGCGGTCGCGATCGCGGCGACGAGCGCGCCGACCCCCTCCGGGGTGAGCGGCTCGATCTCGAGCACCTCGGCCACCCCGCTCGCGTGCAGCGTCCGGACGAGCTCGTCGGCGAGCGGCAGCTCGTGCGGGCGCAGCGCGACCGCGAGCCCGACGCCGGGCAGCGCCGCGGTCGCGAGGTAGCGGATCGCCTCGATGCTGTCGGCGTCGACGTCGTGGGTGTCGTCGAGGACGAGCAGCAGCCCGCCGTGGTCGGTGGCGATGTCGCGGACCAGGCGCGCGACCCCTTCGACCGCGAGCAGCCGCAGCTGGCCCTCGGTCAGCTGCAGCCGGGCGGCGTCGTCCGGCACCGGCCACTCGGGCAGCACCAGCTGCAGCCCGCGGTCGTACGCGGTGCCGTCGCCGGTGCGGGGGTGGTCGCGCAGCCACGACCGCAGCGCTTCGTTCACGATGCCGAACGCGTGCGGCGCCGTGATCGCGGCCCGGGCCGACAGGACCGGGAGCCCGCGGTCCCGGGCACGGGCGGCCAGGTCGACGAGCAGCCGCGTCTTGCCCACCCCGCCCTCGCCGACGAGCAGGCAGCACCCACCCCGCCCCTCCGCGGCGGCGTCGACCAGCCGGGCCAGCCGGGCCGACTCCACCTGACGACCGACCGTGATCGACGAGCGACGGACGTCCGCACCCCCGATCACGCCGCCAGTGTGCTGCGCTAACACCCGTGGTTCCACGGATGCGGCCCGCATCGGGGCCGCGCATGATCGGCCGCAACCGCACCCCGCGTGGGGAGCGACGGACCCGAGGGGGAAGGCCATGAGCTTCGAAGAGGTCATGGGCACGGTCATGCCGTGGACGGTCGCGACCGAGGCGCGCGCCGCGCTCGGCGCGCAGCTCGCGCTCGAGGAGACGGGCGGCGGCGACCCCGCGGTGGCCGCCGCGCTGCAGGGGGTGACCGAGGCCGCCGGCCTGGACGCGCTGGCCGACCTGTGCCCGCAGCAGCGGGCCGGGCTGGTCGGCGTGATCCGCTCCACGCTGCGCCAGGCGGTCGAGCTGCTCGACGACCCGGAGCGCGCACCCGGGTGGTGCTACGCCGACCCCGACGTCCTCGACGGCTGGGGCCGCGGCTCGGCCATGGTGCCGACGATGCTCACGAACATCGCGCCCGAGATCGGCGACGTCACCAGCCTGCTCGACATCGGCACCGGCGTCGGTCTGCTCGCGGTGTCGGCGACGACGGCGTGGCCGAAGGCGAACGTGGTCGGCATCGACGTCTGGGAGCCCTCCCTCGCCCGCGCCCGCGCGAACGTGAGCGGTGCCGGCCTCGACGACCGCATCACGCTGCGCCGTCAGGACCTCGCGGAGCTCGACGACGTCGACGCCTACGACTGCGTCTGGTTCCCCACGTTCTTCTTCACCGCGGAGCACGTCGCGAAGGCGATGGACGCCGTGGCCCGGGCGACCCGGCCCGGCGGCTGGATCGTCCTCGGCCGCCTGCTGCCGGCGCCGAACCCGCTCGGCGCGGCGACGCTCGCGCTGCGCACGATCCGCTCCGGCGGCGAGAACCTGCCCGCCGAGCGCACCGCGGCGCTGCTGCGCGAGGCCGGGTGCATCGATGTCCGCGAGGTGCCCGCACCGGCCCCGGTGCCGATGAGCTTCACCGTCGGCCGACGCCCCTCCTGACGCGGCGTGCGACGTGTCCGGCTTCGACGTCGATGCTCTCGTCGCCGACTGCGTCGACGCGCTCGGGGAACCCGACCCCCGTCGGGCGGTGCGCGAGCTCCTGGCACGCACCGTCCGCGACCCGGCCGGCGTCGCCGACCGGCTGCGCCCCGAGACCGCCGGCATCACCGTGCTGCACAACACGGCCGAGCTGACCGTCATCGACGTCGTGTGGGCGCCCGGCATGGAGATCTTCGCCCACGACCACCGGATGTGGGCCGCGATAGCGGTGTACGCCGGGCGCGAGGACAACGCGTTCTTCGCGCGGGATGACGGCCAGGTGCGAGCCGCCGGTGGCGTCACCCTCGCCGCCGGGGACGTGCGCGTGCTGGGAGCGGACGCAGTCCACGCGGTCGCCAACCCGGGCTCCGGGCCGACCGGCGCCATCCACGTCTACGGCGGGGACTTCGTCCGCCAACCCCGGAGCCAGTGGCGCCCGCCGCTCATGGCCGAGGAGCCCTACGACGCCACCCTCGTCGCCGAGACGTTCGCCGAGGCGAACGCCG
The DNA here is from genome assembly GCA_035545535.1 of Mycobacteriales bacterium. Lineage (GTDB taxonomy): Bacteria > Actinomycetota > Actinomycetes > Mycobacteriales > CAJCIY01 > DASZYF01. The sequence goes on along the minus strand of DASZYF010000198.1, from coordinate 18,099 downwards.
GCTGGCGGCGCTGACCACGAGGAGCACTGGAGATGGGCATCTACAACGACCACGTCGTGCCGCGCATCATCAACGTCGCGTGCGGCCTGAAGGAGGCACGGCACCTGCGCGACCGTGCGTGCGCCGGCCTCGGCGGCCGGGTCGTCGAGCTCGGGTTCGGCACCGGCCACAACGTCCCGCACTACCCGCCTGAGGTCACGGAGATCGCGGCGATCGAACCCTCGGACGTCTCCTGGAAGCTCGCCGGCAAGCGGCTGCGCACGGCGTCGCCCGACGTCGTCCGCGCCGGTCTCGACGGCCAGCAGCTGCCGTTCGAGGACGACACGTTCGACGGCGCGCTGTCGACGTGGACGATGTGCACGATCCCCGACGCTGCCGCAGCGCTGCGTGAGGTGAAGCGGGTGCTGCGGCCCGGTGGCGCTCTGCACTTCCTCGAGCACGGCCGCTCGCCCGACGCGAAGGTCGCCCACCGCTCGGCCCGGTTCGAGCCGACGCACAAGCGGCTGTTCGGCGGCTGCCACGTGACGCGCGACATCCCCGCGCTGCTCGGCGACGCGGGGTTCACCGTCACCGCGCTCGAGACCTTCTACGAGAAGGGCGCCCCGAAGTACGCGGGGTGGACCTTCCTCGGCACCGCCACCGCCGCCTGAGGAGTGAGCAGCCCGTCGCGCTCCGCTACAGGTACTGGCCGGTGCCTCCGGCGCCGTTGCCGTCGGTGGCGGGTGCTCCGGGGAACCCGGGCGGGAGCTGCGGACGGCCGCGCATCTGCTCGATCTGCATGCGCGCGTTCACCTGCTGCGCGACCAGCGCGGCCTGGATGCCGTGGAACACGCCCTCGAGCCAGCCGACCAGCTGCGCCTGCGCGATGCGCAGCTCGGACTCGCTCGGCACCTCGTCCTGCGTGAACGGGAGCGCCAGCCGCTCGAGCTCGTCGCGCAGCTCGGGGGACAGGCCGTCGGCCAGCTCCTTGATCGAGCGCTCGTGCACCTCGGCCAGGCGCGCCCGCGCCTTGTCATCGAGCGGTGCGGCCTTCACCTCCTCGAGCAGCTGCTTGACCATCGTGCCGATGCGCATGACCTTGTCGGGGCTCGAGATCATCGACGCGGGACCGGCGCTCGGGTCGGCGACCACCGTGCCCTGACCGTCGGGCGCCACGATCACGACCGGGTGCGGCTGCTCGGATCCGGTCTGCGGTGGTGGCGTGGTCTCGCTCATCCTTCGATCCTGCCCCATGGCCGGAACCGCGATTCGCTCCGCCGGGAGCTCCGCACACCGGCCATGATGATCGCCGTAAGCGACGAGTCGGTGTGGGGCGCCCCGGGCGCGCAGCCCGGCGCGGTTCCGCCGACCTCGCCGCCGACGCCGCCACCGGGCGCGCCCGGCCACCCGATGCCCGGACCGCCGGGACCTGTGCTGCCGGTGTGGCAGCCCCCCGTCGCGCCGGGCTCGACGCAGCGGCGGACCCTCCGCCGTGGGGCGATGACCGTGATCATCATCGTCGCGCTGCTCGGGGTCGGCTCGTGCGGAGCACTCATCCTCGGTGGCGTGCGCCTGGCCAAGGGCCCGATCAAGGCGACCGACAGCTACTTCAGCGCCATCAAGCGGGGCGACGTCGAAGCGGCGTTCGCGCGGCAGTGCCCCAGCCTGCAGGCGACCGCGACGCCCACTGCGCTGCGCGACGCCTACGACACCGATCCCGTGATCTCGTGGCACACCCGCGGGTTCCAGGACAGCACCGACTTCAACGGCAACACGGTCGCCGTCGTGTCGGGCACGCTGACGCGGCAGGACGGCGCGCAGCTCCTGGACGTGCAGCTGGAGAAGGACGGCCGCGACTGGCTCGTCTGCGGCGGGGTCCCGCAGCCGCGCTAGGAGACCCGCAGCACGACCTTGCCGACGTGCTCGCTCGCCGCGAGCACCCGGTGCGCCTCGGCGACGTCGTCCAGCGGCAGCACGCGGTCGATGATCGGCCGGATGCGCCCGTCGGCCACCGCGGGCCACACGTCGGCGACGACCCCCGCACAGATGCGGGCCTTGTCCTCGACGCTGCGCGAGCGCAACGTCGTCGCGAAGAGCGTCGCGCGCTTCTGCAGCATGAGACCGACGGGCAGCTCACCCTGCACGCCGCCCTGCAGACCGATGACGACGATGCGCCCGTCGACGGCGAGCACCTCGACGTTGCGCGCGAGGTAGGCCGCGCCCATGACGTCGAGCACGACGTCGGCGCCGCGACCGGACGTCGCGGCCTTCGTCGCGGCGACGAAGTCCTGCTCCTTGTAGCTGATGAGCACCTCGGCGCCGAGCTCCTCGCAGCGCGCCAGCTTCTCCGCCGAACCGGCCGTCACCGCCACGTGCGCGCGGACGACGTGCCGTGCCAGCTGCGTGGCGAACGTGCCGATGCCGCTCGCCCCGCCGTGGATCAGCAGCCACTCCCCGCTGCGGAGACCGGCGACGTCGACGACGTTGGACCACACCGTGCAGGCGGCCTCGGGCAGGGCGGCGGCCTCGACGAGACCGACGCCGCCCGGCACGGGCAGCAGCTGGCCGGCGGGCACGACGACCTGCTCGGCGTAGCCGCCACCGGCGAGCAGCGCGCACACCTCGTCGCCGACGCTCCACCCGGCGACGCCGTCTCCGACCGCCGCGACGGTGCCGCTGCACTCCATGCCGATGATGTCGCTGGCGCCGGGCGGTGGCGGGTAGAAGCCCTGCCGCTGCAGCAGGTCCGCGCGGTTCACCGCGGTGGCCGCGACGTGGAGGAGGACCTCGCCCGGTCCGGGTGGGCCCGGGTCGGGGACCTCGCCGACCGAGAGGACCTCGGGCCCGCCCTTCTCCGACTGCACCACCGCGCGCATGACGGCGAACGTACCTAGGGCAGCCACTCCGCGAACGTGACGATCGCCTCGGCGACCACCTCGGGATGCTCGAGGTTGAGCATGTGCCCGCCCTCGACGACCTTCAGCCGGGCGTTGGGCAGCGCCGCGGCGAGCGCACCACCGGCCTTGAGCGGCACCACGTCGTCCTTCCACCCGTGCAGCAGCAGCGCGGGCGTGGTGACCTCGGGCAGCCGCTTCGACAGCGCGCGGGTGTCCCGGACGAGGAAGTCCTGCTCCTGCGCGAACGCGTTCCACGTCCCGTTCGCCTTCCACTGCGCGGCCTCGCTGGTGAGGAAGGACTCGGCGTCCTCGTCGACCGCGCTGCCGGACACCGCCTTGAGGATGCGCACCGCGCGTGGGCCGACGCGGTCCATCACCCGGCTCAGCTGCTTGTTCACCGGGCGGAACGCGAGGATGCGGTCCGAGCGGGTGAGTGCGCTGGGATGGCCGACGCTGCCCATGAGGACGAGACCACGCACGCGCTCCGGTGCGGTGAGCGCGGTCTCGAGCGCGACGCCTCCGGCCCAGGAGTAGCCGACGATGATCGCGGCGTCGATCGCGCGCTCGTCGAGCGTCTCGATCAGGGCTTCGGCGTTGCCGGCCCAGTCGCGGGCCGCGCCGCCGGTCTCGCCGTAGCCGGGCCGGTCGACGGTCAGCACGCGCAGCCCGTGCCCCGCGAGCAGCGGCGTCACCCGCGACCACTCGGCCGCGGTGCCGGGCTGGCCGTGCAGCAGCACGACCGCCGGGCCCGACCCCTCGTCGTCGCGCACGTGCACGTCACCAGTGTGCTCGCTGCTCGTGGCGTGGCCACGCGGCTTTCCGCCGTGGCGCGCGGAGATCAGCGGAGATCAGTCGGAGGCCGCACCGCTGATCGCGGCCATGACCTGCTCGAGGGCCGAGAGCGGCAGCACGGTGAGCCGCCGCTCGGCCGCCGCCGCCTCCGCCTTCGCACCGATGCGGCGGAACAGCGCGATGCCCTCGGCGAAGCACTGCGCCGCGGCGTCCCACTGCTGCATCCCCGCGCACGCCCGGCCGAGCGCGACCAGCGTGGTGGCCTCACCCACCGGGTACTGCGCGCGGCGGAAGACGGTCAGCGCCTCGTTCAGCCCGTCGATCGCCTCGCCGGGCCGGCCGAGCTCGATGAGCGCCTCGCCGACGTTGGACGTCGACACCGCGGTGAGCACGAGATCACCGGCGCGGTCGCGCGCGGCGCGGCCGCGGCGGTAGAAGTCGAGCGCGTCCTCCCAGTCGTCGGCGGCCTCCGCGCGCACGCCCAGGTTGTTCAGCACGTTGCCTTGGCGCAGCACGTCGCCGGCCTGCTCGTAGAGCGCGAGCGACGCCGCGAGGTGCACGGCCTCGTCGGCCCGTCCAAGGGCGATGAGGGAGATGTCGAGGACTTCCCACGCATGCGCGAGCGTGTGCACGGCGGCGGCCCGGCCCGCCTCGGCGGCACCCTGCCGCGCGCAGGCCATGGCGTCCTCCAGCTTGCCCTGCCGGTAGCGCACGCCACCGAGGGCCACGTGCAGTCGCGCCCGCTCCTCGCCGGTGCTCGGGTCGTCCGGCGCGGCGTCGAGCTCGCTCAGCGCGCGGAAGTAGCCGCGGACCGCAGCGGGGTAGCGGCCGCCGCGCTCGTGCAGCGTCGCGAGCTTGCGCATGAGCCGCGCGCGTGGCACGGGGTCGCCGTCCTTCGCCAGCCGGCGCGCCCGTTCGTAGGCCACCCGCGCGGCGGCGAACTGCGAGATCTGCTCGCTCGTGTCGCCCAGCTTCTCGGCGGTGTCGAGCACGTCGGTGGGCGCGAGGTCGTCGAGCTTGTCGCTCGCCGCGAGCGCCTGCTCGAGCAGCGTCACCGCTTCGCGCGGCGCCCAGGCGGTGAGCGCGACGTGCGCGGCCTGCCGCGCGTAGCGCCAGGTGCGGGCGTGGTCGTCGCTCGCGCCGAAGTGCAACGCGAGCGCGGCCAGCCGTTCCGCCGGAGCACCACCGAGAGCGGGATCGGACTCGAGCGCGAGGCCGACGCGGGCATGCAGCTCGCGGCGCCGGGCGAACGGCAACGTGTCGTACGCGACCTGGCGCAGCAGCTCGTGGCTGAACCGCAGCCGGCTCGGCCCGTCGAGCGCGACGAAGTCACCGAGCCGGCCGAGCAGCTCGACCGCCGGCAGGTCGGCGAGGCCCGGCAGCTGGTCGCGCAGCACGGAGCGCAGCAGGCCGAGCTCGATGCGGCTGCCGACGACGGCGGCGTAGCGGAGCAGCCGGCGGTCGTCGGGCGGGAGGCGGTCGATGCGGGTGGACACGAGCGCCTCGACGGTGTCGGGCAGGTCCTCGCCCAGCCCGGCACCCGACTCGAGCAGCTGCAGGAGGAACAGCGGGTTGCCGGCCGCCTTCTCGGCCAGCGCTTCGAGCTCGTGGCGCAGCAGGTCGGACTGGCCGGCGGCCTGGCGCGCGAGGGCGAGGGCGTCCTCGGCAGGCAGCGGCCTGAGGTGCAGGCGTCGCAGGTGGGGATCGGCGGCGCCGCCGAGGGCGTGGGTGCCGGGCCGCTCGCGGAACGTGCGCACGACGCACCACGCCTGCGAGGGGCGCCCGCCCGCCACCGGGTCGAGGAGCTCCTGGGACGCGGGGTCGGCCCACTGCCAGTCCTCGAGCACCACCGCGGCGGGTGCGGGCAGCGCGTGCTCGAGCAGCTCGCTCACCACGCGGCGCATGCGCGCGGGCCGGTGCTGCGGCGCGATGTCGTCGACCTCGGTGGTGCTGTCGACCTCGGCCTGCGCGGCCGCCGCGATCAGCGGCACCCACGGGCTGAGGCGCGGCATGCGCTGGGCGATCCACGTGGTGATCGCCTCGCCCGCCTGCTGCGCGTCGGCCGTGAGCGGGATGCCGAGCACCTGGCGCAGCAGCTGCGCGGACGCGTGGAACGGGGTCTGCGCGGTCCACCGCTCGCAGGTCACGAGCACGGCGGGCACGCCGGAGCGCTGGCGCAGCGCCTCGCGGACGAGGCGGCTCTTGCCGACGCCCGGATCGCCGACGATCTCGACCGCCACCCCGGCGCCGCCACCGGCGTCGTCGAGCGCGTCGAGGATGAGCGCGAGCTCGTCGGTGCGGCCGATGAGCGGCCGCTCGCGGCCGACCTCCACCGCGCGCGCCGCGCCGAGCGGCGCACCGACCACCAGCGCGTCGACGGGAGCGCTCTTGCCCTTCACCGTGAACGGTGGGACAGGGGTGACCGCGAAGCGGCCCGGGCAGCGGTCGAGCACGTTCGCGGCGGCGAGCACCGTGCCGGGCTCGGCCTTGACCGCCAGCCGGGCGGCCAGGTTCACGGTGTCCCCGAGGATCGTCCACACCCAGCGGCGGTGCGATCCGGTGCGCCCGACGTAGACGCGGCCGCGGGTGACGCCCGCCCGCACGGTGAACGGCGAGTGCTGCACCGCCCAGGCGCACGCCGCCTGGGTGACGCGCAGCATGGCCTCGGCGTCGGCCTCGAGCGCCACCGGTGCACCGGACGCGAGCAGGAGCTTCGCGCCCCCGTTCGCGGCGTCGGCCTGGCAGAGCGTCACGCCGTGCGTCGCCGCGAGGTCGGCGACCGTGTCGAGCAGCGCACCCAGCGCCTCCGCGACCGCGGCCGGTCCTTCGGTGTGCAGCAGCGTGTCGACGCCCGACGCCTGCAGGAACGCCGCCGAGAGCAGCCGGTGCTCGCTCTCCGCGGTGGTCACGGCGAGGTGGCCCCGCAACGTCGCCGGCACGAACTGCGCGAGGTGCTCGTCCCAGCCCGGAGCGACCTCGACCGGGGCGGCCGCGTCGGCCGCGGTGAGGTCGACCGCCTCGGCCAGCGCCATCGGAACCCGCTGCAGCAGACGGCCTCCCGTGACCGCCCGGCCCAGAGCGGCCGGCGGCAGGAGCGCCGCGGTGTCGTCCGACACGACGATCTCGTCGGCCCGCGCGATCGCCTCCATCTGCACGGCCGCGTTGGCCGCGTTGCCCACGGGGAGCAGCACACGGTGCCGCGTGCCGGCGGTGACGAACGTGGCGCGCCCGCTGTCGAGGCCCTGCGAGACGCGCAGCCGCACCGGCCCGGCGATCGTGCGGATGGGGCCGAGGCCGGACAGGGCGGCGCGCATGCGCAGCGCCGCGACGGCGGCGCGCTCGGCGTGGTGCTCGCCCTCGAACCACAGCAGCACGGCGTCGCCGCCGAAGGAGATCGTGTCGCCGCCGAGAGCGTCAGCGCGCGACAGCAGCACCTCGAAGACTCGACCGATGGTGCGAGACAGCTCCTCCGCGCCGGGGCGCCCGGTGCCCGCGAGCCGCTCGGACAGCGCGGTGAACCCGGAGACGTCGGTGAACAGCAGGGTGCCGTCGGTCCGCGCCGAGGTCTCGGCCCCGGCGGTCCGGAGGACGCGGGCAGGCAGGGTCCCGCGGACGGCCGCCCGTTCCGCGGCGGCCACCGCGCTGTCCAGGTCCGGGCGCTCGGTGACGCCGGCGGACCGGGGACCGTCCCCCATGCGACCCAGTGTCGGGCCGATCCGTCACCATCAGTCACCACAGACCTGTCGGATCACTGACACCCCGGGCATTCGGCCTAGAACCCCTCATACCGTGCGCTCGAGGCGGACCGCTGAACCGGGTCCGCAGTCACCTGGGGGGTTCATCCGATGAGGTTTGCGCAGCGCCGCGCCTTCACGCTGCTCACGCAGGCGGTCGCCACGGCCGTCGCGGCGGGGAGCATCACCGTGGTCGGGGGCACGCTGGCCGCCGGCCCGGCCCTCGCGGGCACCGGGTACGTCACCGTCCAGGTCGACAACCCCACGGTGCAGACGGCGGGTGGCTACGGCGCGCAGCGGGCGGCGGTCTCGGCGAACGGCCGCTACGTCGCCTTCGTCAGCGACGAGCCGCTGCTGCCCAACACCAACGCACCGGCGAACCAGCACGTCTACCGCTACGACCGGCAGACCGGCACGCTCGTGCAGGTCGACGTCAACAACAGCGGCGTCGGGTCCAACGGCGGCGTGCCGTACAGCGGGACCCTGCAGTCCTTCGGCGTCTCCATCAGCGGCGACGGCTCGATCGTCACGTTCCACAACGACGCGAGCAACCTCGACTCCACGGCACCGAGCTACGTGCAGTGCACCACCGGCTCGAACGGGCTGTGCAACGACCTCGGCACCGCGGGCCGCCAGTGGGCGTTCTACTACCGCCAGTTCAACAGCGACGGCACGGCGGCCACGCACTACGGCGCCGTGCCCGTGTCGACCGCCAGCGCCGACCAGTGGACGTTCAAGCAGATCGATGGCTCGGTCAGCGGCGACGGCTCCCGGCTCGTGTGGGAGGCGCAGACCGGCAGCGGCTCGACGCAGCGCGTGCAGATCTGGACGCGCCCGCTTCCCAGCGGCGCGACCACGCTCGTGAGCAGGGCGACCGGCGCGTCGGGCACGGCCGGCAACAACACGACCTACCACCTGCCGGTCGCGATCAACCGCACCGGGACCGTCGTCGTCTTCGAGCAGAAGGCGACCAACCTCGGCAACAGCAACTCGGGCCACTCGATCGTGTACGTGCGCGACCTCGTGAACAACACGACCGAGGCGTCCTCCACGGCGGCCATCGACGTGCACCTCGCGGGCTTCCGCGGCGTCAGCGACGACGGCACCAAGTACCTCGTGGAGAGCACGTCGAACCTGACCAGCACCAACACCGGCGGCGTGAACACGCTGTACCTGCGCAACCGCACGTCCGGCACGTGGAGCATCGCGACCGGCACCGCCGTCGCCGTCGCGACCGACCCCACCGTCTCCACCATCTCGGCCGACGGCACGAAGGTGTACTTCGCGGCGCCGGGTGCGATCGGCTCCGGCGACACGAACAACGCGTCCGACGTCTTCGTGCGCGACCTCACCGCCGGGACGACGACGCGCGTCAGCCTCGACTCCAACGACGCGCAGCTCAGCGGCGGCTCGGCGCAGCCGGCGATCGACGCCACGGGTGCGGCCGTCGCGTTCACCTACTCCAGCGGCAACACCAACCACATCCTGCTGCGCGCCAACGTCGGCGTGACCAACGCGTCCTTCACGAACGTGAAGCTCACCTCGGGTGACGCCACGAGCGGCGCGACCTCGGTGTCGCCGGGTGCCACGCAGATCGGGCTCAGCGGCCTCAACCCGGCGCTGCTGCCCGCGGCGACGCTGCAGCAGGTCGAGGGTGCGGGCCTGGCGGGCATCGGCCTCGCCGGCATCGGTCTGGCCGGCATCGGCCTCGCGGGCATCCCACTGAACGTGCTCTACCCGAGCGGCCTGGCCGGCATCGGCCTCGCCGGCATCGGCCTCGCGGGCATCTCGCTGGCCGACCTGCCGTTCACGCACGGCGGCCTCTCGTGGGACACGCTCCTGCAGGGCACGAAGTACCAGGGCGTGCCGCTCACGGACGTGAGCCTCGGCCAGGTGCTGTCGCTGAGCCCGGCACCCACCGGGCTCGCGGGCATCCACCTCGGTGACATCGACTTCTCGCACACGTCGATGCGGTCGGTGTCGATCGCCGCGCTCGGTCTTGCGGGCATCGGCATCGGCTCCCTGCCGATCAAGGGCAGCACGAGCACCGCCTACAACGACTGGTGCGCCTACATCGCGGCGACGCTGAACAACGGCCAGACCTGCTCGAGCCTCGGCATCACGAGCAGCAGCACGTTGCTCGACGTCGAGTACGCGGGCGTCTCGACCGTGGCGAGCGGCCTCGCAGGCATCGGTCTCGCGGGCATCAACCTCGCCGGCACCGGTCTCGCCGGCATCGGACTCAACGACCTGCTCTCGGGCCTCGCGGGCATCGGTCTCGCCGGGATCGGGCTGGCCGGGATCGGCCTCGCCGGCATCAACCTCACGACGGCCGGCCTCGCGGGCATCCCGCTCACGACGCTGCCGTCCAGCTCGAAGCTGCGCACCATCCCGGCCTCCTCGCTGCCGAGCGGCGTGGTCACCGGTCAGTGCGGCAACCACACCTGCGCCACGCTCGGCGAGGCCATCGACGACAACGTCGTCTCCTCCAGCGCGACGCTGTCCACCATCAACGCGCTGCTGTCGGGCTTCGTGCTCGGCGACATCGGCACCTACGGCAGTGCCACCATCGGCTCGCTGCGCAACGCGCTGCCGTCGAGCTCGACCGTGACGCTCGGCGACGTGCTCATCACGCTGCTGACGCCGGCGATGTACCCGTGGGAGTCCGCGGGCATCCCGCTCGACGGGCTGCAGGACTTCGCCAGCTCGGGCGGGCTCGTCAAGTACACGTCGAGCTTCGTCATCAGCGGCACCGGTGCGTCGATCCCCGACACCACCGCGGTCGTGAAGATCCCGAGCGGCTTCCGCTACGTCGCCGGCTCGGCTGCGTTCGGCGGACCGGGCAGCACGATGCCCGGCACCACGGACAACCTCGTGCCCACGAGCGTCGGCAACGCCGACGGCACGACCACGCTCACGTGGCACCTGCCGTTCCGCGCGCCGCGCAGCGACGGCCAGGCGCAGACCATCACGTTCCTCGCCCGGCCGGGCCTCACGCTCGCCGCGCCGCAGACCTCGACGCTGAACCTCACCGGTCAGGGCGGCGGGCTCGCTTCACCCATCACCGGCAGCGCCACCGACGCCGGCATCACGATCGTCGACAACGGCAGCCCCGACCCCGCCACCGCGCCGGTCATCACCAAGGACACGCTGATCATCGGGCACCTCACCAAGCCCGGTCAGCCGAACTACTACCGGATCGCGCGGGGCGCGCCCGGCACGCGTCGCTCGATCACGCTGTCGCACCTCCCGGTCGACGACGACCTCGTCCTGTTCAACACGGGCACCGCCGCGACGACGCCGGTCGGCACCGGCATCCCGCCGGTGCTGTCGGGCCTCGCGGGCATCGGCCTGGCCGGCATCCCGGTGCAGGACGAGGGCCAGGACACCAAGTCCGGCGGTGCGAACGCGGCGCAGGCTCCCGAGACGCTGCAGGACGTGCCGACGAGCGTCGGCCCGGTCGCCGGCGCGAGCACGCACCGCGGCACGCAGAACGAGCAGATCGACACCATAGTCACCGGTGGCAGCGGCTACGACACCATCCAGGTGAGCGGCTACGGCGGCGCCACCAGTGACTCGCCGTACCTGCTGCGGGTCCGTGAGACCACTCCCGTGCAGGTCAGCTGCCCGGCGCGCACGTTCCCGTTCTCGGGCAACAGCAACGCGACGTCGCTCGCCTCGGTCCCGTCGGGCACCAAGACGATCTACCTGCTCAACAGCAAGCGCTTCGCCGACACCTACGGCCCGGCCGCGCTCACCACGGTGCAGAACGCGCTGGGCAACGTCGCGGGCTCGGGCGCGTTCGTCGACGGCCGTGGAGTCGTGCTCGACCTCTCGGCCGTGAGCGCCGTCACCACCGCGACCGCGGCGTGGGACGCCGCTCCCTGCTCGGTCGACAACGCGAACGCCGTCGCCCAGGCCGTCGACGCGGTCGTCCGCAACGCGGCCGCCGGCGACTCGGCCCTGAAGAACGTCGTCATCATCGGCGGCGACGACCAGATCCCGATGGCCCGCGTGCCGGACGGCACGGCGGTCGCCAACGAGATCGACTACTCGAGCAGCGACAAGTCGGACAACGGCGCGGACAACCCGCTGACCGCGTCGCAGGCGGGGATGAACTTCCTCACCGACGACGTGTACGGCGACCTCTCGCCGGCGCCGTTCCTCGACCACGCGATCTTCACGCCGCAGCTCGCGGTGGGCCGCCTCCCCGAGGGGCCGAACGAGATCAGCGCGGCGCTGCACGCGTACTCGAGCTCGTCGACGCACGCGCTCGACCCGACGACCGCGTTCGCCTCGGGCTACGACTTCCTCACCGACGCCGCGCAGGCGGTCGACTCGTCGCTGGCGCAGCGGGCGAGCAGCCACCAGCTGCTGCTCGGCAATTGGACGGCCGCGCAGCTCTCGAGCGCGCTGTTCCCGAACGGCGCGTCGCCGGGCATCAGCGCCGTGTTCGCCCACTTCGACCACAACCGGCTGCTCAGCGGCGAGGGCCTGGTCTCGAACAACGACCTCGGCACCACGTCGATGGTGCCGACCCCGACCAACGGCGTCGGGCCGGTCACCGCGCACCTGCTGTTCTCGCTGGGCTGCCACTCGGGCCTCTCGGTCCCGGACCCGTACATGAACGTGTCCGGGTCGCCGTCGGCCGGCGGGAAGGACTGGACCCAGTCCTTCCTCGGCCAGGGCGCCGTGTGGGTCGGCAACACCGGCTTCGGCATCGGTGACACCGACAGCGTCGCCTACTCCGAGCAGCTCATGTCCTACTTCGCGCAGGACCTCGACGGCTCGCTGACCGTGGGGCAGGCGCTGTCCACCGCCAAGCAGCGCTACCAGGGCCAGATGGGCATCCCGAGCGTCTACGACGAGAAGGTCATGCAGGAGGCCGCGCTGTACGGCCTGCCGTTCTGGAAGGTCGGCTCGACGGCTCCCGCCGGCGGTGGCGTGGCCGCCCCGCCGACGTCCCCGGCCCCGCCGGCCGCCGGGGCGGTGCTCGGCTCGCCGTCGACCGACACCATCACCGGCCTGTCGTCGCAGGACGTCACCCTGACGCCGACGTTCACCAAGCACCCGACCGCGGCCGACGGCACGAGCGGTCGCGCGACGCGGGGCACGTGGTGGTCCATCGGTGACGAGGTGCAGGCCACGCACTACCGGGCGCTGCAGCCGAAGACCGAGGTCGTCGTCACCCGTCCCGGCACGACCGTGCACGGCGGGCTCATCACCGCGCTGACGAGCAACGACTTCCGCAACAGCGACGGCAGCGGCATCGACCCGGTCAACGTCATGCCGACCGAGGACCAGGGCTCGCTGTCCGCCGAGGCGCAGTCGGTGAACCAGATCTTCCCGACCACGTTCGCGGCGATCACCAGCACCGAGATGCCGTACGGCAACGAGCAGCGCCTCGTCGTCGTCCCCGGCCAGTTCGTCGCCGACGCCGGCAAGTCCGTCGGCACGCAGCGACTGTTCACGTCGATGACGGTGCGCACGCTCGCGTCGAGCTCCAACGACGTCATCCCGCCGGACCTGCTCTCCATCTCGGCGAGCCGCTCGGCCAGCAACGTCACGTTCAAGGTGAGCGCGCAGGACCGCACCGCCACCGGTGGCCCGGCCAACGGCACGGTCAAGCGGATCCTCGTGCTCTACCGCAACCCGACCAGCTCGACCTGGTCGTCGGTCGACCTCACGCACTTCGGGTCGAGCAACGACTGGTTCGCGCAGGTCGCGGCGACCTCCGACGTCGACTGGTTCGTGCAGGCCGTCGACGCGGCCGGCAACATCGCGACCAGCACGTCGAAGGGGACGTACTTCCACTCCTCGACCGCGTTCTCCACCGGCATCTACGGGGCGCCGGGCAGCAACGGCTACTACACCGGTCCCGTCACCGTCACGGTCGACGGCCCGTCCACGCCGTACACGGTCTCGATCAACGGCGGCCCGGCGCAGTCGGCCAGCCCGTCCTTCACCCTGCCGAGCGACGGCACGTTCGACCCGGTCGTCACCGGCTCCGACGGGATCCCGCACGCACTGCCCGAGATCAAGATCGACAGCACCGCACCGGTCATCACGTTCGTCGGTCATCCGAACAACACCTTCGTGCTGAACGAGCCGACGTCAGCGACCGTGCAGTGCACCGATCCGAACCCCGGGTCGGGCGTGCAGACCTGCCCGAGCTCGGCCACGGTGACGACGTCGAGCGTCGGCCTGCACACGGTGAACCTGACCGCGACCGACAAGGCCGGCAACACGACGTCCGGCACCGTCACCTACCGCGTGGTCTACAGCTTCAACGGGTTCTCCGGGGCGACGAACGCGCCCGCGTTCAACACGGCCAGCGCGCCCGGTGTGGTCCTGCTGAGCTTCCAGCTGCTCGACTACAGCGGCGCGACGCAGGGCGCCACGCTCGACACGTCACGGGTCTCCTCGATCACCACGACGCAGATCAACTGCGACGGCACGGCGATGACCGGTGCGACCCCGTCGTCGCCGGGCCTGCTGCCGGTCCTCACCAACGTCAACGGGACCTACCAGTTCGGTTGGGTCACCGACCCGTCGTACTCCGGCACGTGCCGGCGGCTCGACGTGGCGCTCGATGACGGGACGACGCACACCGTCTACTTCCACTTCTGATCCACCGGCTGCGGGAGTGCGCCCGCAGCCGAGTGAGGGAACCCGGCTCTACCCCCCAGGAGAGCCGGCCTCACCTCCCGCCGGCCAGGCTGAGGGACGGCGGGAGGTGAGGACCCCCGCGCCGTGGCGGACGATCAGGACGCGGCGACGGCCGGCTGGTGGTCGTCGGCGGCGAACAGCTGCCACTCGTCCGGCACGCCCTTGAGCACGTGCCGGCCGCGCTCGGCGAACACCAGCCCGCTGCCGGCGACGAGGTCCTTGACCGTGCGCGAGACGAGCACCTCGCCCGGCTCGGCGAGGCTGCTCACACGCGCGCCGATGTGCACGGCGAGCCCACCGATGCCGCGGCTGCGCAGGTCGATCTCGCCGGTGTGCAGACCGGAGCGCACGTCGATGCCGCTGCTTGCGAGCCGGTCGCGGATGGCGAGCGCGCAGCGCACACCCCGCGCCGGACCGTCGAACGTGGCAAGCCAGCCGTCGCCCTGCGCGTCGACCACCTGGCCGCGGTGCCGGCTCACCTCGGTGCGCACCGTGTCGTCGTGCGCGTCGAGCATCGCGACCCACCGCTGATCGCCGACCGCGACTGCGCGCTCGGTGGAGCCGACGAGGTCGGTGAACAGCACGGTCGACAGCACCCGCGTCGGCGCGACCTGCGGCCGCTCGCCCGTGACGGCCGCCTGGATCTCGGCGATGAGCGCCTCGGTCTCGCCGGACCACCAGGCGTGGTCGTCACCGGCGAGCTCGACGTAGCGCGCGTCGGGGATCGCGTTGGCGAGCCAGCGCCCGTGCTCCACCCGCACGTGCCGGTTGCCGGCGCGGTGGATCACGGTGGTCGGCACCTCGACGGTCGGCGCGACGGCGCGCAGGTCGAGGTCGAACACCACGGAGTAGAGCTCCCGGCCGACGCGCGGCGAGACCGCGGACCGCTCGTAGCGCGCGAACCACTCGCGCAGCGCGGGGCTGTTCGCGTGCGAGGGAGCAATGAGGTCGAGCGCGAGGCCGGTGCCCCACCCGAGCTCGAACACGTCCATGAACTTGTCCACCTGCTCCGCGCGGACCCCGAACGGGTAGCCATCGCGCTGCAGGAACGAGGCGAAGGTGTCGACGAGCACCAGCCCGCCCACGCGGTGCGGGGCCGACGCTGCGTACATCAGCGCGATGGGCCCGCCCTCGGCGTGGCCGACGACGTGCGGCTGCTCGAACCCGGCCGCGGTGATGACCGCGTCCATGTCGTCCATCCAGTGCTCGACGAAGCCCCACTCCGAACGCGGCACGCGTTCGCTGACGCCGGTGCCGTTCTTGTCGAACATCGCGACGCGGGCGAACGTCGACAGGCGGCGCAACGGCTCGGCCAGCAGCGGCTCGTCCCAGAGCATCTCGAGGTGGCTGCCGCCGTCGCCGACGAACACGATCTCGTGCGGACCCTGGCCGAAGACCTGATACGCGATCTGTCCGCCCCACGCCTCGCAGTAGCGCGTCGTCGGATGGGTGGGCACGGCTGCACCTCCGATCGCCCGGCCCGCGGGGGTCCAGAGTGCCGGTGCGCCGAGCGCCCTGTCCACTTCGGCGGGGTTCGGCGCGGGGCGCGGGCGCGCCGCGCGGGTGCGGCCGTTGTGGTGTGCCGCCGCCGGCGCTGGGTAGCGTCTGCTCCACAGCGGTGGGCCGACCTGAACCCGGACGTCGAGCCGCGACCTTCCATCGGAGCGAGGGACGATCGCGGTGCGCGTCACGTTCTGCGGGGTTCGGGGATCGGTCGCGACCCCGTTCGCGGACCAGATCCGCTACGGCGGCAACACCTCGTGCGTCGCGCTGTCCCGACCGGGCGAGCCGCCCGACCTCCTCCTGGACGCGGGCACCGGCCTGCGGGCCGCCGCCGACCTGCTCGACGGGCAGCCCTTCGACGGCACGATCCTGCTGACCCACCTCCACCCCGACCACATCCAGGGGTTGCCGTTCTTCCGCTCCGCGGACGGCGGGCGGATGCGCGTCCACCTGCCCGACCAGGGCGACCCGTACGAGGTGCTCGGGCGTGCGTTCGGCCCGCCGCTGTTCCCGCTGACGCTCGAGCGGCTGCGCGGCGACTGGTCCTTCGACGTGCTCGAGGAAGGCCCGCACACGTTCGGCGCGTGGTCGGTGCTCGCGCTCGACCTGCCGCACGGCGGTGGACGGACGCTCGGCTACCGGGTCGAGCACGGCGGTCACTCGCTGGCGTACGTGACCGACCACTGCCCGACGCTGCTCGGCCCCGGCCCCGACGGGCTCGGCGACCGGCACGAGAACGCGTTGCGCCTCGCCGACGGCGTCGACCTGCTCATCCACGACGCGCACCTCACCGGCGCGGAGGTCCCCGACCGCGCCTACCTCGGCCACGCCGCCGTCGAGTACGCCGCTCGCCTCGCGGAGCAGGCCGGCGCGCGCCGGCTCGCGCTGTTCCACCACGACCCGGGCCGCACCGACGAGCAGGTCGACGCGATCGTCGCGGAGCTGTCCACGACCGTGCCGTTCTTCGCGGCCGCCGAGGGCCTGACCGTCGACCTCGCCGACGCGTGAGCCCGCACGACCTGAACGGCTGACGATCCGGCGTAGCGTCGCGCTCCGTGCCGGGACGTCTGCTTCGCGCTGCCCTCGCCCCAGTCCTGGCCGCCGTCCCGCTGCTGCTCCTCGCGGCGCCCGCGCACGCGGCACCCCGCACCACGGCGCCCCGCATCGCGGCACCTCGCACCGCGGCGCCCCACACCGCGACGGCCGTCGTCCCGACACCGCCGGGCATCCCGTCCGGGGCGCCCGACGCCGCGAAGCTGCCCGAACCCGCGCTGCCCGAGCCGACCCGGGCCGCGTGGCCGTTCCCGAACGACTTCCCGCGCACGTCCGGCACCGGACGCCTCGGCGGCGGCGCATCGTTCTGGTCCGACTTCGTCTACGACGACCACGGAGCGTCCGCACCCAGCGGCTTCCCGCTGTCGAGAGATGCGCTCGTCGCCGACCTCGCACCGGCGCAGGGCATCTACGGCTACCCGGCCGGCAACGCCCACAACAACGGCGCCGACATCTTCCGCAGCGCAGTCGGGCTCGACGCGACCGCGTCGTACTGGCGGGTCGACTGGGGCACCCTCGTCGACAAGACGGTGCCGATCGCCGAGTGGACGTTCGACACCGACGGCAACGCCGCCACGGGCGCGAGCACGTGGCCCGCCGGCGCCGGTGTGCGCTCGCCCGGCATTGACGAGGCCCTCGTCGTCTCCGGCACCGGCGCGTGGCTGATCGACCCGACGACCGGCACCCGGACCGACGTCACCGCGCACGGCGGATCGCTCACCGTCGACATGACCTCGCGGTCCTTCATCGTGAAGGTGCCCCGCACCCTGATGCCGGTGAGCGGCACGTGGAAGGTGCGGCTCGCCGCCGGCCTCGCGCAGGGCGGTGACACGTTCGGCACACCGGTCATCGAGCAGGACGGGTTGCCGCTGGACCAGGCGCTCGGGCTGCCCAAGGTCTACAACGTCACCTTCCGCTCGGTGGCGCAGGAAGCGCCCATCTGGACCGACAGCCGCACCGCCGCGCTCGAGGCAGCGTTCGGCGCCGCGCTCAAGGGCACACCGCTGGGCCTCGACGGGCTCTCGCACTTCGTCACCGGCAACTTCTGGAACGAGGACGACCAGGCCGACACGCTCAACGGCGGTGACGTCAGCAAGTTCTCGCTCGCGCTCGACTGGGCGCAGCTCACGGCCAAAACGGCGACGCCCGAGCCGCAGCCGACCGGGCCGAGCGAGCGCTGGTACGTCACCCGTCTCGACCTGGGCCAGGGCGTCGTCCACGACGCGGGCACCGGCACCGGCGACCTGCGCCCGAACTACCTCTCGCGGGTGCAGCCCTACTCGGTCTACGTGCCCACCGGACTGCCTGCGGGACAGAAGGTCCCGCTCACCTGGATCCTCCACTCGCTCGGCGTCAACCACAACCAGTACGTGGCGCTCGACCCGAACCTCATCCAGCAGGAGTGCCAGGACCGGCACTCCATCTGCGCGGGCACGCTCGGCTTCGCGCCGGACGGCTGGTACTTCGACGAG